>NZ_CANPVT010000053.1 GCF_947581735.1 Candidatus Palauibacter soopunensis
CGTGACCCGGTCGTGCAAATCACGCGGGAATCTGCATGATTATGGGAGACAAGCCCGCCTACTCGTCGGATTCGGGACGGCGCCGCTGCCTCTTCGTGAGGGAGCGGCGCCGTTTCTCTTTCAGCCGTTCCTCCCGGGAGGCCCGGCTGGGCTTCGTCGGGCGGCGGGGCCTGGGGGTGTGCTCCCGCTCCCGGAGGGCGGCGCGGAGCCGAGCCAGGGCGCGGGCGCGGTTGCGGTGTTGACTGCGGGACTCGCGCGCGGTCACGACGATGCCGGTGGGGCGGTGCGTGAGCCGGACGGCCGACTCCGTCTTGTTCTGGTGCTGGCCGCCCGGACCGCCGGCCCGGAACGTCTCGACCGTGCACTCGGCGAGCAGTTCTTCGTCGCTGCGTGACTCCGCGGCACTCACCGCTTCCTCCCGTCGGATCGCCGGCGCGGTTTCCGCCGGCCAGGAGCGCGGACACGAAAACCGTTCGATCAGCGTAACTTGTCCACATGAACGAGTCGACGCACAGCCCCGAGACGCCGGACCCGGCCGAGATGGCCGCCTCGACGGGCTCGTCGGACCCGGCGACCGGCGGCATCGCGGACGGGGTGCGGCGTTCGCTCGATCCGAAGGTGATCCCGCTGCAGCGCACGATCGGCGGCATCGTCACGGGTTGTGTCTCGCTCCCGCTTGCGGCGGGCGTCGCCGTGCTGTGGGTCGTGGCCGGGCCGCCACCCGGCGTCGTGGCGGGGTTGGTCAGCGTCTGGAGCGCCATCACGGTCGCGCTGGGCTGGTGGCTGTACCGGTGGCCGGTCCTTCACCACCGTCACGCGTCCTACGCCGTGCACCCGGACGGGATCGAGATCCGCAAGGGCGTGATCTGGCGGCAGGCGATCAGCGTGGCGCGTTCCCGCGTGCAGCACACCGACGTGTCGCAGGGGCCGCTCGAGCGGAAGTACGGCCTCGGGACGCTGGGCATCTACACCGCGGGCACCGACCACGCCAAGGTCTCCCTCGATGGCCTGGAGCACGGGACGGCGCTCCGCATCCGGGATCATCTCCTGCCGCCGGCGGGAGACGATGCCGTCTGAGGCGGCGGCGCCCTCGCGGGCCACCGAACACCGGCTCCATCCGCTCTCCATCGGCTTCTCGCTCGGAAGCCAACTGCGGCGGGCGATCCTCCCCCTGATCATCGGAGGCGCGTCGGCCAACTTCCTGGGCGTCGTGGAGATGCGTTTCGTCCTCCTTGTCGGGCTCATCCCTCTCGTGGTGGGGTCCGTGGTCCGCTACCTGACCTTCCGGTACCGGTACGAGGAGGCGGAACTCGTGATCCGGAGCGGCCTCCTGTTTCGGCGCGAGCGACACGTGCCGTACGCGAGGATCCAGAACCTCGACGCCGTGCAGGGCGTGTTCCATCGCGTGCTGGGTGTCGTGGAGGTCAAGCTCCAGACGGGCGGGGGACAGGAACCCGAGGCGACGCTGACCGTCCTCCCGCTGCCGGCCCTCGAAGCGCTGCGGGAGCGGGTCCGCGAGGGAAAGCGCGAGGCCGCCGGGGAGGCGGCGGCTGCCGGAGAGGTGACGGACGCCGCGACGGGGACGGGTGCCGGGGAGGCGGCGACCGGCATACTCGCGGAGCCAGCGGCGACGGATCTCGCGTCGGCCGGCACCCCGGAGGGTCGCACGCTGCTGCATCTTCCCGCGCGCGAACTTCTGCTCCACGGTCTGCTCCAGAACCGCGGCATGGTGCTGATCGCCGCCGCCTTCGGCCTCGCGTGGGAGACGGGGCTGTTCGAGCGGGCCTCCGACTGGGTCGCCGGGGAGCAGTCGTGGATCGGGCCCGCGGTCGAGGGCGCCGCCGCGGACGTGGTGGCGGCCGGCGTTCTCGTGACCGTGGCCGCCATTGCGGCGCTCGTCGTCGCCTTCGTGATCTTCGCCCGACTACTCTCGATCGTCTGGACGCTCGTGCGCCTGCACGACTACCGGGTCGTGCGGTCCGAGGAGGGACTGCGCGCCACGTTCGGCATGCTGACGCAGGTCGCCGCGACGATCCCGTTACGCCGCGTTCAGACGGTGACGATCCACGAGGGACCGCTCCACCGCTGGGCGGGCCGGGTTGCGGTCGGCGTCCAGACCGCCGGAGGAAGCCAGGCCGGGGCGCAGGGGAACGCGGATCCGCACCGGCACCAACTCGCGCCCATCCTGAGACGAGAACGCCTGCGTGAGTTCCTCCGGGAGGTGATCCCGGAACTGGACGCTCCCGAGGTGAATTGGGAGCCCGTATCTCCGCTCGCCTTCCGGCGCGTGTTGAGGGGAACGTGCTTCCTCGCCACGCTGGCCGCGGTGCCGCTCTACTTCGCGCTCGAAGCCTGGGGCGTCGCCTTCCACGCCGCGTTTCTCGCCTGGGCCGTGCTCTACGCGCGGCGCTATGTCGACCACCTCGGGTGGGCGCTGAAGGACGACATGGTCTGGTTCCGGAGCGGCTGGCTGTGGCGCCGGACGACGATCGCCCGTTACACCCGCATCCAGGTCGTCGCGCTGCGCGCGTCGCCGATCGACCGCTGGCGGGGCATGGCCAGCCTCCGGGTGGATACGGCCGGAGCGGGGGCCGCCTCCCACAAGGTCGACATCCCCTATCTGCCCGTCGACACGGCCCGGGAGCTGCGGACGCTCCTCGCCGCGGAGGCCGCCCGAACCGCCTTCCGCTGGTAGCCGGCCGTCGCCGGCGGCGTCAGCGCGTGTCGTCAGCTCCCCGAAGCGCCTCGACGCGCCAGGAGAACTCCTCGTCGAGCTTCAGGGCGGTGCCGATCTTCACGAACTGGATGTAGCCCTCGCGGTCGACGAACCAGGTCGTGGGCCAGGCGCTCACCCCCGCGCGCGTCACGTAGTCGTCGTCCACGAGCACGGTGAAGTCGAAGTTGTTCTTCGCCAGGTACTCCTCGATCACGTCGTTCGTGCGGTCGTTGCTGATCGAGAGCACGGCGACCTCCGCGTCGTCGCGGTAGCGCTCATCGAACTTCTGGTACTCCGGCATCTCGACGACGCACGGCCCGCACCACGTCCCCCAGAAGTGCAGCACGGCGATCTTCCCCTCGAGGTCCGCCGAGTCGACCATTTCGCCGTCGAGCCGCGCGAGCGTGAACGGTTCGTACGTGCCCGCCGCCTCCACTCGCGACTCGAGGATGCGATCGCGCCGCCGGATCCGGTCGCGTTCGTCGAGCGTCGCGAGGTACTCCTCGATCCCGTCGCGGCTCCCGTTCCGGCTCTCGTAGAGCGCTTCGAGCGCCGCCTCGTTCGGGTTCTCGCCACGGGCGGCCCCGAATCCGGCGATGTAGGAGTCCTCGGCCCGATCCAGCCACTCGGTGAACGCCTCGGTATCTCCCGCCTTCTCTGCCTCGGCGGCCAACTGCTCGTACACCTGACCCGCGTGATACCTTGCGTCCCGGTTGCGGTCATTGATTGCCAGCGCGCGCTCCAGGGTGTGGCGCCCGTCGTCCGTGCGGCCGGCCTTGAAGTACGCCCAGCCGATGACGTCGTAGATGCCGCCCAGGTAGTACCGAAGTGTCTGATCCCACTCGCCCTCCGTATCGTACCGGTATCGCGACTCGTTCAATCGCTCCAGCACAATGGGCATGCCCTCGCGTACGATGTCGACCGCCTCGAGCGGGTATGGCGTGTGATCGATCATCGCGAGCGGGGCTTCCCCGAACGTGAAGTAGGGATTGAGACGCTCGTACTTCGCGAGCCCCCGGATCGCCTCGGCCAACTCTTCGGCGGGAACGGGGTCCATCGCGTTGAGCGCCGAGTAGAGATCGAGATAGACGCCGCCTGTGAAGACGTCGCTGTAGAGCGGGCGTTCCAGATAGCGATACGCCGCACCGCGAACCAGGGGGAGTTGGGCCCGATACTCCGGCGAGTCTTCGCCGTGCGCCTGGTAGATCTCGTATGATTCCCGGCTGATTCTTCGCGTCTCGCCCACGTACACGGTCATCGCGTGATAGCTCGCCGGATCGCTCTCGACGATTCGGGCCTCGAGTTCGGCCGCGCGCTCTTCGTCTTCCATCTGCCGGTACATGGAGGCCATGGCCTGCAGGCCCTCCAGGGTCTCGGGGCTCGCCTCCCGATATGCCGCCATGCTCGCTTCCACCGCCGCCTGCCGTTCCTCGGCGGGAAGGAGTTCCGACTGCCACAAGCCCCTCCAGTGCTGGCTCCGCACGTCCCCCGACCCCGGTGCGAGTTCGAGGGCGGTCTCCATGAGCGTCGTCCACTCGTCCATGCGGCGGGCGTTGTAGGCCTCGTTGGCCAGCCACGTGTATCCGCTGACGTGGTTCGGGAAGCGCTCAATGAGTTCCGTGAACGTCGCCGAGCTGGTGTCCGCCCATGTCGGATCGTCCAGCGCGTAGCGGGCCTGCGACTCGATCCGGCCCTTCATTCGCAGAACCTCCGGCCAGGCGCGGGTCTCTTCGTCGAACGATGCGAGCAACTCGCGTGCCGCGTTGAAATCGGCTTGCGCCAGCGCCCTCAGGTAGAGGAAAGCGAACTCCGGCTGCGGCGAAGCCTCCCACGCCGTCCGCACGGTCTCGACCGCGAGCTTCGCTTCACGGTCGAGGAGGTGCGCATAGGCCTTCGCGTAGAGGCCCCACGGGTTCTTCGGATCTTCGGCGAGAAGCGCATCGGCTTGCTCGCGGACCTCCTTCGACAGGCCCCAGCCCGCGAGCTGGTAGGCGTAGAGGCCTCGAAGTTCCGCGTCGTCCGGAGCGCGGGCGACCCACTCGTCTCCGAACAGCTTCCCGGCCTCGAACGTGCGCAGCCGCGCATGGTCCCGAAGCTGCTGCTTCGCCGCCGCGAGTTCCTCGGCAGTGTAGTCGGGCGGCACGGCACCATCCCCGCACGCTCCAAGCAGCGCGCCCGCAAACACGATGAGCGGAAGAAGAAGAATTCCGACCTTCGGACCGGATCGGCGGGAACGCGTCGACATCGCACACCTCCGGGGCAGGGGCAGCCTGAGCCTCTCAACCTGTAAGGACGCTGACGGCACGAAAAGGGTTTCCCGCACGCCCGCGCGCGTGATCCGACTATGACGTGATACCGCGGCCGCGCCGTTGAGGTCCCGTTGAGCCGGGACCGGACATCCATCGTATGTTGCGAACGATGATCGACCTCGGCGCCTCCCCCCCGGAATCCGTCCTGCGCGACGTGTTCGGCTACGACGAATTCCGGCCGGGACAGGCGCACATCATCGATTCCGTCCTCGCGGGGCGGGATTGCATCGGCGTCATGCCCACAGGGGCGGGGAAATCGCTCACCTTCCAGATCCCGGCACGTCTCATGCCGGGGACGGTGCTCGTCCTCTCCCCGCTCATCAGCCTCATGAAGGACCAGGTCGATGCCCTCCGCGACCTCGGGTTCCGGGCCACGGCGATCAACTCGTCGCTCGCGGCGGACGAGCGCCGGCGCCGGCTGCGGGGATTCGAGCGCGGGGACTATGAACTCGTCTACCTGGCGCCGGAAGCGCTGGGGCCGCACATGCGGGCACGCCTCCGTTACGCGCCGCTTTCCCTGATCGTCGTCGACGAGGCGCACTGTATCTCGCAGTGGGGACACGACTTTCGTCCGTCCTACCGCGCGCTCCAGGGACTGAGGGACGAGATTCGCGACGAAGGCGCGGGAGGAAACGGACTGCCGATCCTCGCGCTCACCGCGACCGCCACCCGGCGGGTCGCCGCCGACATCGTTCGACAGTTGGGGATGAGGAAACCCGAGGGATACAAGGGTTCCTTCTTTCGCTCGAACCTCCGCGTCGTCTGCCGCAAGAAGGGGGAGGGGAATACGCGGGCCGAGATTCTCGGGCTCATCCGGCGGCACCGGGGGGAGAGCGGGATCGTCTACTGCCTGTCGCGAAAGTCCGTGGAACAGATGGCGGAGTTCCTGCGGCGCGAGGGCGTCGACGCCGTCCCCTACCACGCGGGACTCGACGACGACGCGCGGGCTGAGCACCAGGACGCCTTCGCCCGCGACGAGGTCGACGTGGTCGTGGCGACGATCGCGTTCGGGATGGGGATCGACAAGTCCAACGTGCGCTTCGTCATCCACCGGGACATGCCGTCGGACATCGAGTCGTGGTACCAGGAGATCGGACGCGCCGGACGGGACGGACTCCCGAGCGATTGCGTGCTCTTCTACTCGTGGGCGGACGTGAAGGTGCGCGAGCGGTTCCTCGCCGAGATCGACGATCCGGGGGTGAGCGAGGCGAAGCGCCGGGCGGCCGTCGACCTCTTCCGGCTCGCGGACCGCGACGCGTGCCGCCACCGCGGGCTGCTCGCCTACTTCGGGGAGGACTTCGATGGGTGCGGCGAGTCGTGCGACGTGTGTACGGGACTCGGCGTGACGGATCTCGTGGACGTGCTCCCCGTGCTCAAGCGGAAGGCGCGCGCGGCGGGCTCCCGGCGGCGCCCCGCGGCGGCCGATGTCGACCGGTCGCCGTCGGACCCCACCTTCCAGCGCCTCCGCACGCTGCGGAAGCAACTGGCGGACGCGCGCGGCGTCCCCGCCTACATCGTGTTCAGCGACCAGGTGCTGTGGGACCTGATCGACCTGCGCCCCGGCTCGCCCGAGGAGATGCTGCGGGTCCCCGGCATCGGCCCCGCCAAGCTCCAGCAGTACGGCGACGTGTTCCTGGATGCGCTACGCGAGAGTTGATGCCGGAGGTCTTTTTCCACGCGGGAGCGGGCCGGGCGGCCTCGCGGTGGCTGCAGGAACGGGTGTTTCCGCGTTTTCGGGGCGTGCGCTACGTGCCGCGCACCCGGTTTCGGCAGAGCGCGAAGGTGATGCGGCGGGGCGGAGATCTTCCCGTGCTCGTGTCCCGGCAACTCGGATACCGCGAGTTGACGCCCGCCGTGGAGTGGTTCGCGCGCGCGGCGCCGGCGGCCCGGCCGATTCTGGTCCTGCGCCGCCACGATGAGTGGCTCCGGTCGGTGTATCTCCGGGAGATCAAGGAGCTGCGCCATGTCCCGTTCGAGGCCTTCATCGACCTCGAGCGCGACGAAGGCGTCCGGCCGCAGTCCTCGGCCCTCTTCCGCGAGCGCATCCGGGTGCTCGAGGACCACTTCGAGCATCGGCCCCTCGTCCTCTTCTTCGACCAGCTCGTCGAGGATCCCCGGGCCTTCGTTCGCACCATCGCCGACTACGTGGGCGCGTCGTATGACGAGGCCCGGATCTCGTTCCGCCCGTCGAACCGTTCCTATCGCGACCGGCAGTACCGATTCCTGCGCGAGGTGCGTCGACGCTGGCCCGTGAAGCGGCGCGAAGAGCCCGCGTCCGCCGGCCTCCGGTGGCTCCGTGTGCGGTCTCGCCGGCTCGCCTGGCACGCGGGCGTAACGCTCGGACGCGTCGCGCCGGAGCGGCTCCTGAGTTCCGACCCGCTCCTCACCGAAGCGCAACTCGCGCGCGCCCGCGCCTTCTACGCAGCGGACTGGGAGGCCTGCGTGGACTACGCCCGCCGGCACAACCCGGGACTCCTCGCCGGCGAATGACCCTAGCAGCCCGTGGCAAAAGCCCCGCTGCGTTCGAGCGGCGCTGCATCTCGCCTGAAACGCTGCGCTCTGCGTCGCTCCTCGGTCAAATAGCGCTGCAAGTCGGACGCTTGGAATCCCATGATGTCCGAAGTCGTCCATAACAGTTCGTAACATCTTGCATTTACAACGCTTTAGGTAGGGTTTCTCCTACCTCTGCCGTCCAGCTACGATCCTTGCCATCCCGCTCCATCCCGGCTACGATTAGGGGATGGATAATGGTAACACTTCCCCCACGAAACGCCCGCGAGGCAAGCCCCGAGGCCGCCATCCACACAAGCGGCTCTCCGCCCCCTTCGTGCGCTCCGCACCGCCCGGAAGACACTGCGACGGGAACGGACTCTACCTCTACGTCCAGAAGACCGGAACCCGCAGCTGGATTCAACGCCTCGTCATCCGGGGACGCAAGCGGGAGCTCGGACTCGGAAGCGTCGAACTGGTCTCTCTCGCCGAAGCCCGCGAGCAGGCGCTCGCCAACCGGAAGCTCGCCCGTTCGGGCGGCGATCCCTTGGCCGAGAAGCGGCGGCTGGTCGGCATCCCCACCTTCGCCGAAGCCTCTAAGCTCGTGGTCGAGCAGAAGCGGGCCGGGTGGCGGAGCGCCGCGTACGCCAAGGAATGGTTCCGCAACTTGGAGATTCACGCCTTCCCCCGCATCGGGGATGTCGCCGTCTCGGAGGTCACTAGCGGCGACGTGCTGGAGATCCTCACCCCGATCTGGCACACCATGGGTCCCACGGCCCGGTTCGTGCATATGCGCATCCGGGCGGTCTTGGAGTGGGCCATCGCCATGGAATGGAGGACGGACAACCCCTGCGACCGGATCCTTCACCTGCTGGGACCGCAGCACGATGTCGTCACCCACCACAAGGCCCTGCCTCACGGCGAGGTCGCCGCGGCCGTCGCGAAGGTGCGGGCGGCGGATCCGGGGAGAGTGGACACGTTGGCCTTCGAGTTCCTTGTCCTGACGGCGGCGCGTGGTGCCGAGGTCCGTGGCGCGGTGTGGAGCGAGATGGATGAACGCTCGGGTGTTTGGACGATCCCCGCAACCCGGATGAAGACCGGGCGCGAGCAGCGGGTGCCGCTGTGCGAGCGGGCACTGGAGATTCTGGAGGCGGCCCGAAAGCTGGAGGGCGGGAAGAATCCGGTCGTGTTCGTGAACGAGCGCGGGAGGACGCTGGACGGGAAGCGGCTGAACCGGCTCTTGAGGAAGCACGGGATCGCGGCGGTGCCGCACGGGTTCCGGTCGTCGTTCCGGGACTGGGCGGCGGAGAAGACCGACCATCCCCGCGAGGTGGTCGAGGCGGCGCTGGCGCACGTGGTCAAGAGCAAGGTCGAGGCCGCGTACCGCCGCACGGACCTGTTCGAGCGGCGGCGTCGGCTCATGGCCGACTGGGAAGCGTATCTCGCGGGCCGGGGAGCGGGCACCGGGACCCAGCCTTGACGAGAGGTGCTACAACCGGCTGATGACGGTGGTCAGTAAGGCATGGGTTAGCGGAATGGACCAGTACGCTACGGAGTCGTCCAGCCCGGACGCCAATCCCAGACGAAAGAGTCCATAGCCGAGGCCGAGTCCCGCTGCCGAACCGAGCAGGCCGGAGGTGAACCGAGCCCCCATGATCCGTGCAACCGCCGGTGGTCCCACAACCAGGACCGCCGTGCCGAACACGTCCCCGGACACATCCGATTCATCGTCGAAAACGTTGTACAGAAACACGAACTCCGACAGGAAAACGGCCCCGAGCGTTGGCCAGAACACCCTGTGGAAGGACGGTCCCTCGGTCGAGTCGGGGTCCAACCGATATCCGGCATGGGGAACGGCGACCGAGGCCATCCCGACGATCGAGAGTCCCTCGACACGGCTCGTCGAGTAGAATGGACTCCGGCGCACTTCGGCCATTGCGGCGCTGAGCGCGGACTTGAATGGCGGCGCGGTTTGAGCGCTCGCGCCGACCGGGAAGGCTGCGGATGCGGCCAGCAGGAGGCTCGGTACGAGGGTGTGCGCGATTCGTGGCTTCTTGACCATTGCCCTGTTCCCGTACCGATACTCTTGCCGCCCCCGACTGGGACCGCCGCGGAATATAGGTACGTTGGAGGGGTCGCCGCCTCCTCGAAGGGCTCAGAGGTAGTTCCCGGGCCGGGCTCGGGCATTTCGGGGAACCTACCGTGTCGCAGGATCGCCCACGAGCGACGAACTCAGGTCCCGGAGGGGGTACGGGTAGGGGGAAACGCGGTGCTCGACAGAGCGCGCCGCCGTCGCCTTCGCCGTCCTTGAAACCAACGACGACTAGGCGATGGGGTCGGCCCGCGATGGTCTGGTCGAGGTTGTTCCGGGCGACGCCCGAAGAGGCGTTTCGGAGGCGTCCGCCGGGCTGGCTTGGAGCACCGTTAGGCGCTCAAGCCAGCCCCGTGTTATACACGGGGCTGGCGAGGGGCTCCGCCCCTTCGACCCCGAGAAGCGCGCAAGGATCGCGGGCCGCCTCAATCCTCCGTCAGCTACGGACTCCGCGAAGCCCGCCGCAGCCGCTTCACCACCACCGTCTCCACGTCCATTTCGTCCTGTTCGACGAAAGCGGCCAAGCCGTCCGGGCCGAGAGCGTCCGGCAGCGCGATCGAGCCCGCCGGATAGGTCCCGATGTAGCGCCCCTCCATGGTCACAACATCGATGGGGCCATCATCGTCGCTGGGCTCCTCCCCGCGCCTTTGCACCCAGATCTCACCGTTCCAACTCGTTCTCAGCCCCCGTACAATCGACACCTCGGTGAAGACCCCCACCCTGTCGAGAAGCTGGACTTGCGGGAAATACTCCACGCCGTTGACCACCATTCTCGGCCCCTGGCCCGCAGCCGCGAGAGCCGCCCGCCGTTCTCGCTCGTTCTCGATCATCCGGTCGGTGACCCGGGTCGGCTGGAGGGGCCGCTGCAGGATTCGGAAGACCCCCGCCCCGGAGCGCGCGATCTTGATCGCGTACGCCGACGAGTCGGAAAACGCCACGCTACCGTCTGGAAGCACTCCGGCCAGCATCATCGGACCGAACACCTGCGGGGGCGGTAGTCGGAAGCTGGGCCGACCGCCGATCGGTAGCTCGGTTGGGTCTCCGCCTTCCGGAAGCCAGCCCTCCGCAACGGTGTCCTTCACTGCCATTTCGCCGGTCAGGATGAGCCGTTCGACCGGTCGCGACGTGGGCGGAGTCGTTCGCGCCGTGGTGCCGGAGCCCATCCTGAGCAACTGCGCGCCCACGGCGGAGTAGACGGCTTCTCCACGCGGGTCGGGAAGGAGGTCTGTGATTCGCACGTTACCCGGCTCGGGTGCCATCCGCACCGTGCGCTCGAATTCGCCGTCCGCATCGAAGATGTGGTAGCCGCGGTGACCGAGATCCCCCATCACGACCCGCCCGTCGGGCATGACGGCGAAGCCGTCTGGACTCCGGAACTCCCCGGGTCCATCGCCTTCCCGCCCGAACGCCCGTTGGAACCCGCCGTCCGCGCCCACGACGATGATTCGATCCGCTTGGTTGTCGAACACGTAGAGCTGGCCTGCGGCATCGAACGCCACGCGGCGCACGTTGCCGAACTGTTCCCAGTCCTCACCCAACGCCGACCCGACCCTGTAGACCTCGTCCAAGGTGGGATTCAGCTGGCGGTCTTCAGCAGGCAGTTCAATGACCTCCTGGGCCACCGCCGGGGCTGCGGCCATTAGTAGCGCCAGCGCGCCTGCTATCGATTCACGGTACACGACTCGGTGTTCTCCATCGGTCAGATTCACACGGCTCTCACCACCCCTCGCCCCAATCCACGGTTAGATGGTGCCCGGTCCGTTTCCGTTGCCCGATAGCCGCACCGGAGGCCCCCAAGAATGCGCCGTGACCGCCTTCGTCCGAGATGCGGTGGCGAGCAGCGTCCGGTGGAAAAATACACGAGGCTTGGCGGTCTGCACGATGCACTACCAGGCCATCGATGCGGGGTGATCGGACACGCCACGCCGTCGCCTTTCCGACGAGGCGGTATGGTCGGCGGGCGTGATGCCACCGAAGTGCTGATGACGGTGCGGCGCTCAGGCCCGAGCGCACCGGCGCCGGTGTCGGGGACGCGGCCTTCCGCGTCCCTCCGCTGACCGCTGAGCGACGCGGGATGCTGGGGGTTCAAGGGGGGCGCAGCGTCCCCCTCGCCAGCCGCAGTGTTCAACACTGCGTCGGCTGGCTGCCGTGCCTTAGGAGCATCTAAAGGGGCTGTTTTCCGGTCGCTGCGAAGCTCGCCGAGTGCTTGCGAAACCGGCTTCGACGCTGCGTTCGCGGATCCACCCGTCCACCTCCGCCTCGATCGACCGTGATGTCACGGCCGCCCAACGCCCCGCGACGGAGCCGACGCGCGCCAGCACCAACGGCAGGACGGGGATAGCTGGTTTCGAGGAACCAATGGGGTGGTCCGGGGACGTGTTCGTGGCAGCCGTCAAGGAAGCGGCGACATGCGTTCGGTAGTTCAAGGAAGATGGGGAGATCCGGTAGATCGCTGGTTTAAAACGTGAGGTGAACGGCGACGGCGATGGCGAGCGCTACCTCAGTGGCTGCCGTCCCGGAGGGTTGTCCCGAGCCGGGGCCGTCGTTGTCAGTCCCTGCCGGAGTCATCCATAAGCAGCTCGACGACCGCCTTGATGCGATCCTTCCGAGCCCGCCGTACGGATCGACCATACTCATCGGTGGCGGCTTGCAGTTCAGCCTCACCCCTCGAATCACGATTGGCTAGGAGTTGGTTCCGGTATCGCACGAGCGCGAGTTGATTCTCCTGATCGAACTTGGCTTGAATCACACTGGTCCCCCCGACACCGCCGAAGTCGACCGTCGATTCGCGGGACGTAAGCGACATCTCGTTCGCGCCATCCCCGAACGCAGCGTCGCTCGTCGCACTGAATTCTCGGATATCAGCCCTTGAATCGATGATTCTCAGTTCAAGCTGAGATCGGACCTTCTCGGGGTCGCCAAACCAGAACGCGACAAGTCCGTCTTGGATCACGAGGAAATCGACATGC
The DNA here is from genome assembly GCF_947581735.1 of Candidatus Palauibacter soopunensis. Taxonomy (NCBI): domain Bacteria; kingdom Pseudomonadati; phylum Gemmatimonadota; class Gemmatimonadia; order Candidatus Palauibacterales; family Candidatus Palauibacteraceae; genus Candidatus Palauibacter; species Candidatus Palauibacter soopunensis. The sequence goes on from NZ_CANPVT010000053.1 coordinate 12,577, forward strand.
TCGCCTGCATCGGGACCCCAGAGGAGTTCGATTCGGTCTTGGGCATGCCAGTCGCCGTCAGAATGGCGCTTTCGGAAGCACCATTCTTCGTACACTTGGCGCCGCCGGCCCCGCTGGATTTCGCTGTGCGGCTGCGGAACGCACTGCTCATCGATGGTGCGGTAATACAGGAGATCCTTGACGCAGCGTATGCACTCCCACAGGAGTCGCAAGTGCAGATGCCGGAAGTGTGGAACCGCGTCGGCCTCGGCAGACTCTTGGATACTGTACCTCCACGTTACGGATCCACGGCCGGTGTCGAGATGGTCAAGAAACGACGCGACGTTCTCTTGGATGCCGGGGCCTCCGGCTCGTTGCGCGCGAAGGTAGTCTTCGTAGAAGTCGTTCAGCGTTGCTCGGTCCTTGCGGTCAAGGGCGTCGAAGAGGCAGCGTAGCCTATGGGTTTCGCGCAAGCCGCGACGCGCCTCGTCGAAGCTGACAGTGTGGTGAAGGAGTGCCTTCAGTCCCTGCTCGGCGAGCACGTAAGCCGTCGTAATGTAACCCCAAGCTTGTATTGCCTCCCAGTCGCCGATGGGGCTGGACCGGATTGGGACCGCAGCGTGCTTCTTGCGCTCCATGTCGAGAGCAAAGTCCAGCCACATGTGGACTTCGATCGGAGGGCGGAAAGAGGGCATCGGCTTGGACCGCTGCTCGACGTGAGCGTCGGCTTCGCGACGGGACATACTTGGCCGTTGCGGAGAACGCGGTTCCATGACCTCTCCCTATCCGAGTTGCGTCCACGCAGGGCGTGCTCCTGCGGATTCGGCAAGATAGCGGGCCCAGCGTCTCATCACCTCCCGCCGGCTCGCGAGGAGCGCGCCTCTTGCATGGGCTGGCTCGCGTGCGGTGGCAAGGAACTCTCTAGCCGAACACTAACGTCTCGAATGTACTCCGCGACCGGCTCATCCGGTTTGCATTTCACGCTCTCGCCTTTCACCGGCGGCGAAACCGCCGCCGGAGCCGCGTGAGAACCCCGGACGGAACCTCAAGACCCGCAACCACCGCGAAGCAACCAGCGCAGAGTCGTTGTCGCCGCGCGGCCGGGGACGATTCGCCTGGAACACACGCTGGACACGGCTCGCCGCACCAGCACCCCACCACCCCTGCAGGGCAGCGGAGGCTGCAATCGTCCTCCGCGAACGCGAGTGCGGTTTCCGCGTCTACGTTCACAACCGCCGCGTGGAGCAGCGCCCGAAGCTCCGTCCGGTCCGCCCGGCGAACGGCCGTCCCGAAAGTGTCCGCACCGTCCAGCCCGCGAAGCCAGGCCAGCCAAACGATGACGGCGCTCCCTTCTGAGACACCGGCGTCGCCCGCAATGTCTCGCAGGTCGCGCATTGGCGTCGCCAGCACCGCCTCCGCCGCCTGGAGGATCCGACCGGAACACTCGCCTTGATCCCGCACCCCGCCCCGGCGTCGGCGGCGGGGTCGGGGTTTCCGGTGCCGCTTGTCCCTCCAAGTGCTCCACAGTTCCAAGTACATCAAGCCGGGGATGAGCACGAGTGCCAAGAGCGGCAGTATCCAGTCACTCATGCCGACCCGAGCAGGGCAGAAGCAGATAGAACACGTCTCTCATGACGACCTCGCTTCCCGATCCGCCGCCCCGCGCCGACCGCTCCGTTTCCTCCGCACCGCAGCGGTCGAACCGGGACGCTTCCCATCGCCGATCAAAAGCCCTCCATCTCGCTTCGTTGACCTCTGCATCAAGCTAAATCTTCTCGCACCTTCCGCCCGCGATCAACGCCTCGCTAGATTTGGGATTGGGCATGGCCGAAGCGTTGGCACTACGACCGAGGGGGGAGCATGGACGGTGGGGACCGCCCGGAGGAGTTGTTCGTTGATGACTGGAACGAAGCTATCTTCCAAGGATGGCGTTACCTGCGGAACAATCCGCACCAAGGCAAGGTTCACGTCCGCTACAGGGGGGCCGAGCATGGCGGCGTGACGGAGGTTGTTCGTGCCAGTTGTAACGGGTCGGATTTTGTCGAGGCAGCGACGCTGGCACCGGCAATAGTCACGGGCGGAGGTCTTGGCGGTCGGATGGGCGACGGTCTGGATTGGACCGAAGAAGATTGATTCCTGACTTCCTTGCACTGGTCACAGAGGTTTATCGGAGCTTGAGAAGCAGGGTCGAAGTTGTTGAGTTTGAAGATGGACCTTGAGGACCGGATCTCGCTGGGACGTCGCGGCCAGCGAGCTAAGGCCACGGTCCTGATCGGCCCCACAGCTTAGATCGAGACCGGCGAGCTTGACGTCGCCGACCGTGCGCGTGGTCAGGCTGATTGCGTTGGAGCCGCAAGGATGAACGATCCCTGGGGTCCGCCAACGTCCGGCAAAGTCGCACGGAATCCCATTTGGAAATAGGGATGTAAAAAGGGGATGCGAGATAGTCCAAAGACCCTAAACCATTGCAGTATATGCAAGTTACGAAATATCCGCAGAATAGCGCTGCTATTCTCCCTCGTCACTCCTTGTCAGGCGAGCGCTTCACCGTTCTCGGCGCTGACGCGGGGTTTTGCCACGGGCTGCTAACCCGGCACCGACCGAACGCCGCGGACGGCGGCGGACTCGCCGCATCCGGTCGCGTCCCCCAGATTCCCGCCCCTGCGAATCATTCGCCGACGACATTTTTTTTCCGACGATATCCCGGAGGACGCATGCCTCGACCACCGTCCGTTATATCCCGCGCTGCCCGCGCCGTGCCGGCCCTCGGGTGGCTGGCGGTCGGACTCGGGGCGGTGCTTTCCGGCTGCGGCGGCGACGAAGCCGCCAGCGGTACCGACGAACGTTCGCAGCCGACCACGACATTCGCGGGCGACGACTGGCCGGTGTACGGCGGCGACCCTGGCGGCCTCAAGTATTCCTCTCTCACGGACATCGACCGCTCGAACGTCGCGGAGCTCGAGGCGGCCTGGGTCTGGGAGACCGGAGAGGAACCGATTCCCGACGCGGCGAGCCCCATCCAGGGCGAACGCGTGGCGCCGGGCGCCTTCGAGGCGACGCCCATCGTCATCAACGACACGATGTGGCTCTCGACCCCCTACAGCCGGGTCGTCGCGCTGGACGCGGAGACGGGAGAGGAGTTCTGGAGCTACGACCCCAGGGCCTGGGAGTGGGGGAACCTCCATCGCGGCTGCCGCTTCTGTCACCGCGGGATCGCGCAGTGGAGCGACGGGAGCGAGCGCCGGATCTTCCTCAACTCGCGCTGGCGGCTCATCGCGCTCGACGCCGCGACCGGCGAGCCGATTCCCGACTTCGGTGACGGAGGTGAGGTCGACCTGACGGAGGGGCTCGCCTGGGACGCGAACCGGCTTCACATCTCCAACACCTCTCCCGCCGTCGTGTACGACGACATCGTCATCGTGGGCAGCGGCGTCCCGGACAACCGGATCTACCGCAACAACCCCCCCGGCGACGTCCAGGCGTTCGACGCGCGCACGGGCGAACTGCGCTGGACCTTCCACACCATCCCCAAGGAGGGGGAGTACGGGGTCGAGACGTGGGAGGACGAGTCCTGGTCCTACACCGGCTCCGCGAACGTGTGGGCTCCCTTCTCGCTGGATCCCGAGCGGGGACTGCTCTACCTGCCCGTCTCCACGCCGAACAACGATTTCTACGGCGGGCACCGGCGGGGACAGAACCTGTTCGCGGAGTCGCTCGTGTGCCTGGACGCCCGGACGGGCGAGCGCGTGTGGCACTTCCAGACCGTTCACCACGGGCTGTGGGACTACGACCTGCCCGCTCCGCCGGGGCTCGTGACGATCGAGGTTGGCGGGCGCGAAATCGACGCGGTCGTGGCGGTGGGGAAGACGGCGTTCACGTACGTGCTGGACCGCGAAACCGGCGAGCCCGTGTGGCCGGTCGAGGAGCGGGCCGTGCCCGAGAGCACCGTTCCCGGCGAGGTGCCGTGGCCGACCCAGCCGTTCCCGGCGCGGCCCGCGCCGTTCTCCCGGCAGGGGATCACGGAAGACGACCTCATCGACTTCACGCCCGAACTGCGAGCGGAAGCGCTGGAGGTGTTCCGCCGCCACCGGACCGGGCCGATCTTCACCCCGCCCTCCGTCGAGGGCACGATCATGATGCCGGGCCTCATCGGCGGGGCGGGGTGGGGCGGCGCGGCCATCGATCCCGAAAGCGGCCACATGTTCGTGAAGGCGTACGATGATCCCTTCCTGGCCCGGGTCGCCGAGGCGGAGCCGGGGGCCGGGGACGCGGACTACCTCCCGAACTTCGCGAGCATCCTCTCGCTGGCCGACGGGCTTCCGATCCTCAAGCCGCCCTACGGCACGGTCACGGCGATCGACCTCAATACCGGCGACCACCTGTGGCAGCGCCCGTTCGGGGACGACTCCGCGATCCGCGAGCACCCGGCGCTGGCGGGACTCGACCTTCCGGCCATGGGAGGCACGCCGCAGAGCCACGGCACGACATCGGGACCGCTGGCGACGGCGGGCGGAATCGTGTTCCTGGCCGGTGGAACTCCGTGGATCGAGGCGATGGATGTCCGCGATGGAACCACCTTGTGGCGGGGGGACCTGGGTCAAGGGTTGGGGCGCGGCAACCCGATGACGTATCGCACCCGGTCCGGACGCCAGTTCGTCGTCGTCGCGACCTCCGCCGACGGACAGGTCGACTCGAAGCTGCAGGCGTTCGCCCTCCCGGCTCGATGACGGAGGTCGCGGACGGGACGGATCTCGATCTGAAAGGGCAGGTCGCCGTGGTCACCGGCGCCAACTCGGGAGTCGGGAAGTCCGCCGCCGAACTCCTCGCGCGGGCGGGCGCCGACGTGACCATGGTGTGCCGCAGCCGCGAGCGCGGGGAGCCGGCGGTCGCCGACGTGCGGCGGGCGGGGGCCGCCGGCGGCGCGGATGTCCGCCTCGAACGCGCCGACCTCTCACTCCAGGCCGATGTCCGCGCGCTGGCCGACCGCCTCGCCGCCCGCTTGCCGGCGATCGACATCCTCGTGAACAACGCCGGTGTCTGGCTCCACGGGCGCCAGATCACACCCGATGGCTTCGAGGTGACGTTCGCGACGAACCACCTCGGCCATTTCCTCCTCACGCATCGGCTCCTCGCCCCGCTCGCGGCCGGGCGGGGCCGGATCGTCAACGTGAGTTCCGAGGCCCACCGCAACGGGGACCTGCGCCGCGCCGCCCTCGAAGCCATCGTCCGCGGCGACGCGTGGAGAGGCGGTTTCCAGGCCTACGGCGATACGAAGCTGGCCAACGCCCTCTTCACCTTCGAGTCGGCGCGGCGCTGGGGCGCCCGCGGGATCACCGCGAACGCCATGCACCCCGGCGTCCTCCGCACGCGGATCTGGCGGAAGAACCGGAGCGCGCTGGGGCTGCTCCTGAACGCGGCCAAGGGCCTGATGCCGAAGCCCGACGTCGGCGGTCGCGCCGTCATGCGGCTCGTCGACGATCCCGCCCGCGACGAGGTGACCGGGCGGTACTTCAAGGTGGAGACGGAGGTCGCCGCGACGGCCCAGGCCTACGACGAGGATCTCGCCCGGGAACTCTGGGACCGAAGCCTCGAGTGGACCGGCGTCACGTGATCCGCGGGGGGAAAGCGGCCTTCGCCGCGGTACTGGCCACCGCCGCCGCGCCGCTGGCGGCGACGTTCCTGTCCGACGCGGGCTTGAGCGGGGCGCAGGAGCGGACGTTCCGGCCGCTTCGCCCCCTCGGGGCCGCGAGCCGCCTCACGGCGTCGGTCCACCTGGGCGATGTGGACGGGGACGGCGCGCTCGACATCGTCGTAGCCAACGGCCGGCACTGGCCCGAGCAGAACCGGGTCTTCCTCAACGACGGGCGTGGAGGCTTCACGCTGGCCCGGCCGCTGGGAGATGAGGAGGACGGCACCTACGCGGCCCCGCTGGCGGACTTCGACGGGGATGGCGACCTCGATATCGCCACGGGGAACGACCGGACCCGAAACCTCATCTTCTACAACGACGGCGTCGGGCGCTTCGAGAGGGGCCCGACCTTCGGCGTTCCGAGTTCGACGCGCAGCCTCACCCTGGCGGACCTCGACGGGGACGGGCACACGGACATCCTCGTCGTCAACCGAGGTCGCCAGAACTTCATCTTCCGGGGTAATGGGGAGGGCGGCTTCGATGGGGGGACGCCCTTCGGGGCAGGGGACGATTCCACCATCGATGTCGCCGCGGCGGATCTGGATGGGGACGGGGATCTCGATCTCGTTCTTGCGAACCGTGACGGTGGAGCGAACGCGATCCACTGGAACGACGAAGGGGCGTTCGACCGGCGGACTTCGTACGGCACGGGGAGTGACGAGACCCGAGGCGTCGCGGTCGGAGACGTGGACGGCGACCGTCTCCCCGACATCGTCGTGGCCAACATCGGCGAGGAAAACGCCGTGTACTTCGGCGACGGAGACGGATCCTTCGCCCGAGGGCGTCCCTTCGGGCGCGAAGACGCCCAGAGCTTCGCGGTTCGCCTCGCCGATCTGGACCTCGATGGAGATCTCGACATCATCGTCGCAAACGCCGGCGCGCAGAACGCCGTCTACTTCAACCTCGGCGGGGAATTCGAGGAGTTCCGCTTCGGCTGCGACGACTGCGCCACCTACGGGATCGCGGTCGGCGACCTGAACGGAGACGGCTTCCCGGAGATCATCACGGCCAACTCCGGGGCACCGAACGGCATCTTCGCCAACGTCCCCGCTGGAGGCGACGGCCCCGGTCAGCCGCAGTAGTCGGCCGCGGCCTCGGCGAGGATCTCGGCGAGCCGGGCGCACGATTCGAGGTCCACCCATTCCACGTCGGCGTGCGCGCCCGCTCCGCGAGGGCCGATCACAACGCTGTCGACGCCCGCGGCCTGTGTCAGGGCGGAGTCCATCCAGGGGGAATCTCCAATGACCTCCGGCGCGCGGCCAAGGACCGTGCGGGCGGCGCGCGATACACAGGCCGCGACGGGCGCTTCCGGCGTCGTCTCGAAGGGTTCGCGGTGGAAGAAGGTCGACCAGGCGACTTCGAGGGACGGATCCTCCGCGCGCAGGTCCTCGAGGATGGCCGCGATCTCGCCTTCCACGAACTCCTGCGTCTCGGGCGGCACCGTACGCCGCTCGACCCGAAGCGTGCAGAGCGGGGAGTAGGTGCTGATCCCGCTCCCGCCCTCGAGCAGCGCCGCGTGCATCGAGGGGGGACCGAGAAGGGGGTGCCCCGGCCGGGACTGGAGTTCCTCGATGAACGCCTCCAGCCGGTGCAGGACGCGTCCCATGCGCAGGTTCGCATCGATGCCCTCTCGATAGCGGCTTCCATGGGCGGCGCGCCCGCGCGTCGTGATCTCGATCCACGTGAACCCGCGGTGGGCCACGCACAGGTTCAGCGACGTGGGTTCGGTGACGATCGCGGCGTCGAAAGCGAGTTCGCCGCGCGCGCGCCGTTCGAGCAGGTCTGCGGTGCCCAGGCTCGCGTATTCCTCGTCGGCCACGGCGGCCACGAGGACATCGCCGGCAAGACGCGTTCCCGATTCACCGAGGAGCCGGGCGGCCTCGATGCAGGCGGCCAGCGCGCCCTTCATGTCGTAGGCCCCCCGCCCGTAGAGCCGCCCGTCCCGTATGCTCGGCGAAAACGGCGCCTCCATGCCCTCCACGCCGACCGTGTCGTAGTGGGCGTTCAGCATCAGGGCCGGCCCTCCCCCGGTGCCCGCGAGGCGCCCGATGACGCTCGGCCGGCCCGCCTGGGGTTCGCACCGGGTCACTTCGAGGCCCGCCTCTCGCATGTGCCGGGTCGTGAGGCGCGCGATCTCCGTCTCGCCCGCCGCCCCGTCCACGAGGGTCGGATTCACGGAGTTCGTGGCGACGAGATCCGCGAGGACGGTTGTGAGGCGCAATGGGTCGGCGGCGAAGGGCATGCCGCAAAATGTCCCGCCGGGAGGTCAGGACAAGTGCACCTCGCCTCGCCTCAGGGGCTCGGGAGGCGCTTGATCTCTCGTCGGCCCGCCGCCACGCCCGTACCGATGCCGATCCCGAACAGAACGGCGGTCATGGGAGTAACGAATGGCAGGATCGCGGCCAGCAATCCAACGCCCCAGCCCGCGATTCCGGCCACGAGCGGAACTCCGCGCCGGTGAACGCCGTCCACGAAGCGCAGCCGTCCGCGTACGAATTTCTTCATCGTCACGAAGCCGCCGATCGAAGCGGCGCCGGCAATGGCGAGCCAGAGAAAATTCCCGATGAACTCGAGCATGTCGCACCTCCCGCACAGCCTTTACGCCCTCCATCCCGGGGCGGTTTCAGCGATTCAGCCGTGTTGTACTATGTTGCCGAACTTCGAACTCAGCCACGGAGATGAGATGGACAAAGACGGAATCCAGGTCCGGTGGGACGGCGGGCTCAAGTTCAGCGCCGACCGAGCCGGCCGCGAGACGCGAATCGACGGGGACGAGGGCATCGCCCCCAGCCCGGTCGCCCTCATGGTGGAATCCGTCGCCGCCTGTGCCGCGATCGACGTGGTGGTCATCCTCGAGAAGGGGCGCCAGGAACTCACCGGGCTCTCGGTCCGGGCGAGGGCGCGCAGGGCGGACACGGCGCCGCGCTACGTGAAGGGTCTCCAGTTCGACTTCCACGTCTCCGGCAGGGTGGACGAAGCGAAGGCCCGGCGAGCGGTCATGCTCTCGTTCGAACGCTACTGCTCCGTCTACCATTCGCTCCGGAAGGACATGGAACTCGAATGGACGCTGACCCTCAACGGCGAGCCCGCCGGCGGGCGGGACTGACGCGGGGTTTTGCCACGCGCTGCTATTCGAAGGGATCGGGAAGTTCCCCGGCCCAGTCCAGGAAGCCGGCGCCGTCCGGCGTCCAGACCACGATCGCGCCGCAGGTCGAACCCGTGCGCATGAACTCCATCGGCGTCTCGACGTCCCGCCTGTAGACTTCGACCGCGCCGAGAACGTCCCTCTCGAGATCGTCGAATTGCATCCCCGCCTGGTACATCCCGTCCAGGTAGAGCGCCGGCGGACATCCGAGCCGGGCGCCTTCTCCGAGGAAGATTTCGGCTCTTCCGTATTCGATCCGGCCCACGGAGACGTTCGGCATACCGCGCAGGAGGTCGCTGGGCAGGCGCGGGTTGCGATTGATGATGTCCCGTGGCGTGAAGAAGGTCCCGAACCCCTTATCCATGCGTTCCAGGAAGCCCTCCACGTGCCGCGCGCGGCGGGTCTGCCGTACCTCCACCGTGAGATCCGCGATGCGAATGACGGTACTCGAAAGGGTCAACGTGACGCGCGTCGTTTGTTCCGGCTCGAGGTCGATGACGGTATAGCCGGCCTCATAGCCGATGTACCTCACCTCGACGGAGTCCCGGCCGGCCCAGGTCCGAGGGACCCGGAAGTTGCCTTCGGCATCGGTGATGGCCCCGTACCCGGAGCCCAGAAGGATCACGCGGGCCCCTTCGATCGGGAGTCCCGTCGAGGCGCTGACCACCTGCCCGACCAGCTCCGCCGTCTCCCGTTCCGTCTCCTCCTGTCCCGCGGCAGAATTCGGCGAACCCGCCAGCACGCCGCCCGTGACGAGGGTCAGCGCCGCCAAACGGGCGCATCTGCGTCCCGACTCCAATGCACTCATACGACCCCCTGCTCGAATCGGCTCCCTCCCCGATTAACGCTTTCCATCACCCGAAAGATACGGCCTTATCGCCTCGTCATCGACAGGACGGTCGGATCGCCGCCCGTGCTGCCATGTATCGTTACGATCAGCTCGGTGCTCGTCGGGCTCTCGTACGTGAACCACCAGGGAGCGTTCGACGGCGGCGCCTCCGCGGTGCTCCGGAAGGTGGCCCTTCGGCCTTCCAGGGCCGTGAGGCGGTATTCGAGCCGCGTCTCCTCCCAGGGTTCCCAGCCGCGCGAGATGTGCTTGAACCGGTAGTAGATCTCGCCATCGTCGTCCTGCTCCAGGAGCAGAAGTTCGTACATGACCGCGAGACCGTCGCGGACGAGGCGGAAGGACCCGGACATCGAGCGCCCCGCGGGGCTGAACCACGCCTCTTCGATCTGTCCCCCGAAAGCGTCCCCGCCCCAGTGGCCGGCGATCCATGCCAGTTCATCGAGGTCGATGGCCCGGGTGGGCGCGTCGGGCGCCGGATCGCCCACCGGCCCCGCAGTCTGACCCATCGCCGCGCCGGCGCCGAACAGGTGGACGACGGCTGCGAGCGCGACGGCGGCCGCGGTCGCCCGCCCGCGACAGGCGCGCGCCGGGGACGTTTGAGAAACCGCGGATCTCGCCACATCTTCGCACGCCATGAAAGCCGTCCCGAAAACCCTCGTTTCGATCATCGTCTGCCTCCTCGCCGGCCTCGCCGGGCTGGCGCTCGTGTTCAGAGATCTGCCCGTGGGTCCCGGTCCCGGGCTCATCGCGCTCGGGGGCCTCCTGTACTTCTCCGCCGGCTTCGGCCTCTCGCGGTGGCACCGCGGTGCGCGCCCCCTCCTCTGGGGGCTGGCGCCGGGCTGGAGTCTGACCCTGCTGGGCGTCATCGGCATCTGGGTGACGGTGACGGATCCTCCGTCCGGCCATTGGGGTCTGGCGCTTCTTTTTCTGCTCGGCCCGGCCGTCGCGGGCTCGGTGGGCGCCGTCCTCGCCACGAGGATGCCGAAGGACTGAGCGGCGCTCACGGCCCTGCGCCCCGCGGTCCTGCGAGGCGCTTGCCGCCGTGCGGTCCGGCCACGCCAAGGTAGACGGAACCCAGCGCCCGGGGCACCCCGGGCATGGTAAAGCGGTCGAGTTCGATGATCCGGAATCCGCCGTGCTCGATCTCGGTGTCGATCTTCCGGTTTATGTTGCAACCACAGGCGACGAAGTTCTGGACCGGGTTCAGGGTGTCCTGCAGGCGCGACACCCAGCCTTTCTCGTTCCGCCCATGCTCGAGGAAGAGGAACTCGCCGGAGGGCTTCAGCGCACGCCTCAGTTCGACGAGGGCGTCCTGGAGCCGCACGATCGAACACAGCGTCCACGTGCTCGTCACCGTGTCGAAATGCCCATCCGGAAAAGGGAGTCGGTCGGCGGCGTCGTGGACCATGCGCTCGACGGGGAAGGGGGCCCGGGCGACGCGGGCGCGTACGCGGCGTTCGAGTACGGCCGCGGGGTCGATCCCCGTGACGCGGCGAACCGACGTCGGGTAGCATTCGAGATTGAGGCCGGTGCCGAAGCCGACTTCGAGCACGTTTCCCCGCGCCCGGGAGAGTACCTGGCGCCGGTATCGGCGATGAACGTCGCCCTTGAGCCCGCTCTCCATGAGACGGGGGAAGATGTGTTCGGAGTACAGCCCCACTCGCTCTTCTCCGCGGTGACGGGGGCGAAGGTTGAAACGTCTACCCAAACATAGACGTAACGGCACCTGTCGGGATGTGTCGCCCGCCCGGACAGCCGCGTCTCGCCATCGGCTGTGAGCCCCGCGCCTCGATGCCGGAGAGTGAGTTCTGGACTGGAGAGCACTTGTTGACCGAATGCCCGCTGCCGGGTGCGCCATTGCGCTGGCGGTGTGCATGGAGGCCGCCGCGGGCGTCGCCTTCGACGTGCGCGCCCTCCAGGAACCGCCCGTGTCCGTCTCGCGGCCGATTCCGCTCGACGCCTACGCCGACGAAGGGATCGCGGGCCTGATCGAGCGCGCCCTGGCGCAGCGCAAGGCTCGGGCCGAAGGGTTGACGAGTTTCGAGGCGACCTTCCGCGAGCGCATTTACGCCGGACTGGGCGGCGCGGTACTGCGCCGCGAGCGGGCGATGTTTCATCAGGAGCGCGCCGCCCGACTGCGCTGGGCGGCGGAGGGCGAGCACGTCGTCCGCTGGCTGGGGGTGCGGCGCGGGGTGCCCATTGCCGGCCTGGGCGTCGAGTTCGAGGACGATCTGCGCGACGACGATGCGTTCGAGCTCGATTTCGACATGATCGATCCGGCGAGCGAGCATGTGACGATCGGTTCGGACTGGGCCCTCCATCCCCTGGCCGATACCGCGGCCTATCACTACCGGTACCGCTCCGGCGATACGCTGCGCATCCGCTTCCCGGGGGACGACCGGCAGGTGACGCTGATCGAGGCGATCGTCGAGCCGCGGGAGGCCCGTTTCGACCGCATTGCGGGTTCGCTCTGGTTCGACGCCGACGAAGGCGTCCTCACGCGCGCCGCCTACCGTCCCGCGATCGAATACGACTTCGACCGCGAAGAACCGGAGGATGCGGAAGATGTTCCCGGGTTCGTGAAGCCGATCCGTGCCAGGGTCGACTTCATCACGATCGATTACGGGCTCCAGGAACTGCGCTGGTGGCTCCCGAATCGCATGGCGTTCGACGCGGTCGCCACGATGGCCGATCTCGCGAGCATGCCTGTCCGCTACGAATGGACCTTCGAGGACTATGCCGTGGATCGGGAATCGTCGCTCGATCCCGGAGAGGACCTGCCGGAAGGTTGGACGCGCTGGGTCGACGAGGAGATCGACGCCGATGAGGGGCGGATCCAGGCGAACGAGGGAGAAGAGACGCGGATCGAGGGAATCCGCGACGACCCGCTGACGGCGGAGGCGGATTCGCTCCCCGCCACGGTCCGGCCCATCGTGATGATCGTCCCGCCCCTCGATCAGCTCTCCTCGTCCCGAGAGCTGCCCGAGCCACTCTTTTCCGCCACCGTCGACGCTTTCGGGTCACGTGAGCTTGACGACTTGAAGGATCGGCTTTCCTCGCTGCACATCCCCGCCGCAGTGGGTCTGAGTCCCCGTCTGGATCTTGCTCCGGGTCTGCGCAGGCTCCGTTACAACCGGGTCGAGGGGCTGTCGTTCAGCGCCCGGTTCGCCGTACCGACGGGGGTCACGTCGGAGTTCGCGGTCACGCCCCGAATCGGCATCCCGGAATGGGAGCCGGGCGTGGAAGTCGGGTGGCGGCGCCAGACTGCCACCGGCGGTTTCGGGATCACCGCGTACCGTCGCCTCACGGATCTCGGGGATTGGGGCCGCCCGCTCTCCTTCGGCAACTCTTTCAACAGCCTGGTCGTGGGGTATGACGAAGGCCTCTACTTCCGGGAGACCGGCTTCGAGCTCTCCGCGAGCCGCCAGGGCAGGAGGACCCGTGTGGAAGGCGCCCTCTTCGCCGAGCGTCACCAGAACGCACCGAAGCAGAGCGATGCCTCGCTCCCGAACCTCTTCGGCGATGCGGTTTTTTCCGATAACATCGTCGCCGCGCGCGGCGACATCGCAGGCGTTTCGGGCCGCCTGCGCGCGTTTTCCTCGGTAGACCCAGGCACGCCGATTCTGAGCGGTTCCATCTGGGGGGAAGCCGCGACGGGCGACTTCGATCTCTACGGCCGTTCCGCGGTGACGGCGGCGCTGCAACTCCCCGTGAGCCAGTGGTCGCTGGCGCTGGAGGGCGGGGCCGGACGAGTGTTCGGGGAACCGCCTCCACAGCGCCGCTTCCACCTCGGCGGATCGTACACGTTGCGGGCTTTCGATCCCGTGTCGACCGGAGGCGAGAGCTTCTGGTTCGGCCGGTTCGAACTGGGGCGCGGTTTCCGGATCGGCGACCCGGCGTACGATGTCGGGGGCAGCCCGATCCGGGTCACGGGGTTCTGGGACGCGGGCTGGACGGGACCCGTGGATGCCTTCGGCACGGAGGGCTGGCGGTCGAGCGTGGGAGTCGGCGTGTCGCTCATGGACGGCCTGTTTCGCATCGACATCGGCCGCGCCGTCCGCGGCGGCAGCCTATGGCGGCTCCACATATACTCCGACGGCCTCATGTAACGACCCCGAGCGCCGGACGTTTGCGTGGCGGCTGACATGGCCGCAGAGTAGCGTCCGCCGCATCAACGACGACGCCCGGCGCCCGGCGCGCCGGCGGTCCCCGTAACAGGCGTCCCGATACATGGCACGAGGTCGCAGAGCAAAGGATGGCACGCGAGAGGCGGACGAAGCCGCGGAAGGGAAGCGGAAACGTCCCCCATCTCCGCCGGCGTTCAGCGCCGAGTGGTTCCGCGACTGGGCGCGCACCCTGTTCGTCGCGACCCTCATCTTCCTCTTCTTCCGGACGTTCCTGCTGGCCACGTTCGTGATTACGTCGGGGTCGATGGAGGGGACTCTCCTCGTCGGCGATTTCCTGCTCGTGAACAAGACTTCGCTCGGTGCCCCGATCCCGTTTACGAATGCCCGCATACCGGGATACGCCGAGCCGGAGTACGGGGATATCATCGTGTTCAGGGCGGACCATTCTCCGGGGCTGGATATCGTCAAGCGTACCGTGGGCTTGCCGGGCGACACGCTCCGAATGGAGGGCGGCCTCCTGTACCGGAACGGAGAAGCCGTCGACGAACCTTACGTCCGCCGGAATCCGCGCCAGCCGGATGAAGGGGATCCCCGCATGCGGTGGCAACTGGAGCACCTGATTCCGGACCCGGAGCGGGGCGAGTACGAACCCACGCGGGACAACTGGGGGCCCCTCGTGGTTCCGCCGGAACGCTATTTCATGCTTGGGGACAACCGGGACGAGAGTCTCGATTCACGGTTCTGGGGCTTCGTCGAACGCGGGAAGATGCGAGGCAGGCCCTTCTTCATCTACTTCTCGTACGACCGGGACGCGCTGAAGCCGGTGAAATTCCTCACGGCGATGAGACCGGGAAGGATCGGACCCTCCCCGGACTAACGAGTCGGGAGTACTCCGTCCGCCGTCAGAGCTTCTTGAGCAGCTTCCGAATGACGATCACGGCGACGGCGATGGCGATCTTTTTCATCGGCTTTTCCTCTTCCACGCATGGCGTAGGCCTCAAGGTACAGTACGGGCCGTTCCCCGGTCGAGGTTTCGGTGGCTCTGGCCCGCGGCCGTGGGTGGGGCAACGTTGAGCGGACAAGACAGGTGCGCAGTCCAGGAGGTGTCATGCGCGTGACACGAGCGGTCGCCCTTTTGGCGTTGCTCTCTTGTGCGGGGTGTGACGCGCCGTCCGCCGATCCGGCGGCGGCCGCTGATCATTCCCATGCCGGCGGGGGAGCCGTGACGCACTGGACCGAGTCGCTCGAACTCTTCGTGGAGTACCCGCCGCACGTCAGGGGGGTCGCGAGCGATGGGTGGGCCATCCACCTCACCTGGCTGGCGGACTGGAAGCCGGTGCGGGAGGGGCGCCTCGTGCTCCTGCTCCGGGGACCGGGCGGCGCCCGCGAGGAGATCGTACTCCAGGCCCCCGGGAGCCCGGGAATCTACAATGCGAGCCCGACCCTCTCGGAGACCGGGATCTGGCGAGCGGACATGACCCTCACCGCCCGCGGCACGGACCACGCGATCCCGGTGGGACAGCTGCAGGTGTTCGCGAGCGAAGATGCGCTCCCGCACGACGAGGAGCAGCCGCCTCCGGGGCTGATCGCGCTGCCGAAGGAAGAGCAGTGGGCGATGCCGTTCGAGATTGCGATCGCGGAGCCGCGGCGGATTCCGAACTCGATCCCGGTGACCGGGGAGGTCGCGGCCCCCGCGCGCGGCCTTGCGCACGTCTCGACGCCGGTGGCGGGCCTCCTGCTCGTCCAGGGGCCATCGCCCGCCCCCGGCGAGGAGGTGCGGGAGGGGCAGACGTTGGCGTTGATTGCCCCCACGAGCCTCGACGATTCGTACGCCCGCATGCGGGCAGACGTGGTGGAGGCCGAGCGCGAGGCGGACCGGACGGAGCGTCTCTTCGCCGCCGGCGCCATCGCCGAGCGCCGCCTGGAGGAGGCGCGGCATGACCTCGAGGTGGCCCGGGCGGCGTTCGAAGCCGTGGGAGGCATTCACGACGCCGATGGGGACGGCGGTTCCGATCCGCACGTCTACCGGCTTCGGAGTCCGATCGGGGGAGTGATCGCGGATCGCCACGTGGCCCCCGGCGAACACGTCGCCGTCGGGACACACGCGTTCACGGTGGTGCGTCCCGATACGCTGTGGTTCGTCGCGCGGGTTCCGGCCCGCCACGCCGAGGCGGCCAGCGAAGTCCACGGGGCGTGGTTCACCGTCGAAGGCGCGACGCACACGCATGAAGCCGACCGCGTGGTGTCCGTGGGCAGTATCATCGATGCCGGGAGCCGGGCGTTGCCGGTCCGGTTCGCGGTGGCGAACCCGGACGGGGAGCTCAAGGTGGGGATGCTGGCCGAAGGGCATCTGCTCCTCGGTGAGCCCGTGGAAGGTGTGGCGGTCCCGACGCCGGCGATCCTGGACGAGGACGGGCTCTCCGTCGTCTACGTCAAGGTCGGCGGCGAAGCGTTTCAGCGGCGAGTGGTGGAGACCGGTCCCTCGGACGGGTCGTGGACCATCGTTCACTCCGGGGTTTCGGACGGCGAACAGGTGGTCGCCGTCGGCGCCTATCAGGTGAGACTGGCCTCGCTCGGCGACGTCGAGGTCTCGGACCACGGACATCCGCACTGAGGACGCCGGGATGAGCGCTCCCGGACCGGCGGGAGACCGGCCGGGCCTCCTGCATGGACTGCTGGACCGGCTCGTCCATGCATCGCTTGAAAACCGTTTCTTCGCCGTGGCCGCCGGGGTCCTCCTCCTGGCGAGCGGGGGATGGGTGGGGGCCACGCTGCCCGTCGATGTTTTTCCCGACCTCACCGCTCCCACCGTGACGGTGCTCAGCGACGCCCACGGACTCGCCCCGGAAGAGGTCGAGAGTCTCGTCACCTTCCCGATCGAAACGGCGGTGAACGGAGCGGCCGGGGTTCGCCGGGTCCGGTCGAGTTCGGCCCAGGGGATCAGCATCGTCTGGGTGGACTTCGACTGGGGCACGGATATCCTCCGTGCCCGGCAGATCGTGAACGAGCGGCTCCAGCTCGCCACGGCCCAACTGCCCGAGGACGTGAGCGCGCCCGTCCTCGCGCCCGTGAGTTCGATCATGGGCGAGATCCTGCTCGTCGGCATGAGCGCGTCCGCCACGCAACTCATGGAGGCGCGGACGGTCGCCGACTGGACCGTGCGGCGAAGGCTGCTCGCCGTGCCAGGGGTGTCACAGGTCGTGTCGATCGGCGGACAGGTTCGCCAGTACCAGGTCCTGATCCATCCCGAGCGTCTGCTCGCATACGGCGTCGGGCTCGACCAGGTGCTGGAGGCGGCGGCGGGATCGAACCGGAATGCGTCCGGAGGCGTCTATCGCTCGGGCGGGCGCGAGATCCTGATCCGCGGCATCGGTCGCGCCCGCGATCTGCAGGAGATCGGCCTGACCGTCGTCGCCGTGAGGGAGGGGGTACCCGTCCTCATCGAGGACCTGGCGGAAGTTCGGATCGGCCCGCGCGTCCGGCTCGGCACCGCTTCCGTGAACGCGGAGCCCGCCGTCGTGCTCTCGATCCAGAAGCAGCCCGGCGCCAATACGCTCGAACTGACGGATCGGATTGACGCCGAACTGAACGAGATCGAGGCGGAACTCCCGGCGGGCGTGGCCTTCGAGAGGGCCGTGTTCCGACAGGCCGACTTCATATCGCTTGCGGTGGAAAACGTAATCGAAGCCCTGCGCGACGGTGCGCTGCTCGTCGTCGCGGTACTCCTGCTCTTCCTGTGGAACCTGAGGACGACGGCGATTTCCGTGCTCGCGATCCCGCTCTCGCTGGCCCTGGCCGTCATCGTGCTGCGGCTACTCGGGGGCACGATCAACACGATGACGCTGGGCGGCATGGCCATCGCCATCGGCGCGCTGGTCGATGACGCGATCATCGTCGTCGAGAACGTGTACCGCCGCCTCCGCGAAGACCGCCGCCGCCCGCCGGAGCGGCGACGACGGCCCCTCACCCTCGTCCGGGACGCGGCGCGGGAGATCCGGAACCCGATCCTCAGCGCGACGCTCATCATCTCCATCGTCTTCGTGCCGCTCTTCTTCCTCTCCGGCGTGGAGGGGCGCATGCTCCGGCCGCTGGGACTGGCGTACATCGTGAGCATCCTCTCGTCGCTGCTCGTCGCGGTCACGGTGACGCCGGCACTCTGCCACATGCTTCTGCCGAGCGACCGGGCGATCGGCCGCCCGCGCGACCCGTGGCTGATGCGCGGGCTCGAACGGGCGTACGGACGCGTCCTCGATGGGGCGCTTCGCCGTTCCGGGGCCGTGCTGGGCGGCGCGGTGCTCCTGTTGGCCGGCACCCTCGCTCTCGTGCCCTCCCTGGGACGCGGATTCCTGCCCGAGTTCCAGGAGGGGACGCTGACCATCTCCGTCGTGAGCCTGCCCGGGACATCGCTCGTGGAGTCGGACGCGATCGGGGCCCGCGTGGAGCGCCAGCTCCTGGCGCACCCGGCGGTCGTCTCCACCTCGCGGCGGACCGGTCGGGCCGAACTCGACGAACACGCACAGGGCCCCAACGCCTCCGAGGTCGATGCCCGGCTGGACCTCTCGGAGTACGGCCTGGAGGAGGTCATGGCCGCGCTCCGCGACGACCTCGCGGGACTTCCCGGGACCAGCGTCACGATCGGACAGCCGATCGGACACCGGATCGACCACATGCTCTCCGGCACCCGGGCGGCCATCGCCGCGAACCTGTTCGGGCCCGACCTCCGGCAGCTGCGCGACATCGCCGGCGAGATCGAGACCGTGGCGGGGACGGTGGAGGGCCTCGTGGACGTCTCCGTCGAGAGGCAGGCGGACATACCGCAGCTTCAGGTCCGCGCCGACCGCCGCGCCATGGCCCGTCACGGCGTGACGCCGGCCGATATGGCCGCGGCCGTCGATGTCGCATTCCAGGGAGAGGAGGTGTCGCTCATCCGGGAAGGCGACCGCGCGTTCGACCTCGTGGTTCGCTACGCGGACGAACACCGCACGGACCCGGAGGCGATCGGCGGGACGCTGATGACGACGCCGGCGGGAGCGACCGTGCCGCTGTCGCAACTGGCATCGATCGTGCCGTCGCTGGGGCCCAACGCGATCAGCCGCGAGAACGTGCAACGAAAGATCGTCGTGAGCGCGAACGTCGCGGGACGCGACGTGGGCGGAGCCGCGGAGGAGCTTCAGGCGCGGGTCGCCGCCGAGGTCGAACTGCCGCCGGGCTACTACGTCCAGTACGGGGGGCAGTTCGAGAGCGGGCGGGAGGCGACGCGGCGGATTACGCTGCTCTCGCTGTTCTCGATCGCCGCCATCTTCCTCATCATGTTCCGGGCTTTCGGGAGTGCCCGGATCGCGGCCCTTCTCATGGTGAACCTGCCTCTGGCGCTGGCGGGAGGCGTGCTCGCGGTCCTGCTCATCGGCGGCACCGTGAACATCGCGACGCTGGTCGGGTTCATCACCCTGTTCGGGATCGCGGTGCGCAACGGGATCCTTCTCGTGAGCCGCTATCAGGATCTGCGTGCGGCGGGCACCGAACTTCAGGCGAGCATCCGGCGCGGCTCGATGGAACGTCTCAGCCCCATCCTCATGACGGCGCTCACGGCGGGCCTCGCGCTCGTGCCGCTCGCGCTGGGAATCGGCGAGCCCGGCAAGGAAATCCAGGCCCCGCTCGCCGTCGTCGTTCTCGGGGGCCTCCTGACGTCCACCACGCTCAACATGGTCGTCGTTCCGGCCTTGTTCCTGCGCTTCGCCGGGCCCCTCAGCGGAAGCGGTCGATGGAGAAGAGGGCCGGATCCCGGGAGGGCGGCTCCTCCGTGAGGCGGTCGGCCATGAGCGACCCGAGGACGGGCGCGAACTTGAACGCGTGCCCGGAGCCGCCGGCGAACAGCACCACCTCGGGATGGCCGGGGTGGCGGTCGAGGATGAAGTCCTCGTCGGGCGTGTTCGTGTAGAGGCAGACCGACGCGTGGGCCAGCGCGCCCGCCACGCCCGGCGCGTACCGTCCGAACAGCCTTCGCAGATCGTCCGCCTCGGAGGCCCCGACTTCGCGGACGACCCGTTCGGCATCGGTCCGGCGTCCGGCCTGGAAGTGCATCCCCGCCTTGAGACCTCGCGCCGTGGGTGGGAATCCGTACCACGTACCCTCCCGTTCGAGTTCCCACACCCAGGCGGGACCCTCCGCGAGCACGTCCGCATGCACCCCGGCGGGCTCGAACCAGTACTGCACCGTGCGCTCCACTTCGAGCGGAAGGGAAAGTCCGGGAAGCAGTTGCGGAGTCCACGCTCCCGCCGCGATGGCGAGCCGCCGCGCCGCGTAATCTCCCCGCTCCGTCCGGACCCGGACGCCCGAGGCGGAGGTCGACCACTCGAGCACGGGCTCGTCGAAGCGCAGGTCCGCGCCCGCGGCCGCCTCCAGCGTCGCCTCGATACAGGCCTCCAGTGAGAGAATCGCGGCACCCGGTTCATAGATGGTGACGGTCCCGGGATCCGGGCGGAGCCAGGGGAAACGCTCGGCCACCTCCTCCGCGGATAGGAGGACATAGTCGGTGTCGGGCCGCACGACGCCGCGAAGCGGGCTCCCCGCGAACGCTCGTCCGTCCTCCGGCCCCATCATGAGGGCGCCCGCCGTCCGCAGCAGCGTCCTGCCCGACGAGCGCTCGAGGTTCTTCCAGCGCCGGCAGGCATCGTGGACGAGCGGCACGTAGGGAGACCCCTGGTACCACGCCTCGCGAATCATCCGCGTGTCGCTGTGCGCCGATCCCATCGTGTGCGGGGGCGTGTAGCGGTCGAATCCGACCACCGAATGTCCCCGCCGGACGAGTTCGGCCGCCGTTGCGCTTCCTATCGCTCCGAGCCCGATGACGGCGAAGTCGTGCATGTCGATGCCCGCCGACTCAGCGTCCGATTCTCGGGAAGGCGAGGCGTTGATCGGCCTCCACAACGGAGACCGCCCCCGCGACGCCATCCACGACTTCGAACACGAACTGCACGGCGGAACCGTGCAGAAGGAAGGTCGTAGGGGACTGGGGGAGGAGTCGGAACGCCGCCTCGCCGGTGCGCGCGGCCATGAGAACGCCCTCCTCGAGCGTGACGGTCAGCGTTGTGGCCGGGTCGACGCGGTACTCGCCCACAAAGAGGGACAGGTTCCCGGGTTCCAGGCGCACGATGGGGAGCCGAAGCGCGGGATCGGGCTCGATGCCCAGATCCGACAGACGCTCCAGGAGCCGGGGCATCCCGGGATTGTACGCGAGCGCCTCGCGGATGTGGTCGGACGCCGCGTCCACGGTCCCGGCCTCTTCGTGAAGCTCGGACAGCGCGAAGCGGATCGCGGGGAGTTCGGGCGTCCCGGCCGCGTAGGCCTCGAGGATCGCAATGGCCGTGGCCGGCTCGCCCTCCCGGAAATGGCCCGCGAGCCTCAGGATCTGACCGGCGGAGTAGTCGTATTCCTCCGGTCGCGTACGCCGCCAGTTCTCGAACCTCGACATCGCCGCCTCGACCCCGCCCGCCTCGACGATCGGCAGCAGTCGTTCCGCGATCGACGGTTTAGGGCGAACCGCTTCGGCGCCCCACAGGACGTTCGTCAAACCCTCCACGAGGGGTCCCAGGTCGGAGGATGTGTTGTCCAGCAGCGCGATGAGGCGTCCGTGGTCCGGGAAGACGCGCAGGTAGGAGGAGAAGCCGAAGATTCCTCCCGAGTGTTCGATGACGCGCACGCCGCTGTCGTCCCCGATATCCCGCGTCCGCACACCCACGCCGTACCCGTACGACCCGGATTCGAGACCGGGGGTCGTCATGCGCACCAGCGTCTCCGGGTCGCGGAACAGGCCTCCTTCGACGAAGAGGCTGGAGGCCCAGCGAGCGAGGTCGCCGACGGTGGAGTAGAGCATGCCGGCGGCATACGGCACGGACGGATCGATGAGGCGCGCCGGCCGATAGCCGACGAGATTGCGTGTGTGGCCGCCGGCGTGGCCCTCCGGCGGCCAGAGCGCATGATCGTACCCGGTATCGCGCAACTCCAGCGGCTCGAGCACATACGTGCGGAGGGCCTCGTCGTAGCTCAGCCCCGTGACGCGTTCCGCGATCCAACCCAGAAGTACATAGCCCGAGTTGGAGTACTCGAAGTCCGTGCCCGGTTCGAAAGAGAGAGGGGCCTCCCAGGTGAGCGTGAGGATCTCGTGCGGCGAAAACGGGGTTGCCGCTTCCCAGTCCATGAACCCCGGGACGTTCGTGTGGCTCGGCAACCCCGAGGTGTGCGTGAGCAGGTGGTGGAGCGTGATCCGTTCCGCGAACTCCGGCGGATATTCCTCGACGTAGCGGCCCACCGGGTCCTCGACTCGCAACAATCCCTCCTCCTCGAGTCTGAGGATCAGCGCTGCCGTGAACTGCTTCGTCAGCGACGCGATGCGAAACCGCGTGTGCGGGGCGTTGGCGCCACCGCCCGCAAAGTCGGAGCGGCCGAACGCTCCCTCGAACAGGATCTCGCCCGCGTCGACGATGAGGGCCGCGCCATTGAAGAGCCTCAGGTCATGGAAGGAACGGAGGTATCCTTCGGCCCGTTCCGCGCGCGGCTGCGCCTCGACGGCGGACGCGAGCCCAACGACGAGCGCCGCGGCGAGACCGTACTTCCAGGATATTTTTCGACGCGGATACAAGCGGGATCCTCCCATGAAGCAGAAGCGGCCGGAAAGCTCGCGTCCCCTGAACGAAAGGGATAGGATCGCATCATGCGCTCGATCTCAAGTCGGCAGCGGTCCCGGATTCTGGAACTGGAGGAAGCTGCGCGGCCGCTCGACCCCGACGCGGGCGAGCGCGACCGCCTCATGGCCGAGGTGCACGCCTACGCGCAGCGGTTCCTCGATGAACTCCCCGAACGACCCGCCTACCGGCACGACAAGTCAGCCGTCGCGGAGATCCGGGAACTCGGGCTCGGGACCGATACGCGGCCCATCGAGCGGCTCATCGACCGGATCGACGAATCCGTCGTGGGGGCGGGACTCGTGCCCTCGCACGGCGGGCACCTCGGGTACATCCCCGGCGGCGGCATCTACGCATCCTCGCTGGCGGACTATCTCGCGGCCGTCACGAACGAATACGCCGGCGTACGGTTCACCGGGCCGGGCGCGGTCGAGATGGAGAACGTCATCCTCGACTGGATGGCGCGTTTCACGGGATACCCGACCACATGCGCCGGGAACCTCGCCTCGGGAGGCTCGATCGCGAGCCTCATCGCCGTCGTCACCGCCCGCGAGGCGGCCGGCCTTCGCGCTCGCGACTACGAAAGGGCCGTCGTCTACTCCTCGTCCCACCTGCACCACTGCCTGCACAAGGCGCTCCGAATGGCCGGCGTGGGAGAGGCGGTGCGGCGCGACGTTCCGCTGGACGGGGACTTTCGCATGCGGGTCGACGCGCTCGCCGAGCTCGTGGCCGAGGACCGCGCGCGCGGACTCCGGCCCTGGCTCGTCTTCGCATCGGCGGGCACCGTGGACATCGGCGCCATCGACCCGCTCGCGGAGATCGCGGACGTCGCCGAGCGCGAGGATCTATGGTTCCACGTGGACGGCGCCTACGGCGGCTTCTTCGCCCTGCTCGAGGAGATGCGGCCCGCGCTGGCGGGGCTGGAACGCTCGGATTCCCTCGTCCTCGACCCGCACAAGGGCATGTTCCTCCCATACGGGACCGGCGCCATTCTCGTCCGCGACGGGAACGCCCTGGCGGAGGCGCACGCGTCGGGCGCCAGCTATCTGCAAGACACGGTGGAGGCCGAGCGCTGGGGGCCCTCTCCCGCCGCCGTGTCGCCGGAACTCACCAAGCACTTTCGCGGGCTGCGCGTCTGGCTGCCGCTCCTGCTTCACGGGGAGGCGCCGTTCAAGGCCTGCCTTCGGGAGAAGCTCGAACTCGCACGGTACTTCCACGGAGAGATCGAGGCGCTCGGGTTCGAGGTGGGGCCGGAGCCGCCGCTGTCGGTGGTGACCTACCGCTGGGTCCCGGAGTCGGGCGACGCGGACGCCTTCAACCGGGCGCTGATCGAAGAGACGCACCGCGACGGCCGGGTCTTCCTCTCCTCCACGACGATCGACGGGACCTTCCTGCTGCGGATGGCGGCGCTCGCGTTCCGGACGCACCTCCACACCATCGATCTGGCGCTCGAGGTCCTCGCGGAATCCGTGGAGCGACTCGAAGCCCACCCTGAGCGCTGGCGCTCCGCGGCGCCCGCCGAAGCGCTCGCCGGGGGAGGCGGCGGCTGATGGCGGGTTCCGGCCCCGGGCTCGCCCGGCAGGACGTGCGGTTCGAGCCGGACGAGCGTCCCCCGCTCCCCATGGCCGCCGGACTCGGCGTCCAGTACGCACTCATCTGCCTCGCCAGCATCGTCCTCACGCCGACGGTCATGATCACGGTGGCGGGCGGCAGCGCCGAATACCTGTCGTGGGCGGTGTTCGCGGCGCTCGTGATCAGCGGCGTCACGACGGCGATCCAGGCGCGCAGAGTGGGACGGATCGGCGCCGGCTACGTGCTCATCATGGGAAGCACGAGCGCCTTCATCGCGGTGAGCGTCACCGCCATCGAGCAGGGCGGGCCGGGCATGCTTGCGGTGCTCATCATTGCCTCCTCCATGGTCCAGTTCCTTCTCGCGTCCCGGATGGCGCTCCTGCGCCGGGTCTTCACGCCCACCGTGGCGGGCACGGTGCTGATCTTGATCCCGGTGACGCTCACCCCGATGATCCTGCGGAAGCTCGCGGAGGTGCCGGCCGGCGCCCCGCTGGCCGCGGGTCCGGTCGTGGCCGGCGTGACGCTGGCGGTCACGGTCCTGGTTCCGCTTCGGTTCTCCGGCGCCCTTCGGCTCTGGGCCCCGGCCCTCGGGATCGTCGCCGGATCTCTCGTCGCCGGTCTCG
The DNA here is from genome assembly GCF_947581735.1 of Candidatus Palauibacter soopunensis. NCBI lineage: Bacteria > Pseudomonadati > Gemmatimonadota > Gemmatimonadia > Candidatus Palauibacterales > Candidatus Palauibacteraceae > Candidatus Palauibacter > Candidatus Palauibacter soopunensis. The sequence continues at coordinate 37,240 of NZ_CANPVT010000053.1, forward strand.
GGTTCGGGATCTACGACATGTCCACCGTCTACGAAGCGCACTGGATCGGCCTGCCGGACCTGGCGTACCCCGGTGTCGACTTGAGCTTCCGCCCCGAGTTCTGGGCTCTGCTGCCGTCCTTCCTCATGGTGACGCTCGTAAGCGCGATGGACACGCTCGGCGACGCGATCGCGATTCAGCGAGTCTCCTGGCGCAGGCCCCGCGCGATCGACTTCCGCTCCATCCAGGGCGCGATCGCCGCCGACGGCGCGGGCAACCTCCTCTCCGGTCTGGCGGGGACCGTCCCCAACACGACCTACGGCGTGGGCATCGCCGTCGCCGAACTGACGGGCGTCACCTCCCGCGCCATCGGCATCTGCGTCGGCGTCGTCTTCGCGGCATTCGCCTTCCTGCCGAAGCTGCTCGCCCTCATTATCGCGATCCCCGGCCCCGTCGTGGCGGCGTACTTCATCGTGGTCGTGGCGCTGATCTTCGTCTTCGGGATGAAGATCCTGCTCCAGGAGGGGCTGGATTACCGCAACGGCCTCGTGGTCGGCGTCGCCTTCTGGCTGGGGATCGTCTTCCAGTTCGACTGGATCTACCCGGAGCATATCACGGGGGCCTGGGAGGAATTCCTCGGCAACGGCATGACGGTCGGCGGCATCACGGTGATCCTGCTCACCATCTTCGCGGAGGTCACGGGGGGGCGTCGCCACCGCCTCAAGACACGGTTGTCGGACGACACGTGGTCGGAAGTCGACGCCTTCCTGGTGAAGTTCGCGGCGCGCAGGGGCTGGGACGAGGAGATGGAAACGCGTCTGCGCGCGGTGGGCGAGGAGACGATGCAGATCCTCGGCCGCGCGGAGGCCGAAACCGACGCCGATGATGCGCGAAGCCTGCTGCTCATCGCGAGCAGCGATGGCCCCGCGGCGGATCTCGAGTTCATCGCGACGACGGAGGAGAAGAACGTCGAGGATCAGCTGGCGATGCTCAGCGAGGTGGCCGCGGGTGTCCCCGTCGAAGCGGAGACCCCGCTGCGGCTGCTGCGGCACTACGCCTCCTCGATTCGCCACCAGCAGTACCACGACATCGACATCCTGACGATCCGCGTGGAGTCCGGCCCCCAGGTCGCCGGCGACTTCTAGCGGCGACGCGCCGGTTTAGCCGGGGGTCGCCCGATCCCGGGACGGAACGATGATCGCCTTGGTGACGGCGAGCCGCTCGACATCGGCGAGTGCCTGCCCCGTTTCTCCGAGGCCGTATTCTCCCCCGATCACCCGGGCGAAGGGGAGGCGGTGCCGCGCGAGCAGGTCGAGGGCGCGCGAGACGTGCGGCAGCTCGGTCCCCCAGCGCCCCTTCACGGTCGCGTGCTTCCGGTTGATGTCGAGGTGCGGGTTGATGGAGACGGGACCGACGTCCGTGTAATGGCCGGCCACGACGTAGGTGCCCCCGTCGCGGAGGAGGGCGAACCCCTCCGGGATCGCCGCCGGGTTGCCGCTCGCCTCGATGACGACGTCGGCGCCCCGGCCCTCCGTGAGGTCGGCCACGGTGGCCGACCGGTCGGGCCCCGACGTTCGGTTCAGCGACAGCGTGTCGTCGGCGCCCATGGCGGTGGCGAGGTCGAGGCGCTCGTCGGGGTCGCCGATGACCACGAGCGGGCCGCAGCCCCGGACCCGGGCGAAGGCGGCGGCCGCGAGGCCGACGGGGCCGGAGCCCTGGACGACGACCGTGTCGCCCGGCCGGAGTTCCGAGCGCTCGACGGCTCCGAAACCGGTGAAGAGCCCGCAGCCGCCTCCGATGACATCCGCTGTCTCGAGCCCCTCGGGCAGCTTGAAGATCGACGTGTCGGCGGTGAGCCGCATGGACGTCGCCCACCCTCCGAGCAGTCCTTCGCGAGCGCTGAACGTGATGCCGTAGACGCGGCGGTGCGGGCACAGGTTCGGCTGCCGGGCCGCGGAGCAGTAGAAGCAGCGATGGCACGTGCCCACCACGTCGAAAAAGGTGACGGTGTCCCCCTCCGCCAGCGGCCGCCCGGCGGCGTCGACCCCCGGGCCTCTCGTCTCCCGGATGCGTCCCACGCTCACGTGCCCCGGGATGATCGGCCAGGGCACGCCCGCGAGTCGTCCGTGATGGAGATGGACATCCGTCCCGCACACCTCGCTCGCCTCGATCTCCAGCCACGTCTCGCCCGATTCGAGTTCGGGGTCATCGAAGTCCCGAATCTCGAGCGGTCGTTCCGGTCCAGTCATCACCGACGCGCGCTGTGACACCTCGCCTCCCCTCCGCGGAGTTCTCAGGTTGGCTCTCGGAGCGTATCATACGGCCTCCTCCGCGGGAGATGAGAATGTCTGGAGCGCACATGCGAAATCGTAAGCGAGCCCGCATCGGCCGCCCGGCCGGTTTTCTCGCCGTCGCCGCGCTGCTTGGCGGGTGCGGCGGCGAGGCGGAACGGCAGGTGTCGCTGGAGGCGGGCGAGGTCGAGTTCGATCGGCCGCCGCCCAGCGGCGAGCCGTACGTGTCGGTCGGGGCCGGGGGCCGCGCCATCCTGACGTGGATCGAGCCCGAAGAGGGCGTGCCCGCGTTGCGGCTGGCGATTCGTGGGGAGGATGGCTGGTCCGAGCCGCGTACCGTGTGGGCGTCGAAAGAGATGTTCGTGAACTGGGCGGATTTTCCCTCGTCGGTCGAGATGTCCGATGGCACCCTCGCCGTCCACTGGCTGGAGAAGGTCGCCGACGCTCCCTACGCGTACCATGTCATGCTGGCGCTCTCTTCGGACGATGGGATGACGTGGACGGAACCGTTCCGCGCGCACGACGACGATTCGCCGACGGAGCACGGCTTCGTGTCGATGGTGCCCTGGGGTGACGGCGCGGGGCTGACCTGGCTCGACGCCCGCGCCATGGCGGGCCATGCCGGCGGTGGCGAGCACGTGGCCGGCGGCGGAGGGGGAGAGCGCGGGGCGATGTCCGTCCGCTTCCGCACGCTCGCCCCGGACGGCCATCTCGGCCCCGAGGTGCTGCTCGACGACCGCACGTGCGAGTGCTGCCAGACCGCGCTCGCCCGCGTGGGCGAAGGGCTCGTGGCCGCGTACCGTGACCGCGGCGAATCCGAAGTCCGCGACATCGCCGTGGTGCGCGGGGCAGGGGAGCGCTGGACCGAGCCCGCTCCGCTGTCGACCGACGGCTGGGTCATCCCCGGCTGTCCGGTGAACGGGCCGCAGTTGAGCGGAGACGAAGAGGTGCTGACATCGGCCTGGTACACGGGCGTCGACGGCACACCGCAGGTGTACGCAGCGTTCTCGAATGACGGTGGCGCGACGTTCGGTCCCCGAATCCGCGTCGATGAGGGGCTGCCATTGGGGCGCGTGGACATCGAACGACTCGACGACGGCTCGGCCGTCGTGGTATGGCTGGAGGCTTCCAACAACACACCGCGTGTCCTCGCCCGGCGGGTCGATCCGGACGGGTCGCTCGGGACGCCGCTTCTGATCTCCGAGACTGCCGGCGAGCGTTCGAGCGGGTTCCCCCGCATGGTGCGGACGGGCGACGAGTTCCTCTTCGCGTGGACGATCCCCGGCGAGGGAGGCGGCGTACGCGTCCGCTCGGTTCGACTCTCCGACTGAAACCCGCCGCCCGGGGAGCGAAACGCCGGGAAGACGAGGGGTCAGGGGACGAGAAGCACCTTAGCGACTCCCTCTTCCGCCGCTCGGCCGAAGGCCTCCGGAGCGGCGGAAAGCGGCAACCGCTCGTCGATGAGGTCGCGCACTTCGAAGTCCCCGCGCCTCAGCGCCGACAGGGCGTCCTCGAACGGTCCGCACCGGGAGCCGAGGAGTCGGATTTCATCTACCACGATGGATGAGGTGTCGACAGGTAACTCGTTTTTATGCGTACTCTTGAGAACGATCGTGCCGCGCGGCCGAACGGCCCGGCGGGCGGCCGCGAAGCCGGCGGACGCGCCGCTGCATTCGACGACGAGATCGTAGGCCGCCTCTTCCACGGCGGCGACCGGCCCGGCTGCGAGGCCGGCCGCGCGCGCCCGGGCCAGGTTCCGCTCCGATCTCCCGGCGACCTCCAACCCGGGTAACCGAATCGCCAGCACGCGCGCCACGAGTTGCCCCAGCCGTCCCGCCCCAACGACCAGCGCCCGCGTCATGCGATCGCATTCCATCTCGCTTTCGATCTGCCGCAGGACGCGGCAGGCGGCCGCCACCGGTTCCGCGAACACGGCGGCCTCGTCCGGAAGCGACTGCGGCACGCGATGCAGGTTCGCGACCGGCGCGCGCAGCCATTCGGCGAACGCGCCGTCACGGCGGTGGATGCCGATCGTCTCGCGTTGCAGGCAGTGCGTGGGTCGGCCGTTCGCGCAACTGAGGCAGAGCGGCCCGGCACGCCGCGAGCGGCAGGTGACGTTGATCTCCGACACGACCCGCGCGCCGACCCACTCGGGCGGCCCCTCCGCGACACGTCCGACGAATTCGTGCCCCGGAATCCCCGAGAAGTCGCGGTATCCGCGGAGCAGCTCCAGGTCCGTCCCGCAAACGCCCGCGATCGAGACCCGAATGAGGGCCTCCCCGGGCTCGAGAACGGGCCGCGGGAGGTCGTCGCGCACGCGGACCTTGCCGCCGTCGATCCAGGCGGCGATCACCCGCGGCGCCGCTCGAGGATCTCGTGGAAGGAGCGCGTCTCGAGTTCGGCGGCCGTGAGACCGGAGCGCGCCGCCTCTTCCGCCGTCAGCGCGCCGCTCGCCAGCCCCCGGAGAAAGAAGTTCAGAAGGCCCTGGCCCGACGCTTCATCGTCGAACACGGATCCCGTGAGGACGGCCTGTCCCGCCGCGGTCACGAAGCGGTCGAGCCGGCTCGCCGCCGCGTCCAGACCCTCGAGGAAGAAGGAGAATACGGCCGCGAAGCGGGAGACGAGCTGTGCCGGGTGAAGGTCCCAGCTTTGGCAGAACCCCTGGTTCAGAGACCGCCGAACGTCCGAATAGTGCAGGCGCCATGCGTCATGCACGACGGCCATGTTCTCCACCCCCTCGGCCGCCGAGACTGCCGTCTCTCCGCGATGAGGTTCGACGGGGAGCACGTTCGTCGCCCCATCGGAAAGCCGGACGCCGGTTCCGGCGAGCGAGAGTTGAAGGACCTGCCTCGCCATGTCGCACAGCGGATGCCCCAGCGTCTGTGCCTCCGCCGCAACCCCCACGGAGCCCGTGAGGTCGTACGCCCCGAGATGCACCGTGCGGCACCGTCCCCCCGCCGCCGCGACAAGCCCGGGGAGGGCGATCCGTCCGTCCGGCGCCACGAGCGACTGCGGCGTCTCGATCATGAGGTCGATGGCCACCTGCCTCTCCGGCAGGCCGAGCGTCGTCTCGAGCCGGTCCAGGGCCACGGAGAGCCTCTCCACCTGCCCGGCCGCGACGATCTTGGGAAGAAGCACCGTGAACCCCTCCGGCAGGTCGCATCGGGTTCGCGCGAACGCGGTAAGGAAAAGCTCGAGCGTGCGCAACGCGCGCCCGTCCGTGACTTCGGACAGGGACTTGATGCGGATTCCGAGCGTGGGCGGGAGACTGCCGGCCACGACCCCCGCCGCGACCTCCACCGCCGCCGTCGCCGCCGCCTCATCTTCCTCCGCTTCGGACCGACTGCCGAAACCATCTTCGAAGTCGATCAGAAAGCCCTCGACGGGTTCACGTTCGAGCTTGGCCCGCACGCGCCCGTGCACCGCTTCCGCGGTCGCGGAGGGGAGGCGGTTTCCGAGCGCCTCCCGCAGCGTGCCGGGGTCCGCCGCGTACCGGTCGAGATAGCCTCCGGCGATCCGTCCGAGCTTCGCCGCCGTGTCCCGCCGGAAGAGGTGGGCTCCGCCGGCAACCGTATGCACAGGCTGTTTTTTCATGGGCTCAACTTCCGCGGCCCCGTGCGCCGCAGCAACGATTCGGCCGCCTCGACCCGAAAAACTGGCGACAAGTCCCCTCGTCCCCTACGATTGCGGGCGGTTATGTCTCCAAGCGACTCACGGGCCGGGGAACGTAGCGCCTGTCGGGCGGGGTAAGCCCGAGGAGAAACGGTGGAGCCAACAAACGTCGGAAGTCCCGACTACTACCATAAAGTCGTGGATTGCCAGTGGGCCTGCCCGGCCCACACGAACGTACCGGGTTACATCCGCCTCATCGCGCAGGAACGGTACGACGACGCCTACATGCTCAACTGGGAGTCGAACGTCTTCCCGGGCATCCTCGGCCGGACGTGCGACCGCCCCTGCGAGCCCGCCTGCCGCCGCGTAAGGGTCGAGGAGAAACCAGTCGCGATCTGCCGCCTCAAGCGGGTGGCGGCCGACCTCCGGGGCGACGTCACGCCCCGCTTCCCGGAGATCCCGAAGCAGAAGAACGGAAAGAGGATCGCCTGCGTGGGCGCGGGCCCCGCGTCGCTGACCGTCGCCCGCGACCTCATGCCCCTCGGCTACGAGGTCACGATCTTCGAGAAGAACGACCGGCCGGGCGGCCTCATGTGGACGAACATTCCCCAGTTCCGGCTGCCCCCGGAAGTGCTGTGGGAGGAGATCGACTACATCCTCGACATGGGCGTGGACATCCGCTACAACGCGCCCGTCGAAAGCATGAAGTGGCTGCTGGAGCAGGACTTCGACGCCGTCTTCGTCGGCTCCGGCGCCCCGCGCGGCAAGGAGCTGCGCCTGCCGGGCCGGTACGACACGGACCACATCTACATCGGCATCGACTGGCTGGAATCCGTCGCCTTCGGGCACACGAACTCAATCGAGGAGAACGTGCTCGTCATCGGGGTCGGGAACACCGCGATGGACTGCTGCCGGACGTCGAAGCGGATCGGCGGCACGAACGTCAAGGTCATGGCCCGCAAGTCGAAGCCGTACTTCAAGGCCTCTCCCTGGGAACTGGAGGACGCGGAAGAGGAACTCGTCGACATCGTCGAGAACCACTCGCCCACCGAGTTCGTCGTCGAGGACGGCGTCCTGAAGGGGATGAACTTCGACATCGTCGAATGGCACGAGAACGATGAGGGGCGCCTCGTCTCCACGAAGCTCGACGAGGCGTTCTTCCCGGCGGAAGCCGTCATCCTCGCCATCGGGCAGGAGACCGCCTTCCCGTGGATCGAGGATGACGCGGGGATCGAGTTCAACAAGTGGCGCGAGGCGGTCGTCGACAAGACGACCTTCATGTCGACGCGCGAGGGCGTCTTCTTCGGCGGCGACGCGGCGTGGGGCCCGGAGAACATCATCTGGGCGGCCGAGCACGGGCATCAGGCGGCGATCTCCATCCACGCGTACTGCAACGGCGAAGACCTCCGGAAGCGCCCGCCCGAGCACATGAACCTCGTGAGCGCCAAGATGGGGCTCCACGAGTGGAGCTACTCGAACGACTACGAGTACGCGCAGCGGCGGAAGATGCGGCACGTCCGTCTGGAGGAGCGCCTCCAGAGCATCGAGACGGAAGTCGAGGAGGGCTTCGACCTCGAGCAGACGCTGACCGAGGTCGAACGCTGCCTGAACTGCGACATTCAGACGCATTTCACCGGAAGCCTGTGCATCGAATGCGACGCCTGCATCGACATCTGTCCTCTCAGCTGCCTCACGATCACGCACAACGGGGAAGAGGCGGAACTTCGCACGCGGCTGACCGCGCCGGCCGAAAACGCGGAGCAGGACATCTACGTGTCGGAGCCGCTGCCGCAGACGGCCCGCGTCATGGTGAAGGACGAGGACCTCTGCATTCACTGCGGACTGTGCGCGGAGCGCTGTCCGACGGCCGCCTGGGACATGCGGACCTTCGATCTGCTCAAGCCCTACGCGGGACAGGACGCGGAGCACCCCTACTCCGGGCTGGGCATCGAGGAGATGTCGCCGGGCGGCCTCGTTTCGGTGACTCCCTGACGGAATGGCCGACATGAAGGCGGACCGCGTGAACGACTTCGCGCTCAAGATCGGCACCGTGAACGGCACGGGCTCCGCGAGCGCCAACGGCCTCATCATGCAGTCGATCTTCCGGATGGGGGTCCCGGTGTCGGGGAAGAACGTCTTCCCCTCGAACATCCAGGGCCTTCCCACCTGGTACGAGATCCGCGTGAACCGGTCGGGCCACGTCGCCCGCACGCCGGACTTCGACCTCATCGTGGCGATGAACCCGGAGACCTACGCCCAGGACATCGAGGAACTCGTCCCCGGCGGCTGGCTGCTGTACGACTCGAGCTGGCCCATGGCCGATACGCTGCGGCGCGAGGAGGTGACGTTCCTCGGCGTCCCGCTGGCCGAGATGTGCGTGAAGACCTTCGACGGCGGCCGCACGCGCATTCTGATGAAGAACATCGCCTACACGGGCGCCCTCGCTGCCCTCCTCGACATCGACATGGATATCATCCGCGGACTGCTCGAGGAGACCTTCGGCGAGAAGAAGCGTCACCTGCTCGAGGCGAACTTCGAGGCGATCCGGCTCGGCTACGACTATGCGGCCGAGAACTTCGAGTGCCCCCTGCCGATTCGGCTCGAGGGCATGGACGCCACGCGAGAATCGATCCTGATCGACGGCAACACGGCGGCGGCGCTCGGCTGCGTCTACGCGGGCGCGACGGTCGCGGCCTGGTATCCGATCACGCCCTCGACCTCGCTGGTCGACGCCTTCACGGCGTATTGCCGACGTCTGCGCGTGGAGGACGAGACCGGGCGGAGCAAGGCCGCGATCCTGCAGGCGGAGGACGAACTCGCGGCGGCCGGCATCACGATCGGCGCCGGGTGGGCCGGGGCCCGCGCGTTCACGGCCACGAGCGGGGCCGGGATCTCGCTCATGACGGAGTTCATCGGGCTCGCGTACTACGCCGAAGTCCCGTGCGTCTTCTTCGACATTGAGCGCGTGGGCCCATCGACCGGGATGCCCACGCGCACCCAGCAGGGCGACATCCTCCTCTGCGCCTACGCCTCGCACGGAGACACGAAACACCTCTGCCTCTACCCGAAGGACCCGGCGGAGTGCTTCGAGTTCAGCGTACAGGCGTTCGACCTCGCGGAACGCTTCCAGACGCCCGTCTTCGTGCTCTCCGACCTCGACATCGGGATGAACGACTGGGTCGTGCCCCGCTTCGAGTGGGACGACGAGTACAGGCCGGACCGCGGGAAGGTGCTCGACGCGGAGGCGCTCGCGGAGATCGAGACCTTCTATCGCTACCTCGACGTGGACGGCGACGGGATCCCGTATCGGACGATCCCGGGCGAGGATCCGAAGGGTGCCTACTTCACGCGCGGCTCCGGCCACACGAAGTACGGCAAGTACACGGAGGACCCCGACGAATACCAGGAGGTCATCGACCGCATCGCCGTGAAGATCGACAATGCGGCGGACGCGGTGCCTCCCCCGGAGATCCGCTCGCGTCCGGACGCCCGATACGGACTCATCACGCTGGGCGCCTGCGACGGCGCGGTGCGCGAGGCCATCGAGCGCATGGAGACGGAAGACGGGCTCCGGCTCGACTACATGCGGATCCGCGGGTTTCCCTTCGCGCCCGAGGTCGCGCGCTTCATCGAGGCCCACGACCTCAACATCGTCATCGAACAGAACCGGGACGCGCAGTTGAAGTCGCTGCTCACGCTGGAGACGCCGGCCTCGAAGGACCGGTTGACCTCGGTCCTCCGTTACGGAGGGCTCCCGCTGAGCGCGCGCCACGTCATCGCGGGCGTGAAGGACCGCCTCGGTCTCGCGGCGGAGACCGCGGAAGGAGTGGGTGCATGACGTACATCGCCAAGCCGCGGGTCTTCCACCCGAGTCTGGAGAAGAACGAGCTGGGGCTCACGCGCCGCGACTACGAGGGTGTGATGTCCACGCTGTGTGCGGGGTGCGGCCACGACTCCGTCACCGCCGCGCTGATCGAGGCGGCGTGGGAACTTGCGATCCCCACGCACCGGGCGGCCAAGATGAGCGGGATCGGCTGCTCGTCGAAGACGACCGCCTACTTCATGTCCGAATCGCACGGCTTCAACAGCGTGCACGGGCGGATGCCGTCGGTCGCGAGCGGGGCGAACGCCGCGAACCGCGACCTCGTCTACATCGGCGTTTCCGGGGACGGGGACTCGCTCTCGATCGGGCTCGGGCAACTGTGCCACGCGGTGCGGCGCAACCTCAATCTCCTCTACATCATCGAGAACAACGGGGTCTACGGCCTGACGAAGGGCCAGTTCTCGGCCTCGGCCGACATGGGCTCGAAGTCGAAGCGGGGCGTACCGAACGAACAGCCTCCCATCGACCCGGCCCTGCTCGGACTCTCGATCGGCGCGACCTTCGTGGCCCGCGGCTTCTCCGGGGACAAGGACCAGCTCGTCCCCATCATCAAGGCCGGGATCCGGCACCCGGGCCTGGCCCTGGTCGACGTCATCTCCCCGTGCGTGACCTTCAACGACCACGTGGGTTCGACGAAGAGCTACGCCTACACGCGCGAGCATTTCCGCGAGGCGGTCGAGGCCGCGTTCGTGGCTCCCAAGGACTTCGTCCCCCCCGCGGATGAGATCACGGCCGACATAGGGTCCGCCGATGTGCGCGACGTTCGCATGCACGACGGCAGCGTGATCCGCTTCCGCCAGGTGGAAGGCGACTACGATGCGACGGACAGGGACGCCGTGTACGGCTACCTGCGCGAGCGACAGAACGCGGGCGAGGTTCCCACCGGGCTCCTCTACGTGGACCCGGAGTCGCGGGATCTGCACGACGTGCTGGGGACGGTCGACCGACCGCTGTGGAACCTCCCCTTCGAGGAATTGTGCCCCGGAGCCGACGCGCTGGACGCCCTGATGGAGAACTACCGATAGCGGCCGAGCGGCGGGCGGCTCGCCTCGAGGCGGTGCAGCCCGTGCTTCCGTCGCGGGATGTCGCCGCGGCGATCGGTTTCTACGTCGGGCGGCTCGGCTTTGAACTCGCTTTCGCCGATTCCACGCGCGATCCGGGGTACGCCGGCGTGAGGCGGGACGGGATCGAGTTGCACCTCCAGTGGCACGACGCGGAGGAGTGGTCCCGCGTCGAGCGGCCCATGCTTCGCTTCGTCGTGCCCGCGGTCGAGGATCTGTTCGAGGAATACCGGGATCAGGGGGTCTTCCACGAGCGCACGGCCCTGCGGCGGACGCTATCGGGTACGCGCGAGTTCGCTTTCTACGACCTCGACATGAACGGGCTCACCTTCTATCGCGCTCTCGCCGAGGGCGAGACACCGGACGCGCCCGAGGGCGAGGAAGGCGCCGACCGCTACGCCGCGGACCGCTAACGGCTACGCGGCGTCGCCGGGATCGCATGCGTACCGGGACAGATGTGCGCCGATCAGGGCGCCGACGACCGGTCCCCAGACGTAAGGGAACGAGAAGGAGCCGATCCCCAGGGCCACGGCGGGATTGAGCACGCCGTTCGATCCGTGGGCGGCCCAGGAGATTCCCACGACGAGTGCCGCGCCGATGACGGCGCCGGTCAGCCGGACCGGGATCCGGTGCATGAAGACGGCCGCGATCGTGAAGGCGAGCAACGCGGCGCCCAGCAACTCGGCCACGCCGGTGCCGGCCGACGCGTCCACGGGGAGCGGGACGCGGTCGGCGAACAGGACGCTTCCGAGGGCGAGGGCCAGTCCGGCGCCCGCGAACTGCGCCGCGATGAACCAGCCGGCGTCCTTCGCGTCGAGCCTGCCCACCGACCAGATGGCAATCGTCACAGCCGGGTTGAGCAGGCAGCCCGAGACAGGCCCGAGCAGGTGAACCAGAACCCCCAGCGTGAGTCCCGCCATCGCTGGCGTCGGGATGGGAAAACCGGGGTTGTGGACGGAGATCGATACGGACAGCGCGAGCGCGAACGTGCCCACGAGTTCGGCGGCGACAGCCCTCGGCCTCATGCGTTCTCCCTGATTGCGCGGGACGGCGAGCCGCCACCGGAGCGGACGTCGGCGGCGGGGCGTAAGATCAGCGGCGCCAGCATACGACGATTCCGTCGCCGGGGGCCACTGCCTCACCGAGGAGTTCACATGACCTGGACCGCGCCCGCACACTGGCTGCGCATCGAGACGATCGACGCCCACACCGAGGGAGAGCCGCTGCGCGTCATCGTGGCGGGGTTCCCGGAGTTGGAGGGAGACACGGTCCTCGCGCGGCGTCGCGTCGCGCGGGCGGACCACGACGAACTGCGCCGCGCGCTGATGTGGGAACCGCGGGGACACGCCGACATGTACGGCTGCCTCGTGATGCCTCCCGTACGGCCGGGATCGGACTTCTCCGTCCTGTTCATGCACAACGAGGGCTATTCGACCATGTGCGGTCACGGGATCATCGGCGTGGCGAAGATCGCCGTCGAAGCCGGCTGGATCGGCGGGTCGGGCAGGGAGCGGCCCGTGGCGATCGACACGCCCGCCGGGCTCGTGCGCGCCACCGCAATCCTGGACGGCGAGCGGGTCCGGGAGGTTCGGTTCGTCAACGTGCCTTCCTTCGCGCCCGCACTGGGGGGGGCCGTAGAGGTCGAAGGGCTGGGTACGGTCTCATACGACCTCGCCTTCGGCGGGGCCTTCTACGCCTACGTCGATGCGGACGCGCTCGGGCTCTCGCTCACCCCAGGCGGTGGCGCCGATCTCATCGACGCGGGTCGCCGGATCACGCAGGCGGTGTCCTCGTCCGCCGGGGGCGACATCTCGCATCCGGACGACCCCGATCTCGGATTTCTCTACGGCACCGTATTCACGGGTGCGGCGGCCGACGCCGCGCACCACTCGCGGCACGTCTGCATCTTCGCGGACGGGGAACTCGACCGGAGTCCGACCGGGACCGCCGTGAGCGGCCGCCTCGCCATCCTTCACGCCCGAGACCAGATCGTCGAGGACGCGGACATCGTCGTCGAGAGCATCATCGGCGGCCGGTTCAGCGGCCGCATCGTCGACACGACAACCGTCGGTGGACATCCCGCCGTGGTGCCCGAGGTAAGTGGCCGCGCCTGGGTCACGGGCCGGCACGAATTCCTCGTCGATCCGGAGGACCCGTGGCGCGACGGCTTCCTCGTCCGCTGAGGGGCCGGTTCCGCTGCTGAGCTGATTCGCGCCCCGAGTCCGCCGCCCACAGGAGGCGAAATGCCGCATATCGAAACGGTAGCCCCCAACAATGCGACGGGGCTGGTCGCGGACGAGTACGAGAAGGCCGTCCGCCGCGCCGGGCGCGTCTTCAACGTGATCGGAATCCAGAGCCTGAACCCGCCCGTCATGCGCGCCTCGATCCGGCTCTACGAGGCGTTGATGCTGGCGCCGGGACCGCTGGGGCGGGATGTGCGGGAAATGCTGGCGACCGTGACCTCGCGCGAGCTCGACTGCTTCTATTGAACGGAAGCGCACGGAGAGGATCTCCGTCAGGCCACCGGAGACAATGAGTTGGCCCGCGCGGTCCGGATCGACTATCGGACGGCGGGGCTCGACGTGAAGACGCGCCGGCTGATGGACTATGCGGTGGCGATCACGCGCGAGCCGACGTCCACCGCGCGTCGGGACATCGACGAGTTGCGGGAGGTCGGCTGGACCGACGCGCAGATCCTGACCGCGACCGAGGTCGTCGGCTTCTTCAACTACTACGTGCGCATGGTCGAAGCGCTGGGCGTCGAACCGGAGCCGGAGATGGAGCGGGACCCGGCCGTGTGGCCGGATCCCTGATCTCGGCCGGCTAACCTCCGGACCGGCCTCGTGCGCGGGCGGCGCCGGTCGACCTGGTGCTGCCGCCGGAGCGGCGGACCGCGCCCCCGGATCGGGAGCCGCCGCCGGAACGTCTGACGCCGCCGCTCGACCTTGACGAGCCCGGGAGGCGCACAGCCGGCCTCGGCGACCGCGGGACGGACTGGCGCGCCACGGGCCGGTTCGAGGACGGTGGGCGGCGAAGGATGGGCCGGGATGGCCTCGCCGTCGTAGGCCGCACCGTCGGTCGCGCGGGTGCGGACCGCCCGGTGGGTCTCGCCGGATTCGACCGAGCCGTCGGCCGCGTCGTCGCGCCCCCCGTCCGTCGTACGGCAGGCCACTCCCGGACCGTCCGCGGACGGACGATCCGGCGACCGCCGTCGTCGCTCGTGCGCGGAGAGGCGCGCTGCACGCCACCGGAGCCCGACCGCGTCACAGGCCGCACGGCGGGACGTCTCGCGGTTGCTGCAGCATCCCGCGTCGTCGGTCGCCGAATCGCCGGACGGGCCTCGTTCGTCGGCGATGGGCGGCTCGCCCGCTGCACGCCGGGCCGCGTCGTCCGCTGCACTCCGGGCCGCTCCAGCCTCGACGCACGGCCCTCCGCCGATCGCGTGGTCACGCGGACGGGCGGTGTGCCCGCTGTCCGCGAGGACCCGCTCGGCGCCCCGGCCGTCGCGTCGCGGGCGCGGGCCGACCGGCCATCGCGGCTCCTCAGCACGACGCGTTCGACCTCCCGCGGCAGACTCGTGCCGCGATCGATGAAGCCGTTCGCATCGACCGCCGTTCTCCCGTCGCGCGAGACCGCGCGCCGCAAGTTCGCCAGCGTCTGCGCCGGTCGCCGGCGCGCCTCGCGCCCGAGCAGGCGGGAGTCCGTCAGCAGCACGCCGCGCTCGACCGCCTTCCGTCCACGCCCGAAGTCCGAGCCGCCCACCGAGTAGAAGTGCTGCCGCCGGTGTCCGAGGCGGCCGTGCGGCAGGAAAGTCCAGTGCCGATAGCGCCCGAAGCCGCCCCCGATGTGTCCGTAAACCCCGAAGTGGAAACCCCAGCTGCTTCCGTAGTAGTTCCGGTAGTGGCGCCAGTAGTAGCCCGACGGAATCCAGCCCGCGTAGCTTGGGCCCCAGTACCAGTAGACGTGCGCGACGGCGAACCGCCGGCCCGGGAACCAGATCCAGCCCCAGTCGGGATTGAGGTCCCAGTACCCGTAGTGGTAGGGCACCCAGCCCCATGGTTCGTACGAGACCCAGAACATCCCGCTGGGGGTGTGCCGCCAGCGCCCGTGCCGGTACGGCGCCCAGCCCGTAGACACCCGCGGGCGCCACGCGACCCCCGCGTCCACGTGCACCCACGACCCGTGCCCACCGAGCGAAGACGCGGCGTAGTGGAGGTCCGGATCCACATGAGCGGTGTACTCGCCGCCCGCGGAGTCGCCGAGCCCCTGGCCCCATGCCTCCAGGCGATCGAGACCCGGAGCCGCAGCGAAGCGGAGCCCGTCGCCTCGCGTCCCCTCGACGAAGAGGCTCTCTCCCCGCCGAACCTCGGCGAGTTCCGTCTCTGTCGTGACTTCCGCCACCCCCTCGCGCACGACGACTTCGCTGCGCCGCTCGTCGTCGACGACGATCAGGAAGGAACCGGCTCCCCGCGGCCGGATCGTCGCGTTCGGCGTGACGACCGAAGGCCACTCGGAGTCCGGCGGGTTCACGGCCACGACGAGCTGCAGCGACCCGCGCACGAGTTCGAGGATGGATGCGGGATCGCTCGTATCCGGAGAGTTGGCGAGCGCGCGGAAGAGAAGTTCCGCCCGGTCCCCGATCCGAACGAGGTTTCCGTCGGCGAGCGAGATTTCGACGCGCGATTCGCCGGACGCGAAGATCCGGTCGCCGGCGAGGACAGGTTCGTTCACCGCGAGCTGGACGCGCTCCCGGGTGTCTCCCTGAATGAGCGTCGCGGACCCGTCCAGCGCACGGACGTATCCGTAGCTGCCGTCGATCCCGCTCTGCGCGATCGCGGCGTCGTAGTCGATCGGGGTCTCCGCCTCCTGGGCGGAGACCGGGGGCGCGACGAACGAGGTGCCCCACGCCAACCCGACCGCCCACACCCGCCGCCGGCCCCGCAACCGCCGGGGCGCTCCGGAGTTTCCTGCCGCCTTTGCGAACCGCATCCCAAGCTCCCGTGTTTCCCGATCCCCGCCCCGGGCGGCCGGTTCGCCGCCGGGACTGTCTTCAGAGACTAGACGGTCCGCCGGCGAAGTCGGTCACCGGCGGTCACGGACGGCGGGTGCGGCGTCACCACCTAGGGCAGATCGTCGATCCACTCCGCGATGAAGAGGTTCGTGTTGCCCTCGTGCGATCCGTGCCGGTTCGATCCGAACACGAGATAACGGCCGTCCGGACTGAACATGGGGAAGCTCTCGAACTCCTCGCTGAACGTCACCTGCTCCAGCCCCGTGCCGTCCAAATTCACGAGGAAGAGGTCGAAATTGCGGCTGCGCGGATCGTCCTCGTTCAGGTTGGAAGCGAAGATCACCTTCTCGCCGCTCGGGTGGAAGAAGGGGGCGAAGTTCGCGGCCCCGTTGTCCGTGAGGCGCACCCGATTCGAGCCGTCCGCGTCCATCACGTAGATGTCGAGCACGCCGGGACGGACGAGACCGTCGGCCAGGAGCGCCTGGTAGTCCGCGAGTTCCTCCTCGCTTTCCGGGTACCTCGCCCGGTAGACGATCTTCGATCCGTCCGGGGAGAAGAAGGGGCCGCCATCGTATCCGGGCTCGTCCGTGAGCTGCCGTACATCGGAGCCGTCGGGATTCATCGAGTAGATGTCCAGGTCTCCGTCGCGCGTGGAGGTGAAGACGATCCGCGACCCGTCCGGGGCGAGGGTCGCCTCCGCGTCGTAGCCGGGACTCGAGAAGATCGTCCGGACGTCGGCACCGTCCGGCTTCGCCGTGTAGATGTCGAAGTCGTAGAGCGCCCACACGTACCCGCGCCGCATGTCCGGCGGCGGAGGACACTCGGGCGCCGCGTGGTGCGTGGAACTGTAGACGATGCGCGAATCGTCCGGGAAGAAGTACGCGCAGGTGGTCCGTCCGAGTCCCGTCGACACGAGCTGCGGATCGCCGCCCTCGACGCCGATCGTGAAGATCTGATCGCACTCGTATTCGCCCTCGTGCCGGCGCTGGAAGATCAGCCGCTGTCCGTCCGACGAGTAGTAGGCCTCGGCGTTCTCCCCCTCGAAGGTGAGCTGAGCCAGGCTGGCGAAGCGTCGCTCTTCCGGAAGCGGATCGCGGATCACGGCGCCGCTCTCCGCATCGTTCCGGGCCGCATCGTTCCGCCCGGCCGCGTCGTTCTGTTCTCCCGTGTCGCCGGTGCAGGCCGTCGCCGCGCAGACGGCCACGAGCGTCAGGGCGACGCGAGTCGGCGCCGATGCTGAGTGTGCTGAATTCAAGAGAGCCTCGGTCTTTTCGGTTGGGTGTCCGGCGACGCGCTTGCCGCCGTTGTACGCTTGAAGCCTCCGGTGGGGCTGCGGGCCCACACGGTAAGGTTCACGCGCTCGCGGGGCCAGTTTACGGAGCGTCCCGTTTCACGAATTCCGAAACGATACGTTCCAGGGGGTGAGAACGAAGGAGAAGGCGGATGGAGAGGTGGTGCCGAGGCGGATGACGATAGCTGCGGAGCCGGAACGGCAGGTGAACGACTGGTCCGAACGTTACGGCGGGGAATTGCGGCGCCATGTAGCCGCGATGGTGGGAAACGCGGAGGAAGCGCGCGATATCGTGCAGGACCTGTGGGTGACGGCGCTCCGTGCGCGGCCCGAGGCAGGGGCCGGCGCCAACATCCGAGCTTGGCTGTACCGCGTCGCGACCCATCGGGCGCTCGATCACCTCGCGATGCGCCGCCGCCGTTCCGAATTGCTCGCGGCCCACGCCGGGGAGCTGGAGTCCGGCGCGCTTCCGGCGACGGATGCGGTGTTGAGTCGGCTTTCCGAAGCCGCCGCGGCGCGCGTCCGGAAGGGTGTCGCGGAACTCCCCCGGCGGCAGCGCGACGCCGTCTGGCTCCGCTGGATCGAACAGTTGGACTACGCGACGATCGCCCGCCGGATGAATTCCTCGCCGGAGGCTGCGAGAGCCAATGTCTACCAGGGGATGAAGAAGCTGCGTCGCGACCTCGCCGAGGTGTGGCGCAAGGAGGGGCCGATATGACTCGACGTTGCACGACCTGTCGCGAAGAGGATGTACTCGCGTGGATCCTGGGCGACCCGGATGCGGACGCCGCTCAGAAGCTCGCCGAACGCATGGCGGCCTGCCCTGTCTGTCGGGAGCGGGCGGTGGAATACCGGCTCCTGGAGCGTTCCGCGAAGGCCCTGCGAGACGGGCCGGCGATCCGGTGGCGCCGCTTCGACTCGCCGTTTGGCGTCATGCGCATCGCGGCGAGCGCGGCGGGACTTGCCGCGCTCTCGTGGCAGGACGAGAGCGACGACGCGTTCGTCGACGGCCTCGAGCACCGATACGGGTCGACACCCGTGGTGTCCGATACTGACCGGCTCGCCTCCGCGGAAGAGCAACTGACGGAGTACTTCGGCCGTCGCCGCCTTCGCTTCGATCTCTTCGTCGACCTCACGGAACTGGGCGACTTCCCGCGCGCCGTACTGGGCGCCGCCTCCGGACTCGACTTCGGCGAGACGGTGACGTACACGGAGATTGCCCGGCGAATCGGCCGTCCGAAGGCGTCACGCGCGGTGGGCAACGCGCTTGGCCGGAACCCGGTACCGATCATCGTGCCCTGTCACCGGGTCGTCCGGACCGACCGGACGCTGGGCGGATACACCGGCGGACTCCGGTACAAGCGCGCGCTCCTCGACATCGAGGGCCGGACCGATCTCCTCGGTTCGCACGGCCAGACGGAGATGCCGCTCGCCTGACCCGCCGGGAAGCGGGAACTCCGACGGGTGCCGCCGGTACGTCCAGGGATGGGATCCCGGCGCCGTGCCTGCACGCGGCCGCCGGAAGGGGGAGGCCTTCACGGGAGCCGCAGCCATGTCCACTTCTTCGAGAGCCGTTGCCGTCATTGGCGGTCTGTGCCTGCTCATCGCCGCCTCTGGCGGTCCGCGTGACGCCAGCGACGAGGCGTCCGAGCTCACCGCGGCGCGGACAGGGGCCGTCCCGCATTGGTTCGCCGCGACGCCGTCACGGATCGAGCCCGGCGTGCTGGAGGCCCGACGGATAGCAGGGCACCTGCGCGACGTCGAGGGGGTGCTGAGACGAAGGTCGACGGACGGGCTGAGCGCCGCGCAGCGGGAACGACGGAGCACGGCCCTGGACTGGCTACGCGAGTACCGGGAACGGGGGGAATTCCCGCACAACCATACGCACGCCGCCGGCCGCGTACCCGTCTTCGTCGACGAACACGGGACGCCGTGCGCGGTGGCCTACTTGCTCCAGAGGTCCGGTCGCGAGAACCTCGTCCGGGAGATCGCGAGCGCGGACAATAATGTGTACGCGTGGGAACTCGCCGATGACGGGCGCTTCTCCGAATGGCTCGACGACATGGGTTTGACGCTGGAGGAAGCGGCGAGGATCCAGCCGGGCTACGCCGACTACTGCCTCTGCATCGTGGATGAGGCGTCCCGTGTCTGGCGATACGTCACCCCGTTCACTCTGGGGTCCGTCGTCGCCGGTTACGTCGTGAATGGCGCGACGCAACCGGAGGCCTGGGAGAGGACCGCCGTGGGCGCGCTCAACGGAGCCTTTGCCGTGGCGCACGCGGCTCTTGCGGTCAACGCGGCGCGCGAGTGGCAGGATTCGAGCATAGGGGCGAGAGGCTCCACCATCGCCAACTCCGCGTTGGCGCTCGTGTCCGGTTACGTGGCGTGGAGCTTCCTGCGGCCGCGCCCGGATGAGCCTTCGACAGTTGAGACCGGGCTGGAGGCCCCGAGCGCGCTGAGGTCGCATCGCCCGCGGTTCCTCGCGCCTTCCGCGGCCTGGGTCGGCGGGGGCCTGGGGTTGCAGGTGCGCCTGGTCCACTGAGCCGGACGGCCTCTCGGGCTCCGGCTGCCAGCTAGGCGGACTCCTCGACGAGCTGGATCAGGCGACGCAGCCCGAGGCCCTCCGGCCCGCCGACCCGGACCCGGAGGGCCCGTCGTTCGCATTGGCCGAGGGCCTCGAGGTCCCCCAGCGCCTGGGCCCGGATCAGTTGGCGGAAGGTGAAGTCCGTCTCGGGGACGTGGACGTGCTCGCCGGCGTCGTCGACGAGCTGCAGGAAGACGCCGTTGTCCGCGCCCCCCTTGTGCAACTGCCCGGTCGAATGCAGGAAGCGCGGACCATGGCCCAGCGTGGTCGTCGCCCCCGTGGCCGCGGCGAGGGCCGCGCGCAGCGTCCCGAGCAGCCCCTCCTCCTCCTCGCCCCCCGCGAGGAACGCCTGCACGGCGATGTAGTCTGTCGGGGCCACCGCGGCCAGGAAGTCCTCCAGCCGCTCGCGGATTCCGTCCACATCCGGCGGCACGGGCGTTCGGGGCGGGGCGTGTCCGAACTGCGGCAACTCCCACACGAGGTCGATCTCGTCCGTTTCGGCGGTCTCCGCGTCTTCCAGCGGCTCGACGTCCACCGACTCTCCGTCCGGCGCGCCTTCGCCCGCCATCGCCCGTCGCGCGAGGCGCTTCGCGAGCTGTACGTCGGGCTGGTTGAAGGGGTGGATGCCGAGAGCGGCTCCGGCCATGGCCACGCCCACCTCCCAGACGAAGAAAAGGGCGCCGAGTTCCTCGGGCTGTTCGAGCCGGATGCGCAGCGTCGGGTGGCCGGCCGCCTCGAGCGCGTCGAGGAGGTCCGGTGTCTCATCGGCTTCCCCCCATTGCTCCGCTTCGCGCGCCGCGTCGCCGCCGAGGAGGAGGCCGACGAAGACCCGATCCTCGCCGTACTCGTCCGGCGGACGGGCAGGCTCGGCGACGACCGGAACGATGCCCCGACCCTCCTTGCCGGTGCTCTCGGCGAGGAGTTGCTCCGCCCAGCCCGGAAATGCCTCCCAGTCGGGCGCCACGACGAACGTGACCTTGTCGCGCCCGGCGAGCGCGAGTTCTCCCAGTGCCGCCCCGAGGAGGAAGCCCGGGTTGTCGTGGACCTCGTCCTTGCAGGTGTCCGCGGCCTCGGCCACCTCCGCGAGCAGGGCCGGGAGGTCGGCGCCCGCGAGCGCCGCCGGCACCAGGCCGAACGGGCTCAGGGCCGAGAAGCGCCCGCCCACCTCGGCGGGCGCCTCGAACACGGCGCGGAAGCCCCGTTCGCGGCCGAGTTCCGCGAGGGGGGACCCGGGGTCCGAGATCGCGATGAAGTGCGCCCCGGGATCCTCCACCACTTCCGCGGTCCGCGACCAGAAGTGGCGGAAGAGCGAGAGCGTCTCGATGGTGGTGCCGGATTTGCTGGAGACGATGAAGATCGTGTTTGCGGGGCGCAGCCACTCGAGGTCGCGGAGCGCCCCGGGGTGCGTGGTGTCGACGAGCGTGAGCGGCAGCCCCTCGCCCGGCATCGTGCGCGCGATGACCTCGGGCGCGAGGCTGGAGCCCCCCATGCCGAGCAGCACGAGATCGGTGAACCAGAAGGGCACGCCCGCGCGCAACTCCTCGAGCGGGCCGAGCGCCGCGGGAGACGTCTCCGGAAGGTCCAGCCAACCCAGCCGGTCGGCGAGTTCGGGCGTGTCCGGTTCCGCGCACCACAGCGTCGAATCCCGCCGCCAGAGCCGCGACACCGCGCCCTCGGCGGCCCATTCCCGGAGCCGGCGCTCCACGCCCTCCATGTAGGGGCCGGCGGAGAGATCGATCTCGATCATGCGCTCAGAAGAGCCCGACCACGCTCCCGTCCTCGACGATCCGGATCCCCTCGGCGGCGGGCACGCGCGGGAGTCCCGGCATCGTCATGACGGTGCCGGCTCGAGCTACGACGAAACCCGCCCCCGCGGAGGGCCGCACGTCCTGAACGGTGATGCGGAAGCCGGTCGGCCGTCCGAGGCGCGCCGGATCGTCGCTCAGGCTGTTCGGCGTCTTCGCGATGCAGACCGGCGTGTCCCCGAGCCCGGCCGCCTCAAGTTGCCGGATGTCCTTCGAAGCGCGCGCCGCGTAGTCGACGCCGTCCGCTCCGTACACCTTCCGGGCGATCGCCTCGATCTTGTCCCGGATCGAAGCCTCCGCATCGTATTTCGGCTCGAAGGAAGCCCCTCCCTCGTCGAGCGCCGCCAGCACCGCGCGGGCGAGATCCTCGCAGCCGGCGCCGCCCAGCGCATGGCCGTCGGAGCGCGCCCAGGGCGCGCCCAACTCCTCACACGCCTCCGCCACCGCCGCGATCTCTTCGTCGGAGTCCGTCCGGAACACGTTGATCGCCACCACCGGTTCGATGCCGAAGCCCCGGATGTTCTCGACGTGCGCGCCGAGGTTCGCGAGTCCGCCGCGGACGGCGTCGGCGTCCGGCGTCGAGAGCGCCGCGCGGTCGCCGCCGCCGTGCAGCTTGAGGGCGCGGATCGTGGCCACGAGCACGGTGGCTTCCGGGTTCAGTCCGCCCGTCCGGCATTTGATGTCGAAGAACTTCTCGGCCCCGAGGTCCGAGCCGAACCCCGCCTCCGTGATCACGACATCGCCGAAAGCCAGCCCCGCCCGCGTTGCCATGAGTGAATTGCAGCCGTGGGCGATGTTCGCGAAGGGCCCGCCATGGACGAAAGCCGGCGTCCCCTCGAGCGTCTGAACGAGGTTCGGCCCGATCGCCTCCCGCAGCAGCAGCGTCATGGCGCCCGCCACGTTCAGTTCGCGCGCCCGCACCGGCTCCCCGCCGTAGTCGTAGCCCACGATGATGCTGCTCAGCCGCTCCTCCAGGTCCTCGAGGCTGGCGGCGAGGCAGAAGATCGCCATCACTTCGGACGCGGCCGTGATCATGAAGCCGTCCTCGCGCGGCACGCCGTTGATCCGACCCCCGAGCCCGACGACGATGTTCCGCAGCGCCCGGTCGTTCATGTCGACGGCGCGCCGCCAGGTGATCTGCCGCGGGTCGATCCCGAGCCGGTTCCCCTGCTGGAGATGGTTGTCCAGCGCCGCCGAGAGAAGCGCGTGTGCCGACGTGATCGCGTGCAGGTCCCCCGTGAAGTGGAGGTTGATGTCGGCCATCGGGATCACCTGCGAGTATCCGCCGCCGGCGGCCCCGCCCTTGACGCCGAACACCGGGCCAAGACTCGGCTCGCGAATGCAGAGCACCGCGTTCGCTCCCACGCGGCGCAGGCCGTCGGCAAGCCCCACGGAGACCGTCGTCTTGCCCTCGCCCGCGGCCGTCGGGGTGATGCCCGTGACGAGGACGAGCCGGCCCGACCCGGGCTCACGCGCGAAGATGGACTCGGGGTCGACCTTCGCCTTGTAATGGCCGTAGGGCACAAGCTCCTCGAGCCCCAGCCCGATCTTCTCCCCGATCTCCCCGATGGGCCGGGGCGTCGCGGCCTCGGCGATCTGTACGTCCGTGAGCATCCGTATCATCCCGATGAGGTTGCTGAGAGCCGTCCCCCGGAAGGGATCCGGGGTGCGTAGGCGTTCTTCCGAGCGGAGACTCTACGGCCCGCGCCGCCCGCTGAAAACCGTACCCCGTATCGTGCCCGCCGCGAAGCCCTCAGCCCGAGGCGGCCGCGGACCCTCGCGGCGTCGGCGGCTCCCGCCGGCGAAGGGCGAGGCCGACTACGAGAACGGCCAGCGTGCCGACGACGTTGTACCACAGCCACGCGATCTCCGTGAAGCGCGACACGGCGAGCACGGCGAGCATCGAGGAGATCAGCCCGTAGAAGGCGCCCGCGGCCGTCGCCCGCTTCACGAGAAATGCGAGGAGGAAGACGCCCAGGAGCGCCCCGTAGAAGATCGAACCTATTTCATTGACCGCCTCGACGAGCGACCCCAACTGGCCTGCGTAAAGTGCGAAGAGAACGGCGAATCCGCCCCAACCCAGCGTGGCGAGCCGGGAAACGAGCAGGTAGTGGGCGTCCGTCCCCTCAGGTTTCACATGCCTCCGATAGAAGTCGATCACGGTGGCGCTGGAAAGGGCCGTGAGTTCGGAGTCCAGCGAGGACATCGCGGCCGCGAAGATGACGGCGATCAGCAGTCCCAGAATACCGGCGGGAACATAGGAAATGAGATAGGACGGGAAGACATAGTTCACATCGTTCGACGACGACCCGCGCACCTCGGACACGAGCGATTTCGACGCCTCCCTCAACCGCTCCAGTTCGTCATCATACGTGGCGATCCGCCGCTGCAGTGCCGCGGCATCGTCGCCGGCGCGGCGAGTTTCCAGCGCCGCAAGGGTGCTCTCGCGGCGCAGTTCGTGCGTTCGTTCGTGCTCGGCCTCCAGCGCGGCGAAGGCGCCGGCACGGGGACTTTCCCGGACCATGGCGGCCTCCGCCGAATTGAAGACGAGCGGGGGACGCTCGAAGTGATAGAAGACATAGAGGAGGACGCCGATGGCGAGGATGAAGACCTGCATCGGGACTTTGACGAAGGCATTGAAGATGAGGGAAAGACGGCTCTGGCGCAGCGAACTCGCCGTGAGATAGCGCTGGACCTGGCTCTGGTCGGTCCCGAAGTAGCCCAGGGCGAGAAAGAGCCCTCCGATGAGTCCGGACCAGAGCGTGTAGCGATTGGTCGGATCCCAGGAGAGGTCGATGCTGCGCCACATCTCATGGATCCCGCCGATATACGCCACGTCGCCGACGCCCACTCCCTCCGGCAGCGTCGAGAACAGCACCGCGATCGCGATCCCTATGCCGGCGAACATGACGATCATCTGGAGCACGTCCGTCCAGATGACGGCCGTGATGCCCCCCATGATCGTATAGGCCACGGTAATCAGTCCCATGACGAGAATCGTCACGCGCTCGTCCCAGCCCATGATGACGGAGAGCACAATGGCCGGGGCGTAGAGGACGATCCCCGCCGATAGTCCGCGCGAAACGAGGAAGAGGAAACTCGTCAGCGACCGGGTTCTGGGGTCGAAGCGGCGTTCCAGGTACTCGTAGGCGGTGAAGACCTTGGAGCGATAGAAGAAGGGGACGAACACGACGCAGAGAATGACCATGGCGATCGGCTGGCCCAGATAGAACTGGACGAACTCCATGCCGTCGTCGAAAGCCTGTCCGGTCGTGCCGATATACGTGATCGCGCTCGCCTGCGTCGCCATGACGGAGAGGCCGATGGCGCCCCAACCCAGCCGGCGGTTGGCGAGAAAGAAGCCTTCGACGCCCCGGTTTTTTCGACTCTGGAGCCAGGCGAAGGCGACCACGGCGCCGAAATAGACGGTAAAGACGAGCCAGTCGAGGCCGCTCACGGCACGCCGAAGTCGAGCAGGCGCGTAGCGAGATAGAGGAGGAGGATGAGTCCGGCCGTATAGGCGATCACCGACACGTAGAGCGCGCGCCAGCTACGGAAGGGGCCGATCCGGTCCTCCGTCTCGTCCCGGTGTTCCGTCACGGGGCGGCGATCTCGCGCCAGCGGCTCCCGTCGAGGGAGAGCAGGTTCGCCCACAGACGAAAGGCGCCGGGCACGCCCGCGCGCAGTTGCCGGAAGAAGGAGAGCGATGTGTGAATGTAGAGTCCGCGACCCACCGGGGCGGCGAGCAGGCTGCCGCGATTCGGCGGTTCGCCCGTGTCGGCCATCTCCAGCGGCGCCTGGTATCGTTCGTCCCACGCATCGGGGAAGTACAGTCCGCGCTCCTGGACCCAGCCTTCGAAATCGGCCGGGCCGAGCCGGTTGGGCTCCATCAGAACGGGCGCCTGCGGATCGACGAGCGTGACGGAGGCGTCCTCCTCCGTGACTCGGGGCGCGGGGCGGCCGATGGCGATCGGGTACGGCGCGTAGGCCCCACGGTTGAACTCGTAGCGGTTGTACTGGACGACGACCGTGCCTCCGCGCTCCGCCCACGCGAGCAACTCCGCGTTCGCCGCGATGAGATCCTCGCGGACCTCGTAGGCCCGGACCCCGAGCACGATCGTGTCGAAGCGGTCGAGCCTCTCGGCCTCCCAGTCTCCCGGTTCGATGAGTTCGACGTCGAGCCCGAGCTGCCGAATGGCTTCGGGCCCGTCGTCGCCGGAACCCATCACGTAGCCGATGCGCCGATCCGCGACGCGAACGGGGAAACGCACGATCCGCACGGCCGCGTCGCCGGCCAGGAGTCGCGGCTCGATGTGCGGATAGTCGATGATCGTCGCGCGCGTGGCGGGAACCGCGTCGCCGGCGATCCGGATCCGCGGCTGAGCGAGAAACTCCCCTTCCGCTTCTCCCGCCGGGGGCTCGACCGAGAAGCCGACGGTCTGAACCGCTCCCTCTCCGGCGAGCTCGAACGACACCGTCTCGGGCGCGGCGCGCCACCCGGGCGGCAGGTCGAGCCCGATCTCTCCGGCCGTAGCCTCCCGGGCGAAATTCGAGACCCGGAAGGCGACGACACGTGAGTCCGGATGGCTGGCGGGCCAGATCATCGTGGGCGCCGCCGCCGCAACGGATACGCGCGGCGCGACCTGCAGCGGTCGCCAGCTTTCCCCCGTCACGCCATCCACGGCCCGATAGCGTACCGGGTCCTCGACCTCGACGTCGAGTCGTTCGCCTGCCGCCGACACGACCGCGGACACTCGGCCGTGAAGAGGTGGAGGACGGAACGGGAGCGCGCGAAGATCGGGCGCCTCGGGCCATTCGTACAGGTCGCCGTCCCGCGGGCGTTCGAGGAACCACGGGGAAGCGGGCGGCGCGTCCGCGGGCACCGTGACGGCATAACGCCACAGCCCGAGTTCGCCCGGCTCGACCCGCGCCCGGGCCAACGGATCGAATACCGTATCCTCCTGACGGAAGAAGCGGGCGAACGGCCCCAGATCGTCGGGTTCCGTCTCGACCTCCGGGCCGATGCCCTCCACCGACCACCCCTGGGGGACCTCGAGGACCGGCGGGTCGAGTTCCAGGGTGGCGCCGGCGCCGCTCCAGACGCGTGCCTCGACGAGGACGGTCTGTCCGGGGACGAGAACGTCGTCCCGCGCCCTCAGTTCGACCCGTACTCCGGTCACCGCGAGGATCGCCCGCATCAGCAGGCGCGCGCGGCGATCCAGTTCGCGCCGCAGCTCGCTTTCCCGCCCGCCGCGCGCGGCGGCGCTGAGCCGCTCCAATCGGCGCGACGCCTCGGCGAGGAAGGGCAGGGCGGTTTCCGGCTGTGTCGCATCGAGCGAGCCGGCGGCGCGGCCGATCGCCTCCCGGTACAAGCGAACGTCCGCCTGCGCCGTCTCGCCGAGGTCGGCAGCGAGCGATGCCAGGGTCGTGTCGACGCCCGCCAGCAGCGGCTCCGTCGGTGAGCCGCCGACCCGCGACGACACGAGCGACAGGCGAGTGGCGCGACGACCGAGCGGCAGGGCCGTACCGAAATCCTGCGAACGGTGCTGGCTGCGGCTGTCCATCGCCACCTGGTGATGCGTAAGGCCGAGCAGGGGATCGAGTGTGCCCGTCTCGAGTTCGATCGAGGTGGCGCCCAGTTCGAAGAGGGGGCGCCGGTACAGCTTCAGGGGCGCCCAGGGTTCCGCGCCCGCCGCCAGCTGTTCGGGGAAGCGGCTGGCGTCTCCGGCGGCATCGAAGGCCTCGCGCGTGAGAAGGCCCGATACCTGGTGGTGCCCGTGGCCGTCCCGCTCCGTTCCGCTCCACATCGTGATGAGCACATGAGGACGAAAGCGTCGGATGGTCCACACCAGGTCGGAGAGGACGCGCTCGCGCGGCCACTTCGCGAAGGTTTCCTCCGCGGTCTTCGAGTAGCCGAAGTCGAACGCGCGGCCGAAGAACTGCTGCGCCCCGTCGATCCTGCGGGCGGCCAGCAGTTCGCCCGAGCGGATGATGCCGAGTCCCTCGCCGAGTTCGGTGCCGATGAGGTTTTGGCCTCCCTCGCCTCGCGTGAACGAGAAGTAGGCGGCCTCCACCCCCCATCCGCGCGCGAGCGTGGTCAGCAGAGCCGTGTCCTCGTCGTCCGGGTGCGCCGCCACGACGAGGACCCTCTTCACCCCATCGAGCTGCCGGAGGATGAGTCCCGCTTCGATCGCGCCGGGAAGGCGCGACCCCTGCGCGTGCGCCGGCGCCGAGAGCAGGCACCACGCCACGGCGGCCATCAGGGTGGACGTCAATCGAGGTTGCATGGGCGGGAAGCTACGTCCGCGCGGTGACCCCAGAAAGCGGGACGTCCGGGACAAGGTCGTACATCTATTACTTGGCGTACAGTTGACTCGCGGTGCACCGGAGGAGATCATTGGTTCATTCCACACCGTGAGGATGCGCCATCGGCATCTATCTTCGGGCGCACAGGTCTGCAGGAGGAGGCACAATGAGCGAAAACGTGATGAAATTCATAGAGACGGAGTTGACAAAGGACCCCGCGGTCTCGAACGCAACGCTCTTCGAAGGAGCGAAACTCATAGACAAGACCATCGGGAAGCTGAACCCGAGGCAATTCCACGCCAAATATCCGCTGCAGGTAAAGCGGCGGCTCGCGGGAACCGCGGGACCGAGCAAGAAGCCCAAGGCCGCGCGGGTTCGTGTCCGGAAGCGCCCGGCACCGGCCGCTTCCGGGGGGGATGTGAGTGCCGCGGTCCTGAAATACGTGACGCGCAGGCTCAAGGCGAACCCCAACGTCAAGAACAAGGACCTCTTTACGCGCGCCTGCGAGATCGATGGATCCGTGGCCAAACTTTCGGCGCGGCAGTTCCACGCGAAGTATCCGCTTCAAGTCAAGCGGCGCCTGGCGAGGGCGGCTGCCGGGACGGGGAAGCCGGCCGTGGCGGAACGCAGGGCCCCGGCAAAGCGCAAGGCGCGGGCAAAGGCGGCCCCCGCGGCCGCAACGCCATCGGTGGGAGGTGGGAATCCGGACGCCGTGCGCGCGCTGCTTCTCAATCTGGCAAGAGAACTGGCCGCGGCCGGAACGCAGGCGGAAACCATCGAAGTCATGGCACGGCTGGATGGCTACGTGAACGACATCATGCAGGCGGCTCGAAACTGAGTCGCGCCGGCCGGCCGGCTTCCTGCCGGCGGTCCGCTTCGCCGCTGTTCCCGAGAGCCCGGCGTACATGCGTCGGGCTCTCGTTGTTTTTCGTCGCGGTGCTAGGCCTCGTCCTTCCAGGGTCGGCGGCGGCACAACTGAAGCGCGACGCTCTCGTGCAGCCCGTGGGCGTGGAGGGCGGCGAAACCTTGATCGGCGTCGGTTTCACGCGTACGACGAACGCGGCCTTCCCGCTCGCGGGGCTCGGAGGAGATCTTGACGCCTTCCCCGTCCTCCACGCCGCCTGGGCGATCGGACCGCACGCGGTGCTCGAACTGAAGGGGGCGGCCCGGAAGGTTCTCTCGATCGAGGCGCGAGACCCGGCTCCCGCCATCGAGCTTGACCCTTCCGTCCGAGACGGAACGACGCGCGACGTGGGCGATTTCGAACTCGCAGTCTCCATCGCCCCCCTTGGAGGACCCACGGGCTTCTCGGCCGGTGGGCACCTGGGAGTCAAACTGCCGAACTCCGACGAAACGAAGGGGATCGGCACGAATACAACCGACGTCACGATCGCGGCCCTGTTCTCCTGGGTCTCCGCCCGCTGGCGTGCGACCGGCTGGTTCGGCGTCGGCATCCTGGAAGTGCCGGCCGAGCCCTTTGAACAGAATGATGCCTTCGCCTATGCGTTCGAGGCTCTGTGGGACGCAGCTCCGAGCTGGCGGCTTTCCGTCGGGACCCGAGGGCGGTCCAGTACAAGAAGCGTGTCTCCGCCCGGCACCGGCGACCTCGGCGAACTCCGGGCCACGGTGGAGTGGAAACGGGGACCGGTGGCCATCGACGCCGCGTTGGGGCACGGAACCACCGAAATGAGCGGAGACTGGAACATTCGCGCGGGCGTCGCGTGGACGCTTGCCGGGAATCGGTAGGCGGCTCATCGTCCGCCGACCGGATCCGGAATACATCACGCAGGGAGGGAACGTCATGAGCGAAGCGAAGCCCCGGCATTTCCGCTGGGAGGAGTTGCCCTGGGAGCGCGTGACCGGGCAGTTGGGCCGGCGCATGGTGACGGGAGACCGGGCCATGATTGCGCAGGTTCTGCTCGAGAAGGGTGCGGTCGTTCCCACCCACTCGCACGAGAATGAACAGTTCACATACATCCTCGAGGGTGCATTGCACTTCTGGCTGGGCGAGGACGGGCAGGACGAAGTCGTCGTACGAGCGGGCGAGATCCTCCATATCCCCTCTCACGTCCCGCACAAGGCCATAGCACTCGAAAAGACGCTGGATCTCGACATTTTCTGTCCCCCCCGCACGGACTGGCTCGACGGGACCGACTCCTACTTTCACGACACGGACGACTGATGGACCTGGGGATCGCGGGCCGCGTCGCCCTGGTGGCCGCCTCGTCCAGGGGCCTCGGCCGGGCCGTGGCGGAAGAACTGGCGGCGGAAGGGGCGCACCTGCTGATGTGCGCGCGAGGGAAGGCGGCGCTCATGGAGGCCGTGGCCTCCGCGGACGCACGCGGACCGGGCGATGTCGTCGGAATCCCGGCCGACCTGTCGGACCCCGCGGCCGTGGGCGGCCTGGTCGAAGCGGCGATGGCCCGCTTCGGACGCGTGGATATCCTCGTGAACAACGCGGGCGGCCCGCCGGCAGGGAAGTTCGAGGACCACGACCGGGCGGCGTGGAAAGCGGCCGTACGGCTCAACCTGGAGAGCGCCCTCGATCTCACCCGCGCCGTCCTGCCCGGCATGAAGGAGCGGGGCTGGGGACGGATCCTGAACATCACTTCTGTCGCCGCCAAGGAACCGGAGGCTGACCTGATCCTTTCCAACAGTGTGCGCGCCGCCGTGACCGGCTTTGCCAAATCTCTTTCGAACGAGGTCGCGGCGTATGGCGTGACGGTGAACAATGTGCTCCCCGGTTTCACGCGCACCGCGAGGCTTGAGGAGCTGGCCGCCGTGCGCGCCGAAGCCGCGGGGATCTCGACGGAGGAGGTGGAAGCGGGGTGGCACGCCGCAATCCCGGCGAACCGTCTCGGCGATCCGCGCGAGTTCGCCGCGGTCGTGGCGTTCCTCGCCTCCGAGCGCGCCAGCTACGTCACCGGCGTGTCCATCGCCGTCGACGGGGGGCGCACGCGAGCTCTCCATTGACCTCCGGGGCCTGGCGTTCATCCGGGCGAAGCGCCATCGCGGCCGGTGCGACGGCGCTCGGTGCCGCCGGGGCGCTGTGCGGGGCGCTCTGGCTGTGGGTGGGCGCGGCGCCCCCGAAGATGCCGCCGCGACAGGAGGCCGCTCCCTGCACGCCCGGCGAAGAGCAGGGGGCCGCTGCGAACGCCGACCTGTACTGCATGTCCCTGTTCCCGACGCCCCGCGTGCCCGGCGCGGCCGGTACGGTCGAGTTGCGCCGACCTCGGGGGCCGTTCTCGATGGGGGTGACGCCGGACGGGCGGCTTCTGTACGACGCCGTGATCTCGACGGACCTTCCGCCGCCCTCGACGCTCGGTCCGTACGACCGTTACGTCGCCTGGGCCTCGACCCAGGTGTTATGGCCCATCGAGCGGCTCGGCGAGGTCCCCGCACGCGGACGCGTCGAGGTGGGGCAGGTCGCGTTCAACAAGTTCCTCGTCCTCGTCACGGCGGAGTCCGGATCGGAGCCCGGAGGGGCCGAGGGGGCGGACGTGGAGCCGGCGGGTCCCTACGTGCTGCGGGCCCAGTCGCCTTCCAGCCGCATGCAGCCCGCCGACTTCCTCGAGTTCGCGCTCGGCGCCTCGCGGATGGGTCCCGGCGAGATGGCGATGGACGACGCCTGGAGCGGGGTGCCGATGCCCGACGGGGTCATGATGCTCCCGTCGCTCATGGAGCTTCGGCCGGACGTGCAGCCCTGGCTGCCGGGAGACGGATGGGAAGGCGAGATCGTCGATGCGCGCCCCCGCGAATTGATCGAACTCGGCGACGGCGACTCGCTCTCCCTCGACGCCGTCTACGTGCGCCGCCGCATCGGGAGCCGCGAGCTCCTCGGCTACGGCTTCAACGGGCAGATCCCTGGGCCCCTCCTTTGGGTCCCCGAGGACGCGACCGTCACGATCGACTTCACGAACCGGATCGATTGGCCGACCGCGATCCACTGGCACGGACTCCGGCTCGACAACCGCTTCGACGGCGTCCCGGGCCTGACACAGGATGTCGTGCTGCCCGGCGAGAGCTTCCGCTACACGGTGCACTTCCCCGACCCCGGCCTCTACTGGTACCACCCCCACCACCGCGAGGACGTCCAGCAGGACCTGGGGCTGGCCGGCAACCTCATGGTGCGGTCGGAAGATCCCGACTACTTCGGACCCGTGCACCGCGAGGAGATCGTGATGCTCGACGACCTGCTCGTGGGCGAGCACGGGATCGTCCCCTTCGGACTGGAGCGCGCCACGCACGCCCTCATGGGCCGCTTCGGCAACACCATGCTCGTGAACGGGGAGCCCGACTACGCGCTGGACGTTGAGCGCGGGTCCGTCGTCCGCTTCTACTTCACGAACGCGTCGAACACGCGGACGTTCAACCTCTCCTTCGGGGGAGCGCCCATGAAGCTCGTGGGCGCCGACGTGGGCAACTTCGAGCGGGAGGCGTGGGTCGAGAGCGTGATCATCGCGCCGGCGGAACGCTACATCGTGCATGTCGCCTTCCCCGAGAGCGGGAGCTACGCCCTCCTGAACGGGGTCCAGGGGATCGACCACATCGGCGGCAGCTTTTTCCCCGAACAGGACACGCTGGGGGTCGTTCGCGTCGGCAGCGGGGACGCGACGCCGGACCTGACCACGACCTTCGAGGCGCTGCGGGAGAACGGCCGGGCGCGCGACGAGATCGCGCCGTACCGCCCCCTCTTCGACCGGCCGGTGGACCTCACGCTGGAACTCGACATGACGACGCGCGACCTCCCACTCGTCGTCGAGCGTCTCATGCAGGTGGACTCGGCGTACTTCCACCCGATCGAGTGGTCGGGAACGATGCCGATGATGAACCTCATATCGACGCCGGAAAACGTGTCATGGACCCTGCGCGAACCCTCCACGGGGCTCGAGAACGAGGCGATCCGGTGGAACTTCCGCGTGGGCGACGTCGTCAAACTGCGGCTCCGGAGCCGCCGGGAGACGCTGCACCAGATGCAGCACCCGATCCATATCCACGGCCAGCGCTTCCTCGTCCTCGCCACAAACGGCGTGGCGCACGACAACCTCGCCTGGAAGGACACGGCGGTCGTCCCCGTGGGCGGTTCGCTCGACCTCCTGCTCGAACTCTCGAATCCCGGCCGCTGGATGCTGCACTGCCACATCGCCGAGCACCTGGAGGCGGGCATGAAGATGGTGTTCACGGTGGAGCCGTGATGCGGTACGTTTTCGGGCCCTGAACGGCCCAATTCACAGGAGTCTCCCCATGAGACAGCTCATCGCGGCCCCCGTGGCGCTCGCGGTCCTTCTCGCCCCGGCCGACCTGTCCGCGCAGTCCGCGGCCGAACTCAACGACGCGACCTCGGAGTTCGTATCCGTCGCCGGCCCGACCGTCGCTCTCACCGGCGTCAAGGTCATCGACGGGACCGGCGCCGCCGGCCGCACCAACCAGACGGTCGTGATCGAGGGAAACCGGATCGCCGCGGTCGGTCCGGCGGGCACGGTGGAGATCCCGCCGGACGCCGAGGTCCGCGAACTGCCGGGACACACCGTGATCCCGGGGATGATCGGGCTCCACAACCACATGTTCTTCATGGGGGCCGGGGGCCGCATGGCCCAGGGCAACATCTCCTCCCCGCGCCTCTATCTCGCGGCGGGGGTCACGACGATTCGCACGACAGGCAGCGTCTCGCCCTACGCTGACCTCAATGTCAAATCGAGCATCGAACGGGGACTCGCGCCGGGGCCCCGCATGCACGTGACGGCGCCGTACGTCACGGGGCCCAACCCGGCGCTCGGCGACATGGCGCAGGTCAACTCGCCCGAGGAGGCGCGCCGCTTCGTCCGCTACTGGGCCGGAGAGGGCGTCTCCTGGATCAAGGCGTACACGACGATCCGCCGCGCGGAACTCGCCGCCGTCATCGGGGAGGCGCACGCGCAGGGCCTTCGGGTCACGGGCCACATCTGTTCGATCACCTTCCAGGAAGCCGTCGATCTGGGAATGGACAACATCGAGCACGGGTTCGGAACCGCGACGGACTTCGATCCGCGCAAGCAGCCCGACGAGTGTCCACCCAATTCCATGGTCACGGTCGGGGAAGAGGGGGACCCGTCGGGGGAGACGGCCCGCGCGCTGATCCTCTCCATGGTCGAGAACGATGTGGGGATGACCTCGACGATGGCCGTGATCGAGCCCATGACGAAGGGACGGGCCGTCCTCGACGAGCGCACGCTGGAGGCGATGGCGCCCGAGGTGCGGGAGGACTACCTGGAGACCGTGGACGCGATCGAGGCGAACCCGGATTGGCCGATGACGGAGGCGCACCTCCAGAAGCACATGGCGTTCGAGCGCGGCTTCGTCGAGGCCGGGGGCGTGCTCGCGGCCGGCGTGGATCCGACGGGGATCGGCGGGGCGATCGCCGGCTTCGGAGACCAGCGCAACTACGAGCTTCTCATCGAAGCGGGGTTCGACGCCCCCACCGTGGTCCGGATCGTGAGCGCGAACGGCGCCCGCATCATGGGCGTGGACGACGAGCTTGGGACGATAGAACGCGGGAAACTCGCGGACCTCGTCGTGCTCGACGGCGATCTCGAGTCGGATTCCGCGATCATCAGGAACGTCACGGTCGTGTTCAAGGACGGCGTCGGTTACGACTCGGAGAAGCTCATCGACTCCGTGAAGGGGATGGTGGGGATTCGGTGACCCGGGCGCCCGTCGAGAAGGGACCCGTCAAGAGAGGAACGAAGATGTCCAGCGAATATCGCCGTGCCGGAAACACGATCTCCGCGGCTCGCGCCGCGTCCGCGGTTCTCGCCGCCTGTGCGGCCATGACGGCCGGGCTCACCGATGGGCTGGTCGCGCAGAGCTACGGTCGGCTGTCCGAGGAAACTCGCGGCTACGTCGCCGTGCAGGGGCCGACCGTGGCGCTCGAAGGCGTCCGCGTGATCGACGGCACCGGCGGCCCGGTCCTCGAAAATCAGACGGTGCTGCTGCGCGACGGGCGGATCGCCGCTGTGGGCCCCGCCTCGTCCGTCGCCGTACCGGAGGATGCGGACCGTCACGATCTGGGCGGCCACACCGTCATCCCCGGGATGGTCGGCATGCACGACCATCTGTTCTACACCTCCGTGGGGGGACGGCGCGTACAGCTCGGCTACAGCGCGCCGCGGCTCTACCTGGGCTCCGGCGTCACGACGATCCGCACGACCGGGAGCTTCACTCCCTACGCGGATGTCCATCTGAAGGACGCGATCGACCGCGGCGATTCGCCGGGTCCCCGCATCCACATCACGGCGCCGTACATCACCGGCTCGACGGGCTCGCCCCACCAGGCCCGCATGACTTCCCCCGAACAGGCGCGGCGCTTCGTCGAGTACTGGGCGGAGGAGGGGGCCACCTGGGTGAAGGCGTACACGTCGATCGGGAGCGCGGAACTGGGGGCGGCGATCGAGGAGGCGCACCGTCTGGGCCTCCGCGTCACCGGACACCTGTGCTCGGTGAGCTTCCAGGAGGCCGTGGCGCTGGGGATCGACAACCTCGAGCACGGGATGCTCACGGCGTCCGATTTCGTGCCGGAGAAGGAGCCGGACCGTTGTCCCGGCAACATCATGCAGCGTGCCGGCGGCTCGGACCCCACGGGCCCCATTGCCCGGGAGACGATCGAGGCCATGGTGGAGGGTGGCGTGGGACTCACCGCCACGCTCTCGGTCTACGAGGCCTTCTTTCCCGACCGCGACGTCGTGGACGAGCGGACGCTCGAGCTGATGGCTCCGGACCTCCGGGAAGCCTACCTGGATGAGCGGGGGCGTATCCAGGAGATGGGACCCGACCCCGAGAACTTCCGGAACGAAATGCGCTTCGAGAAGGCGTTCGTCGACGCCGGCGGGTTGCTCGCCTCGGGCGTCGATCCCACCGGCAACGGCGGAGCGCTTCCCGGTTTCGGGAATCAGCGGAACTTCGAGCTGCTGCTCGAGGCCGGGCTCACGCCGGTGCAGGCCGTGCAGGTGGTGAGCGCCAACGGCGCGAAGATCCTCGGCGTCGATGACGAACTCGGCACCGTGGAAGTCGGAAAACTCGCCGACCTCATCGTCCTGAACGGCGATCCGGGGAGCGACCCGAGCGCCATTCGCGCGGTCCGCTGGGTGTTCAAGGACGGGGTCGGATACGATTCCCGCGAGCTGATCCAGGCGACGCGCGGCCTCGTCGGGATCCGCTGAATCCGGCATCGATCCTGTGACCGACGGGGGGGCGTACCGTCCGGTTCCGCTTACGACGTTCACGCGGCGCGGGGAGGACGACATGGTGAGCCGCGCGCGGGCCTTCCGCGACGAGATGCGGCGCCGCCGGACGGTACGCGAGTACACCGACGAGCCCGTCCCCGAGGAGGTCATCGATGCCTGCATCGAGGCGGCGGGCACGGCTCCCAACGGCGCGAACCGGCAACCGTGGCACTTCGTCGTCGTGCGCGACCCGGAGGTGAAGCACCGGATCCGGGCGGAAGCAGAGAAGGAGGAGCGCGACTTCTACGAGCATCGCGCGCCGGCCGCCTGGCTCGAAGCGCTCGCGCACCTCGGAACGGACGAACACAAACCGTTCCTGGAGACG
This sequence comes from Candidatus Palauibacter soopunensis, assembly GCF_947581735.1. Classification (NCBI taxonomy): domain Bacteria; kingdom Pseudomonadati; phylum Gemmatimonadota; class Gemmatimonadia; order Candidatus Palauibacterales; family Candidatus Palauibacteraceae; genus Candidatus Palauibacter; species Candidatus Palauibacter soopunensis. Next base: position 73,646 of record NZ_CANPVT010000053.1, read on the forward strand.
GCGCCCGTCCTCATCGCGATCTTCGCGGAGAGTTACGAAGTGCGCGGCGAGGAGAAGCTCAAGAACTACTACGTGACGGAATCCGTCGGCATCGCCACCGGGATCCTCATCACGGCGCTGCACCACGCGGGGCTCGCCACCCTCACCCACACGCCGAGCCCCATGGGCTTCCTGAACAAGGTCCTCGACCGCCCCCCCAACGAACGGCCCTTCCTGTTGCTCGTCGTGGGCTATCCGGCGGACGACGCGCTCGTTCCGGACATCACGAAGAAGCCGCTGGACCGCATCGCCTCCCGCCGCTAGCGGGCGCCGGCTGACGGTCCGCCATTGGCGTTGAGGAACCGCTGCGCCCGTCGGCGGGCCGCGTGAAGCGGCGATTCTCGGGCGGAGGCCGCTTCCTCGAACATCTCTCGCAGTGACGACCCGATCTCGTCGACCTGGGCCCGGAGCCGCGTCTCGTCCCGCTCGCCCTGGTGGATGGCGGCGAAGGCGACCGCCCCCCCGGCGTTGATCACGTAGTCGGGGGCGTAAAGGATCCCGCGCTCGCGCAGCCTCTCCGCGTCGGCCTCCGAAAGAAGCTGGTTGTTCGCGGAACCGGCGACGATCCCACAGCGCAGGCGGGGGATCGTATCCGGATTCAGGGTCGCCCCGACAGCGCAGGGCGCGTACACGTCCACATCTACGTCCCAAATATCGCCGGCGGGGATGACCGTCCCCCCGAAGCGGGCCTGCGCCCGCTCGGCGGCGTCCTCGCGCAGGTCGGTCAGGTAGAGCGCCGCCCCGGCCTCGGCGAGAAGCCCGGCGAGCGGGAAGCCGACGTCGCCGAGCCCCTGCACGAGTACGGAGCGGGCGCCGACAGCCGCCTCGCCGAACCGGTGCGCGAGTGCGGCCCGGATCCCGGCGAACACGCCACGCGCCGTGTACGGCCCGGGATCGCCCGGCTTCCCGTCCACGAGGCCGACGGCGTACCCGGAGATGGCGCCGATACGGGCCATGTCCTCCGGGGTCGTACCCATGTCGACGCCGGTCTGGAAGGCGCCGCGGAGCGAGACGAGATGTGCCGCATATCGATCGACCAGGCCCGCGCGGGCTTCGTCGCCCAGGTCGTCCGGGATGGCGATGACCGCCTTGCCGCCGCCGAACCGAATGCCGACGCCCGCCCACTTCCAGGTCATGCCCTCGGCAAGGCGCATGGCGTCGATCAGACCGTCGACGGGCGCAGGATAGGAGGCCATCCGGGTTCCTCCGGCAGCCGGCCCCAGCCGCGTATCGTGCAGCGCGACGAACATCCAGGCCCCGGTGGCGGAGTCGAACGTGGTGACGACGGACTCGCCGTTCCACGCCTCGACGACATCGAGAAAGCTGCGGGTCATACATTCTCCATGTTCGATTCGTACGCCATCGCGTGCGCGAGCGCGGTCAGACTATCGCGCGCTGCCCGCCCGGGCGACATTGGAACATGTGGGGCGCGATCGCGTATCGGTGCTCGGGAGGAAGAGGGCGGCGACCGACCGGGAGGTGATGGGATGACGACACTGTTCTTCGGAGACATGCTCCCCCCGTCACGCGAGGCCGAGAGTCGCCGCGAACACGTCCTCGTCGGCACCGCCACTCCCGTCAAGCTCGATGTCCGGCCGATCGAACACCACCTGACTCCCCGGGGCAGCATCTGCATCGGAACCTTCCACGAAGACAGGCCGATCGGGCGCTGCGCCATCCCCCGAGACAGCGTGAAGGACTTCCTCGAGATGGACCTTTTCGACAGGCCGGTCGCGCTCGCGCTGAACGTCCGGAAGGGTGGTCCCGGCATGGAAGGCAGCCTGCTCGCGCTCGTGCCCATGGACCGGGCGTCGCCGGGCGGATCCGAGCGGGATGAGCCGTGGAGGGCCAGCGTCCCCGGCGCGGCGTACGACGACGCGATCAAGGCGGGCAGCGACGCCTCCGGGTCCACTCAACTGGTCGGGATCTTCCTCGGCGAGGTCGTGCGTTTCGAGGGCGACCGGCGGGAACCGGCGTCGATGCTGCGCGAAGCCGCCGACATGCTGGCGTGTGTCATCCGCGGCCAGGTGGACAGCGTCGGTGGCCGTGTGATCGAAGACCTGACCGCGCGCCCGGAGGGCTGACTCTTCCGGCACTCCGAAGTCAGGAAAACGGCTCGCCGTTGAAGCAGACATCCGTTCCCGGGCGACACCGGCACGAAGTCCGCGGAGGCAGGGCCGGAAGGTCGACGCCCAGTGCCGCCAGCGCCAGGTCGGCCAGCACCTCGGCGAACGTTTCATCGTCGTGCGGTACGCCGACGCGGCGAAACTCGAGGCCGAGTGCGGCGGCGTGCCCAGCGAGATCCACGTCCAGTTCCATCAGCGTCTCCGACTGCTCGTGCATGAAGCTGATGGGGTCGACGAGGATCTTCGCGACGCCCGGGAGGTGCTCCAGCGCGGTCTCGATGTTCGGCGGGGTCCATTCGATCCGCCGGTTCGTGTGGTTCTGGTAACCGAGCGTCCACGTGTTTACGTCCAGGGCGCGGGCCAGGGTTGCGCACCACTCCTCGACGTATTCCACGTAGCGGCTGCCCTCTTCGATGTACCGAAGCGGGGTGCCATGGGCGCTGAACACGAGACGGACCCCCGGATCGGTCAGGCTCCAGCCGGCTTCCGCGGCGGCGCGGCGGATCGCATCGGCGCGAAGACGTACGTAGAGGGGATGACGATGCCACCCGGTCACGCCGCGCACCTCGGGGCGCCATCCGATACGTTCGAGCGCTCTCTCGACTTCGTTCAGCGCCGCGACCGTGGTCGAAGGGCCGCAGAGCGGGTAGACGGGCAGAGGAACGACTGCCGCCGCCCCCGTCTCGCGCAAGCGGCGCAGAGCTTCCTCGATCGATGGCTCGGTGAACTGCATACCCACGGTCACGCTCATCGGGTGGCCACGGGTCTTCAGCGCCCGGTCGAGCGCGGCGCCCTGCGCCTCCGCCTGCCGATCGAGCGGTGAGCCACCGATCCTTTCGTAGACTTCGAGCAGACCGGGCGTCCGCCGCCGCGCAAGCTCGCGGCTTCGTGTACGGGCCGCCGCCATGTCCGTGTGCGGCTCCAGCCGCGCGTTCGCCAGAAAGATCCGCTCCAGGAAGCGGGTGACGGCGCCCGGGTCCGCTCCTCTCGGTTCGCCGAAGTTCAGGAGGAGGACGGCGGGTCGGGGTTGGAAGTTCGCCATCGCTCGAACATATCGGCGCGGTCCCCGGCTTGCCCGCGCCGGGAGCGTTCCGAACGTTGCCGCCTCCTTGCCGAACGCTGGAAGGGGGGAGGCATGCGGGTCGGAATCATCGGCGGAGGGATCACCGGGCTGGCGCTCACGCACGCCCTGGCGCGGCGTGGCGTCGACTCGATCCTCTTCGAGGGGGCCGATGACGTCGGCGGGGTGATCCGCACCTCCCGCCACGACGGCCGGGTCGTCGAACTCGGCCCCCAGCGGACGCGGCTTTCGCCCCCGGTGCAGCGACTCGTCGACGAACTGGAGCTTCGGGGGGAGATTCTGAAGGCGCGGCCCGGAGCGCGGCTGTTCATCTGGGCCCGTGGCCGCCTTAGGGCCGTGCCGCACCGGCCGCGCGGGCTCCTGACGGGCGACCTGCTATCGCCGGCGGGCCGCGTCCGCGCCGCCCTCGAACCCTTGACCCGGGGGATTCGGCCGCCGGAGTCCGTGGCCCGCTATTTCCGCCGCAAGGTCGGGCGCGAGGCGTACGGGCGGCTCTTCGGTCCCCTGATTTCCGCGACCTTCGGATCCGATCCCGAGACGATGCCGGCGGCGCGCGTCCTCCCGATGCTCCTCGGGCCGCTGGGCGTGAAGCGCAGCCTGCTCGCCGCGGCTCGGCGCTGGGAGCCGGCCGCCACCGCGCCCGCCTTCACGTTTCGGGCCGGCATGGCGACCCTCCCGCGCGCGATCGCGCGGCGGCATGCGGAACGGATCCGCGTGTCCACACCGGTCGAGGACATCCGACGCTCCGGTCGGCGATTCGAGATCGGCCACGCGGGCGGGTGCCCGGACTCGGAAGCCGTGGACCACGTGGCGATCGCTACGCCGGCCTCCGCCGCGGCGGATCTTCTGAGGAACGTCGCGCCCGCGGCCGCGGACCGTCTCGCGGGGCTGCGGTACCACCGCGTGGCCGTGGTGCCGCTGGAAGTGGAGAGCGCGCCCGAAGGGTTCGGGTTCCAGGTCGCGCTGGGAGAACGGTGGCGTACGCGCGGGGTGACGTGGAACGCCTCGCTGTTCGGGCGCGACGGCGTCTGCACGGCCTATCTGGGCGGCGGCCTGGACCCTGGTGTGGCCGCATGGGACGTAGCCCGACTCGAGCAGACCGCGGCGGACGAGTACGAGGCGATCCATGGCGTGGCGGCGACCCCGATCCGCGTGGCCCGGCCACGGCTCCCGGCGTATGACGGCTCGTGGACCGCGCTGGATGGACTCGATCTTCCTCCCGGAATCACGCTCGCCGCCGGCTACACCGGACGGCTGGGCATATCGAGTCGGATCGCCGAAGCCGAGTCGGTGGCGGAGGGTCTCGCCGCTGGCGCCTGAGGTCGTCCCGGCTGCCGGCGTTCCCGCGCGGGAACGCCCTCAGCGGTTCTTGTCCGGCGGATTCCAGCGCCGCACCTCGTCGACGACGGCGCCGATGACCTCCGGATCGGAATCCGGGTGGAGGCCGTGCCCGAGGTTGAAGACATGTCCGGGCCTGCCACCGGCTCGGCGCAGCACATCGCGCGTACCCGCGCGCGCCGCCTCGTCGCCCGCGAGAATGCAGGCCGGGTCGAGGTTCCCCTGTATCGCGCGCTCCGGCCCGATGATGTCCCATGCCTCGTCGAGGGGCGTGCGCCAATCAACGCTGATCGCGTCGCCTCCCGCCTCCGCCACCGCGGCGTGTGTGGCGCCATAGTGCACGGTGGGGATCCCCTTCTCACGGAGCCGTTCCAGCAGGCGGCGTGAGTACGGAAGCACATGCGTCCGGTACCTGTGAGGGTCGAGGATGCCGCACCAGGAATCGAACACCTGGATCGCGCTGGCGCCGGCCTCGTACTGGGCGATCGCGAACTCCGCCAGGTGTTCGGCCCAGAACCCCGCGAGCCGGTCCCAGAGCGCCGGGGACCGGAGCATGAAGGCCCGCAGTTGCGCGAGCCGGCTGTCGCGCGTGCCGCGAGCGAGGTACGAACACAGCGTGAACGGGGCGCCCACGAAGCCGATGATCGGGCGCTCTTCGTCCGCGGCGAGGACGCGGATCGCCTCGAGCACGAACGCGAGGCGGTCGCGCGGCTCGAACGGGCGCAGGCGTTCCGCGTCGGCGAGGCCGCCCCAGGGGGGGAGGGGAACGGGCCCGACGCCGGCGCGCAGTTCGATCTCGATTCCGGCAGCCTCGAATGGCGTCGACAGATCCATGAAAAGGACGAGCGCGTCGACATCGAAGTACTCGAGCGGGAGTCGCGTGACCTGCGCGGCCGCCTGCGGGTCGCGTACAAGTTCGAGAAACCCGCGCTCCCGTCGGAGTTCGCGATAGGCGGGGAGGGAGCGTCCCGCCTGCCGCATGAACCACACCGGCGTCCGCTCCACGGGTTGGCGCGCGAGCGCGCGCAGAAGGAGATCGTTCATGGCCCGCCGATGTTACCCCGTCGCATGCCGAGCGCCAAACCGCCCGGTTGGACCCGTGGGCGACCTGTCGTAGCTTTCGGCCGACGACCTCGGATCTCTCTCGGGAGAAGCGATCATGAAACGCAGTGACCTTCGCACGCTCCTTCTTTCCGCCGTCCTCGGCTTCCTGCACATCGCGAACGCGGCCGCTCAGGAACCGGCGTTCGATATCCTGCTGCGTGGCGGACGCGTCCTGGACGGCACGGGGAATCCATGGTTCCGCGCGGATGTGGGGATTCGCGACGGGCGCATCCTCCGCGTCGGGGATCTGGCCGACGCCACGGCCGACCGCATGATCGAACTCGATGGCCGGTACGTCGTCCCCGGCTTCATCGACATTCATTCTCACGCGGACCAGGGACTCGACGCGGAGGGAGACGCCGGAAGCGAGGGTGCGCGCCGCCGGGCCGCCCCGAACCTCGTGAGTCAGGGCATCACCACCGTCGTCATCAACCAGGACGGCGGGGGGCAGTGGCCGATCTCGGACCAGCGCGGCCGCCTGGAGTCCCGCGGCCACGGCCCCAACGCGGCGCTTATGGTCGGGCACAACACGATCCGCCGCATGGCGCTCGGCGACGATTTCATGCGGCCATCGACCCCGGCCGAGGTTGAGCGCATGACGGAGATGGTGGAGCAGGGGATGGCGGAGGGCGCGTACGGCCTCAGCGCCGGGCTCGAGTACGTGCCGGGGATCTGGAGCGAGACGTCCGAACTCTTCCCGCTCGTCGAGGCGGCAGGACGGGGCGGCGGGATCTACATCGTGCACGAACGCAGTTCGGGTATGACGCCGATGTGGTTCTGGCCGAGCCAGGACGATCCGGGGCCGCCGACGATGATCCAGACGGTCCTCGAGGACATCGAAGTCGCGGAACGCACGGGCGTGACGACCGTGGCAACCCATATCAAGGCCCGCGGAGCGGATTTCTGGGGCGCGGGAAGGGCGCTCGTCGACCTGATTGAGCGGGCCCGGGCGCGCGGAGTTCCGATCTTCGCCGACCAGTACCCCTACAACACGACGGGAAGCGATGGGAGCACCGTGCTCCTCCCCCGCTGGATCTTCCCGGGCGGCGGACCGGGCGGGCGTCCGGGCGGCCAGGAAGCGGTCGACTACGCCGCGGTGCTGACGTATGCGCTCTCCGATCCCGAACGCGGCGAACGGGTCCGCCTCGATATCGCCCACGAGATCAGCCGCCGCGGCGGGCCCGAGAACCTCGTCATCATGGACCATCCCGATGAGACGCTGGTGGGCAAGACGGTGGCCGAGTTGTCGGCCGAATGGGACGCGTTCCCGGTCGAGGTGGCGATCCGGCTGCAGCTCGAGGGCGACCGCGCGAGACCGGGCGGGGCGCGCGTGCGGGGGTTCTCCCTGTCCGAGATCGATGTCGAGGAGTTCTCGGCTCATCCGTGGCTTGTGACGGCGTCCGACGCCGGGATCTCCCTCCTGGACGACGGACCTGTGCATGCGCGCTTCTACGGCACGTTCCCGCGCAAGATCAAGCGCTACGCCATGGATCTCGGCATCCTGTCGGTGGAGAGCGCGGTGCGCTCGATGACGAGTCTCCCGGCGCAGGTCATGGGGCTCCGCGACCGGGGTCTCATCCGGGAGGGAATGGTGGCGGATATCGCCGTGCTGGACCTGGACGAACTTCAGGACAACGCGACGTTCTTCGAACCGCACCAGTACGCGTCGGGCGTGGACTATGTGCTGGTGGGCGGCACCTTCGTAGTCGACGCGGGTCGGCTGACCTGGGCGCTGCCGGGAGCCGTCCTCACGCCGGAGGCGGATGATGAGAGCTGACCGGACGACGGGTGGGTGGAGTGCTGTCGCGCTCGTTGCGCTGATGGGACTCGGGTGCGCCGCGGGCGACGACGCGTCCGAAGCCGCCGGGGGCGCGGCGGACGGTGACCTGGCCGCGAGCGCCCCGGATGGGGTGCCTTCGGGCGCGAAGCCCGCACCCGGCAACGTGTTTCGCACCCTGGACGGCGGCGAGGCGAGCCTTCGCGATCTGCGCGGCAACGTGGTCGTCGCGAACCTCTGGGGTACGTGGTGCCTCCCGTGCCGCGACGAGCTGCCGGAACTCGTGGAGTTGGCCCGCATCTACGACGACCGACCCGTCGTCATCCTGGGACTCGCCGTCGACTCCGGCGACGTCGATGAGATCCGTGACTTCCTCGAGGACTTCGGCGTCGAATACCCCAACTGGATGATGGGGATGGATGACGCCGTTGCCACCTTCGGAGCCGTCGGGTTTCCGACCACGGTGATTGTGGACCCGGAGGGCTGGATCCGTAAGGAACTCCTCGGTCCCCAGACCGCCGCATCCCTGACGGAGGAGATCGAAACCCTCCTTCGCTAGCCCAGTTGCTGACCCTCGTAGAGGCGGGCGTAGAGTGCGCAGCGGCCGATCAGCGTGTCGTGCGGGCCGCTGTCGACGAGGCGCCCCCGATCCAGGACGAACAGTCGATCGGCACGCCGCACCGTGCGCAGGCGGTGGGCGATGATCACGGTCGTTCGCCCGGTGGAGGCGAGCTGCAGCGTCTCCTCGACCAGCGCCTCGCTTTCGGCGTCCAGGCCGCTCGTCGCCTCGTCCAGGATGAGGATCTCGGGTCCCTTGAGGAGGACGCGGGCGATCGCGATCCGCTGACGTTGCCCGCCGGAGAGCCGGACCCCGCGCTCGCCGACCCGCGTGTCGTAGCCGTCCGGAAGCCGCTCGATGAACTCGCGCGCGTGCGCCGCCGCCGCCGCCTCCTCGATCGCCCGGCGGTCCGCGTCCGGCCGCCCGTACGCGATGTTCTCCCCGATCGTGCCGGCGAAGAGCGGGTGGTCCTGCGGCACGATGCCGATCCGCGATCTCAGGTCCGCGACGCCGCAGTCCCGAACGTCGGTCCCACGTACGCGCACGCTCCCCTCGGTCGCATCCCAGAAGCGCGGGATCAGTGACGCGAAGGTCGTCTTCCCGGCGCCGCTCGGACCCACGAGCGCGACGACTTCGCCGGGCGCGACCGTGGCTCCGATCCCCTCCAGGGCCCACGGTTCGTCCTCGCCGTAGCGGAACGAGACGCCCTCGAAAACGATTTCCGGCGGTCCATTCCCCGCGAGCGGTTCCGGGGCTTCCGGCTCCACGATCTCGCTGCCGCAGTCAAGGAGATCGAAGACTCGGCGTGCGGCGCCCTGCGCCTCCTGGTAGGAGCCCCACAGCGACGCGAGCGCCATGATCGCCGCCGCGACGGAAAAGGCGTAGAGGAGGAACGACACGAGTTGCCCCGCGGTGATCTGCGCCGCCAAAACCAGCCGCCCGCCCTGCCAGAGGACGACCACGATGCCGCCGAACGCGACGACCGTGAGCACGCCGAAGAGGACCGCCCGCACGACCGCCCGCCCGAGCGCCGCCTCGAGCGCCGCGGCGATCCCGGCCCGGTAGCGGGCCTCTTCCCACGCTTCCCGGACGAACCCCTGCACGACCTCGATCTGGCCGAAGGCTTCGTCCGCGACGGCGTGCGCGGCGGCGAGACGGTCCTGGACCTCCGTGCTCCGCCGCCGCAGGAGACGGCCGAGGGCGAAGCCGGCGAGGACGACGATGGGGGCCACGGCCAGCGTCGTCAGCATCAGTTGCCAGTGCAGGAGCGTGAGCAGGATGACGGCACCGACGAGGAAGAGGATCTGCCGCACGAGTTCGGCGATCTGGTGCCCCATGATCTGCTGGAGCGTCGAGCAGTCGGAGGCCAGCCTCGACGTGAGTTCGCCGCTGGCTCGGCCCGAGTGGAAGCCGGGAGGGAGCCGGACGAGTTTGGAGAAGAGTTCGTCGCGCAACTGCGTCACGACCCGTTCGCCCGTCGCCCCGAGCCAGTAGGTCTCTCCGAAGTTGAACACGCCCTGCAGCGCGAAGAGTCCCAGCAGTCCGAGCGCGATCGCGCCCAGGAGGGCGGGGTCGCCCTCGCCGAAGGCCGCATCCATCAGGTAGCGGACGATGAGGGGGAAGGCGAGCCCGATCGCCGTGCTCAGGAGGAGGCAGATCCCGGCCCCGGCGAGCGCCGGGCGGTGGGCCCGCAGTCTCGGGGCGAGCCGCTGGACGGCGAACATCGAAATACGTGCTCCGGAGTCCGACATCGCGCTTGGCCTCTCCACCGTCCCCGTCTATCTTCCGCGCCCCGGTGACTCCGGGAGGGACCGAAGTTCGCACGGGTCACGAAACCGGCGCAAACGCACCCCGGAACCCCTCATGCCATCGCCTCCTCTTCAGAGCGGATCGGGGCGCCACGCGCGGATCATCGCGGCCTGGCTCCTCGTCGGCTGCGCACTCGTCGCGGCGACACTCGTCGTTGGAGGCGTGACCCGCCTGACCGGATCGGGCCTCTCGATGGTCGACTGGGAGCCGGTGAGCGGCGTCATCCCCCCGATGAGCGCCGAGGGCTGGGAGCGCGAGTTCGCCGCCTACCGGGACTCTCCGGAGTACCGGCTCGTGAACCGGGGGATGTCGCTGGGCGAATTCAAGCGCATCTTCTGGTTCGAGTACGCCCACCGGCTGCTGGGGCGCGTGATCGGGCTCGTCTTCATCGTCCCCTTCGCTGTCTTCCTCATCCGCCGGATGATCCCGCGGTCTCTCATCCCGCGCCTCCTGCTCCTGTTCGCGCTGGGCGGCGCGCAGGGGCTGCTCGGCTGGTGGATGGTGCGGAGCGGACTCGTCGACATCCCTCGCGTCAGTCCCTACCGGCTGACCGCGCATCTCGCGCTCGCCGTCCTCGTCTACGCCCTCACGCTCTGGACCGCGCTCTCGCTGCTGCGCCCCGGGGCGGGGAAAGGCGACCCGGAAGCCGCTGGGGGCGCCCGTCTCCGACGCGGAGCCGCTCTCGTGGTCGGCCTCGCCGCGCTCACCCTGCTCTCGGGCGGATTCGTGGCCGGGCTGGAGGCGGGACTCGTCTACAACACATTCCCCCGGATGGGGGACGGCTGGATCCCGCCTGACCTCTTCGGGGCGTCCCCCTGGTGGCTGAGTCCCTTCGAGGACCGGACCACGGCGCAGTTCAACCACCGTATCCTCGCCATGCTTCTGCTCGCGGGCGTGACGGCGCTCTGGTGGGCCTGCGCACGGCGCGCCCCGGCTCCGGCGAGGACGTGGGCGCACACGGGCTTCGCGGCGGCGTGGGTACAGGCGGCGCTGGGGGTCGCGACGCTGCTGATGTTCGTCCCCATCCCGCTGGCGGCGCTCCACCAGGCGAACGCGCTCGTCCTCTTCACCGCGCTCCTGGGCCTGGCGTTCGAACTCCGGCGCGCGGATGCCGGCGCCCGGATGGTGCCGGCGGCTAAACGGCCTCCAGCAGCGCCACGTGGCCGAGACCGCCCGCGGCGCATACGCTGACGATCGCCCGCGTCCCGGCCGGGCGATCCGCGAGTTCGAGTACCGTCTGGGAAAGGATGCGCGCCCCGGTGGCGCCGAACGGGTGTCCGAGCGCGACGCTCCCGCCGTTGGGATTGATCCGGTCGCGCGGGAACGTGCCGAGGCCGCCCTTCGCGGAGGAGCGCGCGGCGAGCCACTTCGAATCCTCGAGCGCCGCGACCGTGCACAGGACCTGCGCCGCGAACGCCTCGTGGAACTCCCACAGTCCGATGTCCTCGAGCGTCAGTCCGTGACGGTGCAGCAGTTCGGCGATCGCGAGGGCCGGGGCGATAAGGAGCCCCTCCCGGTCCGGATCGACGGCAGCCTGGCGCCAGTCGAGCAGGCGTGCCCGCGGCAGCGACTCGGGCAGCGACGAGAGTCCCGCCTCGGACGCCACCCAGCACGCCGCGGCCCCGTCCGTCAGCGGCGTGGAGTTGCCCGCCGTGAGCGTCCCCTCGGAGCGGGAGAAGGCGGGGCGGAGGCCGGCGAGCTTCTCCAGCGACGTCCCGGCGCGCGGGAGGGTGTCGCGGTCGATGGGGAAGGTGCCGGGCGTGACGAGCAGCCGCCGGAAGAACGCCCCCTCGTCCCGCGTGGCGCCCTCGTGACTCGCGAGCGCAAAGCGGTCCTGGGCCTCGCGCGAAATGTCCCATTCGCGGGCCATCTCCTCGGCGTGCCGCCCCATCGTCTTCCCCGTCGTTCGCTCCTTCACCGCCGGGGCCGATATCCGGAGGTCGCGGGGGCGGATCCCCGCCAGCGTCCGCACCATGCGCGGCGGGCTCCCCGCACTGCCCACGCGTCGGATCGTCCGGCTGAGTCCGGGCGAGAGTCCAATCTGCGTGTGACTCATCGATTCGACGCCGCCGCAGAGGACGAGGTTCGCCCGTCCCGCGGCGACCTGGCCCGCGCCGTGAGTCGCGGCGGCGATCGAGGTGGCGCATGCCTGGACGATGCCCTGGGCCGGAACGCTCGCCTCGAGGCCGGCGTCGAACCAGACTTCCCGGCCCCAATTGCTCACCGTGAGCGAAGGGATGACCGCGCCCCACAGGAAGAGATCGATCCGCCCCGCGTCCTCGCGGCCCGGACCTCCGTCTCCCGCCACCGTCTGCTGGATGACCGGGGCGGACAGCGCCAGACTGTCAAAGCGCGAAAGTTCGCGATCGATCTTCGCAAATGGACTGCGGAGGCCGGGGAGGACGAACGCGGATCCGGGGCTCATGCGTGGCATCCTATCGGTCGTCCATTCAAGATGGAACAATCCCGGCCGAGGTGCGCAGGCGCGCGGAGCTCGACCGGTTTCCCAACGGAAGAGGAGCCTTCATGACGGTCCGGGTGAGGTTCGCCCCCAGCCCCACCGGTTTCCTGCACGTGGGCGGCGCGCGCACCGCGCTGTTCAACTGGCTGTATGCTCGCCGCGCGGGCGGGACGTTTCTCCTGCGCGTGGAGGATACGGATCGGGCGCGTTCCCGCCCCGAGCACACGCGGGCCATCGTGGACGGACTCGCATGGCTGGGTCTGGACGTGGACGAAGGTCCCGTGTTTCAGGCGGACGGCGTCGAGCGGCACCGGCGCGATGCCCTGAACCTGCTCGGTCAGGGCGCCGCCTACCGGTGCTTCTGCAGCGCCGAGAAACTCGCCGCGCGCCGCGAAGAGGCGAAGCGGGCCGGGTCGGGATTCGGGTACGACGGCCGCTGTGGACGACTGGATGCCGCCGTCTCGGCCGCGCGGGCCGATGCCGGAGAGTCATTCGCCGTCCGGGTGCGGGTGCCGGAGGAGGCGATCGAGTGGGACGACATGGTCCACGGGCCGATGTCGTTCCCCGCCCGGTCTATCGATGATTTCATCGTCCTTCGGTCCGACGGGACGCCCGTCTACAATCTCGCCGTCGTCTCCGATGATGCGGAGGCCGGGATTACGCATGTGATCCGCGGGGACGACCACCTCTCGAACACGCCGAAGCAGATCCTCCTCTACCGGGCCCTCGGCCGGCCGCTCCCCGCCTTCGGGCACGTGCCGCTGATCCTCGGGCCGGACGGCAAGCGACTCTCGAAGCGCCACGGCGCGCTCTCGGTCCTCGCGTATCGCGACGACGGTTACCTGCCCGCGGGGATGATGAACTTCCTCGCGCTCCTCGGCTGGTCTCCCGGGGACGACCGGGAGGTGTTCGACGTCGAAGGCCTGATCGGGGCGTTTTCCATCGGTCGCGTGCTGAAGAAGAGCGCGGTGTTCGACCTGGAGAAGCTCGGCTGGCTGAACGGGCGCCACATCGCGGACGCTCCGGCGGCCGACCTGGCCGCGGCGGTCGTCGAGATTCTCGGCCGGCAGGCGCGGGAGGAGGGGCGGGATCCGGCCGGGAGCCACCCGGGACTCCAGACCTCGCCGGAGCGTCTGGCGCGCATCATCGATCTCGTGAAGGGGCGTCCCCGGACGCTCCCCGCGCTCGCGCGGCAGGTTGCTCCCTTCTTCGCGGTGAGCGTCTTCTACGACGAAGATGCGGTGAAGCGTTTCTGGAAGCGGCCGGAGGAGACGGCGTTCCACCTGCGGCGCCTGGCGGAGCGTCTCGCCGGCGATGCGGCCTTCCGCGACGTGGAGACGCTGGAGTCCGAGGTGCGGGGTCTCGCGGCGGACCTCGAGGTTGGCGCGGGGCGGATCATCAACCCCCTCCGCGTCGCCCTCATGGGGCAGTGCGTGAGCCCGGGGATCTTCGAGGTGCTCGAGGCGATGGGGCGGGCGCGGGCCCTGGCCCGGCTCGCCGCGGCGGTTCGTTTCCTGGAAGCCCGGGTGGCCACGGCGTGACCGGGACGTGGCCGGCGGAGCACGAGGCGCCGATGCGGCGGGCGCTCGAACTCGCGGTCCTCGGCGGCGAAAGCGGGGAGGTACCCGTCGCCGCGCTCGTCCTCGACTCGAAGGGCGAAATCGTGGCGGAGGCGCACAACCGGACGCGCGCCGACTCCGACCCTACGGCCCACGCGGAAGTTCTGGCGTTGCGGGCCGCCGCTGCCCGCCTCGGCGACTGGCGCCTGGAGGGGCACACCCTGTACGCCACCCTCGAACCGTGCGCGATGTGTGCCGGTGCCGCAGTCCTGGCGCGTGTCCGCACCCTCGTGTTCGGAGCTGCGGATCCCAGGGCGGGGATGTGTGGATCGATCGAAAACCTGGTCTGCGACCCGCGGCTGAACCATCGGGTGGAACTCGTGTCCGGCGTGCTCGCCGAGGAATCCGCGCGTCTCCTGCGGGACTTCTTCCGCCAGCGGCGCTAGCTCAGCCCTCGTTGATCCGCAGGCTCGTCGTCTTCGCACGCCGCGCACTCGCCGGCCTGGCAGATGCGGGCACCCTGCACCAGAGCGCCGGCGAGAACCAGGCTGCCGGCGGTCGATGTCGCGGTCTCGGGCAGCGGCTCGAGCCAACCGGCGAGGGAGGCTGCCCAGACCACCGTGCCCCCTGCAAAGGTGAGGATTACGGCCGCGTTCCTGCCGGCGGGGCCCAGCACGAGTATGGCCGCGCCGAGAACGACGGTCCCAACCAGAAAAGCTCGCTCGACGCCTTCGGAGAGCGCGAGCGCCGGCGCCACCGCGACGAGAAACGGCGTAAGCGCACAGTGCACGCCACACCAGGCCGCAGCGCACGCGGCCACACGCGATCCGGAAACCAGATACGCGCTCGACGGGGCGGTTGCCAAAGAGTTTTTCATGGTATCGCGTCGACGCCGGAAGCGAAGAGGGCAGAGCGTGAGAACCGGAGGCGCGATGATAACCGATTCTCACTTACATGTCACGGTGGTGACCCGCGGCTCCGTGAGAAGACCCCGGCTCCGGCGCGACGGCGGCGCGTCAGGTTCCCGCGGGAACGGGCCTCCCCACGAAGCGCAGCACGACGATGACGACGCCGATGCCGAGAAGGTGGGCGATCCAGGGCGACAGTCCGTACGACGTCCCCACATGGCCGAAGAGCATCGCGGCCGCTGCCACGACGAGCGCGTAGGGAAGTTGCGTCCGCACATGGTCCATGTGGTCGCACGCCGACGCCATCGAACTGAGCACCGTCGTGTCGGAGATGGGCGAGCAGTGGTCCCCGAAGACGGAACCGGCGAGGACCGAACTGATCGAACTCACGAGCAGCTCGCCGCCTCCGGCCTCGAAGCCGGTTGCACCGCCGAGGGCGACGCTGAGCGGGACCACGAGCGGGAGCAGGATCGTCATCGTGGCCCATGACGTGCCCGTGCAGAAGCTGACGACCGCGGCCGTCACGAAGGTGAGGACGGGGACGAGTTCCGGCGCGAGGCTGCCTTCGAGGATCTGGGTCAGGTACTGCGCCGTCGCGAGCTGACTCGTCACCTCGCCGAGCGACCAGGCCAGGGTGAGGATCACGAATCCCATCGTCATCGCCCGGATGCCGGTGAGCCATCCGTCGAGCGCCTGGCTCAGCGACAGGATGCGCTGCGTCGTGGCCAGCCCGATCGCGACCAGGCAGCCCGCGAGCGAACCCCACAGGATCGCCTTGAACGGATCCGCCGCGCCGAACGTGTCCCACAGCGAGGCCGGCCCCACGGCGCCGCGGCCGTCGAAGTACAGCCCCAGCAGGACCGTCGCGACCACCGTCAGCACGGGGATCGCCGCGTTGTACCAGCGCAGGGGCACGCCCTCCGCCGCGTCGAGCCCCGTTTCCTCCGAGTTCACCATGAGCTGGGAGCCCGGCCGGAAGACGCCGCCACCCGTGCGCGCCCGCATCTCCGCGCCGTGCATGGGGCCGAAGTCCCGCTGCGAGACGGTGACCGCGGCCACCATGAACAGGGCGAGGATGGGATAGAAGAGGTACGGAATGCTGCTCAGGAACACGGTGAAGGGGCTAGCGGAGGCGAGCGCCCCGGCCAGCGCGGGGTCCGAGGTCTGCTCGGCGGCGATGCGAAGTCCGTCGCGGATCAGCGAGATCTCGAAGCCGACCCAGGTCGACACGAAGGCGATCGTGGCGACGGGGGCGGCCGTAGAGTCCACGAGGTAGGCCAGCTTCTCGCGCGACACCTTCAGCTTGTCCGTGACGGGGCGGAAGGTGTTTCCGACGATGAGAGTGTTCGCGTAGTCGTCGAAGAAGATGCCGACGCCCGCGAAGAAGGTGGCGAGCTGTGCACGGCGCGGCGTGGTGGCCAGCGGCCGCAGGGCTTCGACGATCCCGCGGGTGCCCCCGGAGCGCGACATCACCCCCACCATGCCGCTCAACAGCGCCGAGAACATGAGGATCGACGCGTTGTCGGTGTCGGCGAGCGAGGGCACGATGAACGTGTCCACGGTTCGCCCGAGCCCCGCCAGCGGGTCGAGCCCGGCGATGAAGAACCCGCCCAGCCAGATGCCGAAGAAGAGCGACACGACGACGTGGCGGAAGATGAGCGCGAGAGCGATGGCGATGAGCGGCGGCAGCAGGCTGATCCAGCCCGGGAACCGCGGCGGATCCACACTCGCGCTTGCCGATCCCTGGTCTGAGGCCATCTCCACGGACAGCGGGAGGTCCCCCGCCGCGGCCCGCAGCCCGCTGACCGATGTCTCGGACCGAAGGGGCAGGGCGCCGGCGGCGAGTTCGCGTCCCGAGGCGGATCTCACGCGGTAACGGGCGTTCTCTCCGTCCTCCGTATGGAGCGTGAGAGAGAAGGGAACGTCGGTCAGGACGACCGCGGGTCCCTCCACGGTGAACGAGGGGCCGTCCTGCGCAAGGACGGTGCCGGGAAGCGACGCGGGCAAGACGAGGGCCGGCAGTAGAAGCCACCGTCCGGCGCGCCGGAAAACGTCGGATCGTATGCGCATGCCCGAACCTACCGGGGCCGTCGCGCGAGGGTCAACGCGGGCAGACAGGAGACGGGGCGACGTTGATCGTGGCGGGGGCGCGGCCTATACTCCCGCCCGACCGGGGCCGCCCAGGCACCCAGCCGCCCGCGACGGATCGAGCGAAGCCGAGACGAAACTGACGCATAACGTTCTCGACGAGGCCGCTGCCCGAGGGCTCCTAGCCGAGCTTTCCGCGCAGCTTGACCGGGCGATCGAGCCCGACGCCCGCCTCATCCTCATCGGTATCCACCGCCGCGGCGATTCGATCGCGGCCGAGATCGGCCGTCACCTCGAGCCGACGCGCGGCCCCGTTCCCATCGGTTCGCTCGACATTACGCTCTATCGAGATGATTTCGGACAGGTGGGCGCGCTCCCCACGGTCGGGACGACCCGCATCCCGGAGTCCATCGAAGACGCGCACATCGTCATCGTCGACGATGTGCTTCACACAGGACGAACGATCCGGGCCGCGCTCCAGGAGCTGTCGGATTTCGGACGCGCCCGCCGGATCCAGCTCTGCGTCCTCGTCGATCGCGGGGGACGCCAGCTCCCGATCCAGCCCGATTATGTGGGCCGCGTGATCGAAGTCGGGCCCAACCAGGACGTGTCGGTGCGCGTCGCGGGAACGGACGGCGACTGGGGGGTCGACATCGTCGCTCTCCGCGCCGCGCCGGAGGCGGGGGCATGACGACCCAGGGGCGGGAACTCGGCCTCGGGAAGGACCTCATCGGACTCGAATCCCTCACGGGAGGCCAGATCGAGGCGATCCTCGATACAGCGGAGCCCTTCAAGGAGATCAGCGAGCGCAAGATCAAGAAGGTGCCGGTCCTCCGCGGACAGACCATCGTCAACCTCTTCCTCGAACCCTCGACCCGGACCCGCATCAGCTTCGAGTTCGCGGAGAAGCGGCTCTCGGCCGATACGGTGAACATCTCGTCGGTCGGATCCTCGGTGCAGAAGGGCGAGACGCTCGTCGACACGGCGCGCAACCTCGAGGCGATGAGGATTCACATGGTCGTCGTGCGTCACGGATCGTCCGGGGCGGCGAAGTTCCTCGCGGACCGGATTCCCTCCAACGTCATCAACGCCGGCGACGGTCAGCACGAACATCCCACGCAGGCCCTCCTCGACCTGTTGACGATCCGCGACCGGTTCGGGGCCATCGCGGGCCGGCGCGTCTGCATCGTCGGCGACATACTGCACTCGCGAGTCGCGCGCTCGAACATCTGGGGCTTCCTGAAATGCGGAGCCGATGTCGCCGTGTGCGGGCCGCGCACGCTGATCCCGGCCGGCATCGAGGAACTGGGCGTGCAACGGCTGGACTCGATCGACGAGGCGATCGAGTGGTGCGACGTGCTCTACGTGCTGCGACTTCAACTGGAGCGGATGGAGGGAGGCTACGTCCCCTCGCTGCGCGAGTACAACCGCGTGTTCGGCGTCAGTTCCGAGCGCCTCGGCCGCGCCGGCGACGACATGATCGTCCTCCACCCCGGACCGATGAATCGGGGCGTCGAGATCGACTCCGATGTGGCGGACGGTCCGCGCTCGGTGATCCTCCCGCAGGTGACGAACGGGGTCGCCGTGCGAATGGCCGTCCTCTATCTGCTCGCGGGCGGACGCCCGGAGTTGGCCGAAGACGCCAAGGCGGCGGGGCCGTGAGCGGATCGTTCCTTCTCGCCGGAGGCCGGGTGATCGATCCCGCCGCGGGGCTGGACGAGGTGCAGGACGTTCTCGTGGGGGACGGACGGATCGAAACGGTCGCGCGAGGCGTGGCCGGGCCGGAGGGCGTTCCCCGGATCGATGCGCGGGGACTCGTGGTCGCGCCGGGGTTGATCGATGTGCACGTCCACCTGAGGGAACCGGGAGCCGAGCACAAGGAGACCATCCGCACGGGCGCCCAGTCCGCGGCGGCCGGCGGCTTCACGACGATCTGGGCCATGCCGAACACGGATCCGCCGCTCGACGACCCCGCCGCCGTCGGCTTTGTGCGGGAAGAGGCGCGGCGGTGGGCCCGGAAGGGGGAGGGCGGGGCGCGCGTGAGTCCCGTGGCCGCCGCCTCGCTCGGCCTCGCGGGCAAGCAGATGACCGAAATCGGCGGCTTGGTCGAGGCCGGCGCGGTCGCGGTTACGGACGACGGACATCCGATCCACGATCCGGCGCTCATGCGCCGCCTGCTCGAGTACACACAGTCCTTCGGGATCCCCGTCCTTCAGCATGCGGAGGACATGGCGCTCTCGGCCGGCGGGGTCATGAACGAAGGCGCCGTGGCCACCGCGCTCGGCCTGCGCGGGATCCCGAACGCCTCGGAAGCCACTGTCGTCGCCCGGGACATCTACCTCGCGGAACTCACGGGCGGGCATGTACACGTGCAGCACGTTTCCACTCGCGAAGCGGTCGAACTCATCCGCGTCGCGCGCGAGCGCGGAGTGCGCGTGAGCGGCGAGGCTTCGCCTCACCACATGGCGCTGACGGAAGAGGCGGTGCGCGGCTACCGCACCGAGGCCAAGATGAACCCGCCGCTCCGGTCCGCGGCCGACCGCCTGGCCGTACGGCAGGGGCTCATCGACGGCGTGCTGGAGTGCGTGGCCACGGACCACGCGCCACACCACTACGAGGAGAAGGAACGTGAGTTCGACGATGCGCCGTTCGGCATCGTCGGTCTCGAGACCGCGCTCGCCGTGTGCATCGGCGAACTCGTGAAGCCGGGCGACCTCGAGCTCTTCGATCTCATCGAGCGGATGTCCACCGCGCCAGCTCGGTTGATGGGGATCGAGGGCGGCACGCTTCGCCCCGGCAGTCGAGCGGATCTCGTCCTCCTCGATCCGGAGGAGGAGTGGACGGTCGACCCAGGGAGCTTCCGCTCGAAGAGCCGGAACACGCCGTTCAGTGGATGGAAAGTGACGGGACGCGTGAAGCGCACGATCGTCGGCGGCGAGACCCGCTACCGAGATTCATCCCCACCGACCTAGCGGGACCTGTCGCGGCCTGCTAGCTCAGGCCGTTGACGTGTCGTGCCGCTCGCGCCTTTTGACGCGCCGCGGCGTTCGCCTTGATGACGTTCCGGCGGGTCGCCCTGTCGAGAATGCGGTACAGCTCGGACAGCGCCGGCGTCGCCTCGTCGCGCGATTTCGTCGCAAGTAGATGCTTGGTCCTGGTCCGGATCTCGGACCGCACCTGGCGGTTCCGGAGTCTCCTCGCGCGCGACTGGCGCAGCCGCTTCTTCTGACTCTCGTTATTCGGCATTCGATTCCTTCTGTTCTTCTTCCTGTGTGACGGGTCGGCGCGGCGGATCGCAGGCGGCCGCTCCGGATCCGTCCAAAAATCAACGAAAGAACATACCAGACTTGCCGGATACCTCCAACCCGGCGTGTCGGGCGGAACGCGTGTGCCGGGGGTACTCGCCGCGGGTACGCCCGTGCTACATTACGCGCCGACTGGCCGGCGATCCCCGGTTCCCGCCGGCCCGAGCGTGCAGGGAGGTTCCTTGACGGCGGTTCCCAACCGACTTCCAAGCCAGCGGGCGGCGCAGCCGTTCGTCGTGGAGCTCGACCGGTTTCAGGGCCCCCTGGATCTTCTCCTGCACCTCATCCGGTCGCAGGACATCGACATCTTCGATATTCCGATCTCCACCATAACCCGGCAGTTCCAGGAAGCCCTCAGCGACGGCATCGACCGCCTCGAGCTCGATCGCGCCGGGGAGTTTCTGGAGCTGGCCGCGACCCTGGTCCACATCAAGGCGCAGCTCCTGCTGCCGGGGCGCAGCGACACGGAATGGGAAGACGATCCCCGGGCCGAACTCGTCCGGCGTCTTCTGGAGTACGAGCTGTTTCAGGAGATCGCGCGGACCCTGGGCGCCGCCGAACTGGAACGGCGGCGACACATGTCGAAGGGCTTCCTGCCTCCGCGACCGCCGCGCGAGGCCGAGGACCCGGACCTCTCGACGACGCTCGACGATTTCCTTGCGGTGCTCGGCGATATCCGGGGCCCCGATCCCGTGACGAGGCATGTCGCTCCGATCCGCATCGTCCCGGTCGAGGACAAGATCGTCGTCATCCGACACCTGCTGGGCGAGAGCCGGCGGGTGCCGTTCAACCGGCTGTTCGATTCGTGGCAGGAGCGGCAGCATGTCGTCGCGGCGCTGCTCGCCTGTCTGGAACTCGCCAGGCAACAGCTCCTGAGGCTCGAGCAGGTGAAGCGATTCGGTGCGATATGGCTGTTCGGACGCCGCTCGCGGGGTGACGGGGGAGAGGGAACGGCGTGAGCCCCGAGCAGATCGTGGAAGCGGCATTGTTCGCCAGTCAGACGCCGCTCACCGCGCGCGAACTGGCCCGGGCGGACGATGCGCTCGACGTCCGGCGCGTCCGGGAAGCGCTCGCCGCATTGCGCGAACACTACGACACGGACGGACGGGCGTTCCAGGTCTACCAGCTCGGCGACGGATTCCAGATCCTCACGCGCCCGGAATTCGTGCCGTACCTCGAGCGGTTCGACTCGATACCCCGGCCTCCGACGCTTTCCCGCGCCGCACTCGAGACACTCGCGATCATCGCGTACCGGCAACCCATCGGACGGATCGAGGTCGAGGAGATCCGGGGCGTGGCGTCCACTTCGGTGCTGCGAACTCTCCAGGACTGGGAGCTGATCGAGATCGTGGGGCGGGGAGAGGGGCTCGGTCGGCCGCTCCTTTATGGGACGACATCCCGCTTTCTGGATCACTTCGCCCTGCAGTCGCTGGATGATCTCCCCGCGCCCGAGGACCTGTCCGTCGCGCTCGTGCGTGCCGAGTCGGAGGCGTTGACCGAGGGCGCGTTGCCGTTGGAAGACCCGGCCGCAGGCTAGCTGCACCGGGCGCGGACGGCTCATGCGACTGCAGAAGTATCTCGCCAGGGCGGGGGTGGCTTCCCGACGCGGGAGCGAGGAACTCATCGCCCGCGGTCGCGTCCGCGTGAACGGCGAGATCGTGACGAAGCTCGGGACCACGGTGGACCCGAATGCCGCAAGGGTCGAAGTGGACCGCCGCCGCGTCCGCCTGAAGCCGGTGCTCTGGCTGGCGCTCAACAAGCCGCCGGGGTACACGTGCACCCGGCATGATCCCGGCGGGCGTCCGATCATCTACGATCTGCTCCCGGCCGATGCCCGCCACCTGCCTCACGTCGGCCGGCTCGATTTCATGAGCGAGGGTCTCCTCCTGCTGTCGAATGAAGGGGACGTCGTACATCGGCTCCTCCACCCCCGGACCGGAATCGAGCGGGTCTACCACGCGAGACTCCGCGGGCCCGTGACGGCCGAGCTCCCGGATCGGCTGCGGGCCGGCGTGGCGCTCGAAGACGGACCCGCGCGAGCCCGCCGCGCAGGCTGGATCACGCCTCCGCACACGTCGTCGCCCACCGTGGAGATCGTCCTGGCGGAAGGGCGAAACCGGGAGGTCCGACGGATGCTCGCCTCGCTCGGCGTCACGCTGCGGCGGTTGCGCAGGACCTCGTTCGGGCCGATTCGGCTGGGCGCTCTCGCAGCGGGAGCGGCCCGTGAGTTGTCTCCGAAGGAACGGGCGGCGCTCA
The DNA here is from genome assembly GCF_947581735.1 of Candidatus Palauibacter soopunensis. Lineage (NCBI taxonomy): Bacteria > Pseudomonadati > Gemmatimonadota > Gemmatimonadia > Candidatus Palauibacterales > Candidatus Palauibacteraceae > Candidatus Palauibacter > Candidatus Palauibacter soopunensis. The sequence continues at coordinate 96,056 of NZ_CANPVT010000053.1, forward strand.
AGCGGGCGGCAGGTCCCGCTTGCTCCGGGACGGTTCGGGAGTGAACATCGGGCGGCTGGCAGACCGACCATCACCGCGACAGCGAGAAGACGCATGAACGGAGAAGCCGGGACGGCCCAACGGATCTCGGGGGAGGATCTCGAGACCCAGCAGGCCGCGATCCGGGAGGTGGGAACCTTCGTGGCGGAGGTTCGAAACGAACTGGCCAAGCGGATCGTCGGGCAGCATGCCCTCCTCGACCGCGTTCTCATGAGTCTTCTCACGGGTGGCCATATTCTGCTCGAAGGTGTGCCCGGGCTCGCGAAAACGCTCACCGTCAGCACGCTCGCCGAGGCGATCCACACCACGTTCCGGCGGATCCAGTTCACGCCGGATCTGCTGCCCGCCGATGTCGTGGGAACGCTCGTGTGGGAGGAGAAAACGGGCACCTTCACTCCGAAGCGGGGGCCCATCTTCGCGAACATCGTCCTCGCCGACGAGATCAACCGCGCGCCGGCCAAAGTCCAGTCCGCCCTTCTGGAGGCGATGCAGGAACGTCAGGTGACGATCGGCGAAGAGACGCATCCGCTCCCCGTGCCGTTCCTCGTCATGGCCACGCAGAACCCCATCGAGCACGAGGGGACGTACCCGCTTCCCGAGGCGCAGGTAGACCGGTTCATGTTCAAGACCCGGGTCGGTTACCCGGCGCCCGAGGAGGAGAGGTCCATCATGCGGCTCATGGCGGGAGAGGACCCGCCGCCCGTCGAGGCCGTCGTTGAACCGGACCGCATCCTCGCCGCGCGCGCCATGCTTCCGGCGATCTATGTGGACCGGCGGCTCGAGGACTACATCCTCCAGCTCGTGCTCGCCACGCGTGAACCCGCGGCCCACGGCCTCGCGCAATTCGTGGACTGGATCGAATTCGGCGCCTCGCCGCGCGCCACGATATTTCTCGCGAGAGCGGCCCGCGCACATGCCTTCATCGAGGGCCGCGCCTTCGTGGTTCCGGAGGACGTGAAGGCGATCGCCCGCGATGTCCTTCGGCATCGGCTCGTCCTGACCTTCCAGGCCCAGGCCGAACAGATCGATGCCGATCACATCCTCGACCATCTCCTGGAGACCGTGCCGGTGCCGTGAGGCTGCCCGACTTCCTGTGGCGCCCGCGACGGCCGGCGCCGACGGCCGACTCCGGCGCCGCGTCGAAAGAGGTTCGGCGGCTGGAGTTGAAGAGCCGGCGGTTCATGGACAACCCGGCTCTCGGACCTTACCCGTCGCTCTTCCGCGGACACGGCATCGAGTTCTCCGAGGTGCGCGAGTACCAGCCGGGCGATCCGTTCCAGGCGATCGACTGGAAGGTGACGGCCCGCATGCGCCGCCCCTACGTGAAGCGCTTCGTGGAGGAACGGGAGCTTGCCGTCCTTCTCGTCGTCGATGTCTCCGCGTCGAACGAGTTCGGTACGCGGAAAGCCCTGAAGCGCGATCTCGTCTCGGAGGTAGCGAGCACCCTGGCCCTCGCGGCGATGCGTGCGGGAGATCCGGTGGGCATGCTCCTCTTCAGCGACCGGATCGAGCACTACGTGCGGCCGGCGCGGGGCCGCAACCGCAACCTCCGCCTCCTGCACGAACTGGTTTCCGTCCAGCCGGCGGGGAAGGGGACGGACCTCGATCTCGCCCTGACTACCGCGGCGCGCATGCTGACCGTCCGCTCCCTCGTGTTCGTGATCTCGGACTTCGTGGGCGGCGAGAACCTGGCCCGACCGCTGCTGGGGCTCTCGGGCCGCCACGATGTGGTCGCGCTCGCGATCGATGACCCGGCGGAAACGACGATCCCGGCATCGGGCTGGGTGGAAGTCGTAGACCCGGAAACGGGGGACCGCGCCGTCGTCGACCTCGGAGATGCGGCGCTTCGGCAGCGGCTTACGGAGCACTCGACGACGGGGGCGCGGGCGCTGGAACGGCTGTGTGCGCACTGCCACGTCGACCTCATGCGGCTGCGGACCGACACCCCGTATGAGTCCCGGCTCTCCGGCTTCTTCGCCGCCCGGGGCCGGCGGAGACTTCGGTGAGGAGGTCCCGTTGGCTGGTCCGCGCCGCCCTCGGCCTGGGGTTGGGGTTCGTCCCGGGTCTGGCCGCCCAGTCCGCGGTCGATCTCGAGGCGACGGTCCTCCCGGCGTCCGTGCGGGTCGGCGAGGAGTTCACGGTCCGCCTCATCGTCGGGCAGGAGAGATCCGGAGAGGTCCGCTTCCCCGCGCTCATCGACGGGTCGGAGTCGGTCGAGCAGACGGGGCCGGTGCAGATCCGGTCCGTCGAAGAGGGGCGACGCTGGGAAGCGGAGTACACGATTCGCGCGTGGCGCGCGGATACCCTCGTCATCCCGCCGGTGGAGGTGGAACTCGCGGCCGCGGGCGGCGTCGTCCGCCGGCTGCAACCACCGCCCGTCCCCGTCGTGAGCGTGCTTCCGGCCGCGGATGATCCGCTCGAGTTGAGGGATGCCCGACCCCTCCTGAGTTTGCGGGCCCTGCCCTGGTGGCTGCTCGTGCTCGCTGCGGCGCTCGCCGGACTCGCCTGGTGGACCTGGGGTCGCGGCCGCGCCGCCGCGACCGCCGCGGAAGTCCCCCTCGGTCCCGGAGACCTTGCACTTCGCGAACTCGCGCGCCTGCGCGAGGGGTGGGTCGGACAGAAGGTGAGCGGCGACCGCTTCTACGACGGCTACGAGGAGACGCTTCGACGCTATGCGCGTGTGACGCGCGGATGGGCTCCCTCGAAGGAACTCCTCGGGCTCGGAGGTTCGGATGCCGGGCTCGTCGCTGCTCTCCGCCATTCGATTCTGGCCCGTTTCGCGCGCATGCGGACGGAGTGGGAAGGTCCGCTCGGCGACCTGGATGTCGGCGAGGCGTTCGTGCGTGCGGACATGGCGGAGTCGCCTCCGGCCGGTGATTCCGGCGAGCCGGCCGCCGCCGGGGATGACGCCGATGGAGACGTTGCCGGTGAGGCCGATCCGAGCGGAAATGGAGGCCGCACGTGAGCGAATTCGCGCTCCCCGGCTGGCCGTTCCTCCTTCTGCTGGTGCTGCTGCCGCTCGGGTGGGCCCTGATGGGCTCGGGCAGGATCCGTCTCCCGTATCCGGACATCGCCCGTCTCACCGGGTCACGGGGTCGGAGTCGGGCACGGTTCTGGTGGTGGTTCCCGGCCGCCCTTCGCACTCTCGCCCTCGCTCTCGTCATCATCACCCTCGTCAACCCCGTGCGGGTATGGGAGCGCGTGGAATCGGAGCGCGAGGGCGTGGCGATCATGCTGGCGGTCGATATCTCGAGTTCGATGCTGGCGGAGGATTTTCGGCCGGACAACCGCATCGAAGTCGCGAAGAGGGAGGTCATCCGCTTCGTGGAGGGACGGGAGTCGGACTGGATCGGCCTCGTCGCCTTCGCCGGAGAGGCCCTCACGATGGTCCCGGGGACCCTGGACCACGCGGTCGTGGAGAGTGCGGTGGAGCGGCTCGAGGCGGGACAGCTCCGGGACGGGACGGCGATCGGCGTCGCGCTGGCCACGGCGGCGAACCGGCTCCGCGATCTGGAGCCGGAATCCCGCATCGTCGTACTGCTCACCGACGGGGACAACAACAGCGGCGGCATTTCGCCGGAGGAGGCGACGGCCGCGGCCGCCTCCCTCGGCATCCGCGTCTACACGATCGGCGTCGGCCGCGACGGGGTCGCCCCCGTGCCCGTGGCCCGGACCGCCTTCGGATACCAGTACGCGAATATCCGCGTCCACGTGAACGACGAGCTCCTGGATCGCATGGCGACCCGCACGGGCGGCATCTATTTCCGTGCCACCGATCCCGAGGGACTGACGCGGATCTACGAACGGATCAACGAACTCGAGACCACTCCGATCAAGGAAGTACGGACGGAGGAGCGCGTCGGGATGCGACGGGAACTTCTCATCGCGGCGCTCGCGCTCGTCATGCTTGAACTCCTCGTGGCGGCGACACGCTCCCGCCGGGTCTGGACCTGACCGTGGCCCCGCTCCCGGTCGCCCTCCTGCTCGGCGTCCTGGCCATCGGGCTCAGGATGCTCGCGTCGCGACGATCGAGCGCCGACCGCGCAGAACTCGCCGAATCGTCGCTGCTCGAGCGGTACGTGCGGCTGCCGGCCCACGCCCTCCCCCCGGTGCGCCTGGCCCTGCTCGGAGCGGGCGTCGTTGCGATCGCGCTCGCCTCCGGTTCCGGCGGGACGGAGGCCCGGCGCCTCGATGAGGGCGGAGCGGAGACGATCCTCGTGCTCGACGCGTCGAACTCGATGCTTGCGGGCGATGTCGAGCCGAGCCGGCTGGAGGTGCAGCGCCAACTGGCCGCGCGCCTTGCGACGCGCATTGAGGGTCGGATGGGTGTCGTCTACTTCGCCGGCCGCGCGTACGTGCTCTCGCCGCTGACGACGGACATGAGCGCGATCGAGATGCTCGCGGAGGGCGTGCGACCCGCGGCGGTGGGGCTGGGCGGGTCCTCGCTCGCCTCGGGCCTCACGCAGGCGATCGACCTCCTCGCCGGCGGAGAGGAGGGCGCACGCAAGTCGATCGTCGTCTTCTCCGACGGCGAGGAAACCGCGGGCGCGCCCTTCGGGGAGGCGATCGGGCGGGCCCGGGAAGCGGGGATCGTCATCCATTCCGTGGGGATCGGAACCGAACTCGGCGGGCAGATTCCCCTGACGCGGGAGGCGTCGCTGGACCCGACGATGGCCGCGCGACGGCGGGGCGGCGCTTCGGTGCTGCAGGGACCGGACGGGAGCCCGGTCATCACACGGTTGAACGCCGCGTCGCTGCGGCAGATGTCTCTCGGCACCGGCGGTCGCTATGTTGACGGTTCGGGCGGCATCGACGCGATCGAGAGGGAACTGGCGCAGGGCGGCCGGGAACCCCTGACATCGACCGACGACGCGGCCGTAGCGGCGCTGCTTCTGCTCGCCTTCGTCAGCCTCTGGGGAGAAGGGTTCCTGTTGCCACGTGGTTGAGTCGACACGGAGGGGGTCGATCTTCGGGCTCGCGGCCGCGGTCGCCTCACTCGCGGCGTTTGCCGGGGGCGAGCCGCAGGCCGCGCCGGGGCGGTCGGCCGGCCAGTCCGGGGCGGGCGAACCGCCTGCGTCCGAATCCGAGGCCGTCGCACGGTACCGGGAGCGAGCCGCTTCCTCCGACCGGCCGATCGACCACTACAACTACGGAACGGCTCTCCTCCATGACGGGCAGGTGGGCGAGGCACAGGCCCCCCTTGAACTCTCGATCGGCAGCGAGCGGGACGAGGTGCGCGAGAGCGCCTTCTACAACCTCGGACTCAGCACGGCTCTCGACGGTCGTTTCACCCAGAGCGATCCCTCCGCGCGTCGAGCCGCCCTCCAGGCGGCGCGCGAAGCCTTCCGCGAAGTCCTCCGCCGCCGCGTGGAAGATGAGGACGCGCGCTGGAACCTCGAACTCGTCGAGCGCTGGCTCGAGGAGGAGGGAGAGAGCGGCGGCGACGAGCAGCAGGGCGGGCAGGGACAGTCTCCGCAGGGGGCCGGCGCCGGCGCCGCGGCGGCCGCGGGCTCCGGTGAGATGGAGATGTTGTCGCCCGAACAGGCGGCGGCGCTGCTCGAACAGGCGGGGGACGCGGAAGCGGCGATCCGCGACCGCGTGATGGGCCGCAACCGTTTCCAGGATCCCGTCGTGGAGCGGAACTGGTAGGAATTCCTGCGAGACGCCCCGCGTCGCCATAGCTTCGGTCGCCATGAACTCGCCTTCGGCCGAAGCGGCCCGTCTGACCCAGTACTCGCACGGAGCCGGCTGAGCGTGCAAGCTCGGCCCGGAGGATCTGGGCCGTATCCTGCAGCACGTTCCGCACCTTCCGGATGACCGGCTCCTGGTGGGACTCGAGGGCCCGGACGACGCCGCGGTGTATCTGCTCGACGACGGGGAAGCCATCGTCGCGAGCCTCGACTTCTTCACACCGCTCGTCGATGATCCGGCGGACTTCGGCGCCATCGCGGCCGCGAACGCGCTCGGGGATCTGTACGCGATGCAGGCTCGCCCGCTCTTCGCCCTCAACATCCTGGCGGTTCCCGCCGGGACCCTCTCGGATGAGACGGTGGGCGCAATCCTCCGCGGCGCGGGGGAAGTGTGCCGCGAGGCCGGCATCGCCGTGGCCGGGGGACACTCGATCGATGACGCGGAGCCGAAGTTCGGACTCGTGGCCATCGGACTCGGCGATCCCGATCGCCTGTGGAGGAAGGGCGGAGCGCGACCCGGAGATGCGCTCGTGCTGGGCAAGGCACTCGGCACGGGTGTCGTCACGACCGGGCTCAAGCGCGGAGTGACGGACCCGGCCGACCTCCGCGTCGCCGTCGATTCCATGCGGCGACTCAACCGCGAGGCGGCGGCCGTCCTTGCCGGTTTCGACGTTCACGCGGCCACCGACGTCACCGGGTTCGGGCTTCTGGGCCACCTGCTCGAGATGTGCCACGCGTCGGACGCGAGCGCCCGGATCCGGGCTTCGGCGCCGAAACTCCTCCCCGGAGCGCTGCGCCTCGCGGCGGAGGGGTGCGTGCCGGGAGGCACGACCCGGAACCGGGACGCCTACGCGTCGCAGGTGCGGTGGGATGGCGCCGTCCCCGACGACCGGCGGACCCTCCTTCTCGACCCGCAGACATCGGGCGGACTGCTGGCGGCCGTCCCGGCGCGCGAGGCGTCGTCCGCGGCGTCCGCGCTGGCCGCGGCCGGCTACGCGTCCGCCGTGATCGGGGAGGTCGTCGAGCGGGACGGTCCCGCGGTCGCGGTCGAGGTCGCACCGTGATGGCGCCGCGACAGCGTCGCAGTCCCGCGGCGGCCGCCGGGACGTTGGTGCGAGGCGTCGCGGCGCGTACGTTTCACACTCCGTCCGGGCCCGTAGCTCAGCCGGTTAGAGCAGGGGACTCATAATCCCAAGGTCGCAGGTTCGAATCCTGCCGGGCCCATCTTCAAAATCCCCGAGTCCCGACGCGTATTCCACCACCAGCATTAAGGAGTCGTCCATGCGGCCATGCCGGGTTCCGGTCTCCCGACGCGGGTCCACTTTTCTGCTCGCCGTGCTCACGCTGTGCTGCGCCGCCACGGCGGATGCGGCCGCGCAGGCCCAGGCGACAACCGGCGTCATCCGCGGGGTCGTCCGCGATCCCGTGGGAGCGCCCGTGGCCGGCGCCGCCGTGGTCATCGAGCATCGCGCGACCGGCTTCACGACGACCGTCGTGACGGGCTCGAACGGGGCGTTCGTGCGAACGCTCCTTCCGCTGGGGGTCTATGACGTCACCGCCCGGGCTCTGGGCCAGTTCGGCGACGAGCGCACCGAGGGGCTCGTGCTCCGCGTGGGAGAGGTCGTCGACCTCGTACTCGAATTCCGTCCCGTCGCGGTGTCCGAAATCACCGTGACCGCGGATCGGACACCGCTCGTCGATACCGAGGACCCGTCGGGTTCCCACCGGCTCGCCGAGGAGGTCGTGGACAACCTGCCCAACAACGGCCGAAACTTCCTCGACTACACGCTCCTCACTCCGGGTGTTTCGGTGTCGCAGGGTCCGGACGGCGAAGTCCTCAACATCGGCGGACAGCGGGGGATCTTCAACAACGTTTCCGTGGACGGAGCCGACTTCAACAACCCCTTCTTCGGGGAGCAGCGGGGCGGCCAGCGCCCGGCTTTCACGTTCAACCAGGACGCGATCGAGGAACTCGTCGTGGTGAACCAGGGGGCGTCGGCCGAGTTCGGGCGCTCCGCGGGCGGCTTCGTGAACGTCATCACGAAGTCGGGCACGAACGAATTCGCGGGCTCCGCGCACTATTTCGGCCAGTGGGATGCGATCTCCACCGCGTACCCGAGCGAGCGCGGGGGCGGGAAGCCCGAGTTCGGACGCGGCCAGTTCGGCTTCACCTTCGGCGGCCCGGTCGCGCGCGACAAGGCGTTTTTCTTCGTCGCCTACGACCAGCAGGAAGCGAGCGAGACGAAGCAGTTCACGCGCAACGTCGTGAACCGATCCGAACTCGCGAAGCTGGAGAACTTCCTTCAGGCGCAGTGGCCCGGCCTGTTCGACGACGAGTTCGGCCCGATCCATCGCACCGACGACAACCGGGCGCTCGTGGCGAAGCTCGATTTCAACCTCAGCGACCGCCACCAGGCGTCCTTCAAGTACAACTACACCTGGTCCCAGCAGGTGAACGGAACGTTCGACGTGGATTCCTGGGGCCTCAGCGCCAACGGTCTGGAGGAGGACTTCTCCCACGCGGTCAACGCGAGCCTGCGGTCGCAGCTCTCCAACACCGTCTCGAACGAGTTCCGCCTTCAGTACGCGCGCGAGGACCGGCCACGCGGATACGCTGGCCCGCTCATTCCGGGCGCCGCCGCGCCCCCGCAGCCCGCGTTCGCCGCGCTCGGCGGCCGCCCGTTCCCGGATATCGCGATGGATTTTTCGGACGGGTTCCGGATCGGTCTGCCTTTCTTCCTCCCCATCGACCCGGGCTACGACACCCGCATCCAGCTCGTCGACAACCTCTCCTTCCTCGCGGGGGACCATCTGTTCAAGGTGGGCGCGGAGTACAACCGGACGGGGGTCGGCCAGCAGTTCATCGGCTTCGCGAACGGCCTCTACAAGTTCTCCTCCGTCGACGGATTCATGAACTTCGTCACGCAGGGGAACCGATACGTCACCTGCTCCGACGGTTCCGACAGCGCGGAAGGCGTCTGTCCGCCGGGGACCGCGATCACCGGCCCCGTCCTCCTCTACCTGCAGGCGCTCACGCTGGGGAATACGCCCGCGGACCAGTTGGGACTGCAGGACTTCTCGATGCACGAACTCGGGCTCTTCATCCAGGACACCTGGCGGCCGCGCGACAACCTGACGCTGAACCTCGGGGTGCGCTGGGAAGGGTCGTGGCACCCTGGAATGTTCATCGAGCCCGGGGACACCTTCTACGGACCGTGGATCGAGACCCCGGGTTTCCCGTCGGACGGGACGATTCCGGACGACCTCGACAACTTCCAGCCGCGTTTCGGGCTCGCCTGGGATCCGCGGAATGATGGGCGCACGCTCGTCCGCGTGAATGCGGGATCGTACTTCTCGCGCATCCCGATGCTGGTGTTCGCGCAGCACCGCACGACGAACGGCGCCTTCCAGGGAACGCAGTTCGCGGCCAGCGACGCGACCTTCCTCCCGCCGCCGCCGCGGATCGGAGAATTCCTGACGCCGCCCCCGCCGGGGACGCCACCCTTCCAGCCCGGCGTGAACATCGCGGACCGCAACCTGGAACTGCCGCGCACCTGGTCCTTCAACGTCGCCATCGAGCAGGCGCTGAGCGAGAGCGCGGCGGCGACGCTTTCGCTGCAGCACGCCCGCACGGACAACCTGTTCCGCTTCGTGGACCGAAACGCGGCGGAACTCGGCGCGCCCTTCGCGGAGGGAGCCAACGCGCTGGGGACGGTCACCGTGACCGAGAGCAGCGCGCGCTCCCGCTACAACGCCGTCACTCTCGGCCTGCACGGGGACGGTGCGCTCGGCGGAAAGCTGAGTTTCGAGGCGAACTACACGCTGGGTTTCGACCGGTCGGACGACGATAACGAACGGGATCCGTTCAACTTCTTCTATGCGACCGCAACCGACCTCGAGCCCGAGTACAACTGGTCGATCCGGGACCGACGGCACCAGCTGACCGGCTTCGTGCTCTTCGATCTCGGGCGCGGCGTCGTCCTCAACCACGTCTTCCGATACCTCTCCGCGTCGCCGATGTCGGAGAGTTGCGGCCCGACCGCGGCGAACCCTCTCGCCGCTCCCGCGGGCCAGCGCGCGGGCGCCCCGGCGGACCGCGTTTGCGCCGATGGCTCCGTCCTCAGGCGAAACACGCTCAGGCGGGAGAACGACTTCTTCACCTGGGATCTGCGACTTTCGAAGGCGTTCGATATCGGAGGCGGGCGCACAGTCGAACCGATTCTGGAGGTCTTCAACCTCACGGGCGCCGACAACTTCCTCGACACCGCCCAGACCGGATTCCTGTTCAACTTCGACGGCACCATTCGGAGCGGCCTCGGAGACACGCGCCGGGCTCAACTCGGAGTACGCGTCCGCTTCTAGCGGCCTGCGCGGCGAGCGCGCGGCGTGCGGGAGCAAATGGCTGGACGGATGGAATTCATGCGAACACCCACCTCATTAGGGCGGGGCCCCTTTACGGCGGCGGGGTTTGGACCTATAAATCGTGGAACGAGTTGAAGGAACCGGGACCGGACCGTTCGGCCGTTCCCGACCCTCCAGCCCAAGGAGTGCCGCATGAAACGCATCGCTTTCCCCACTATCGGAGCATGGGGAGTGGCCGTTTTCGCGCTCGCCTGCATCGCACCCGGCCTGAGTGGCCAGGCCGCGGGCAGCATCGCGGGCCAGGTCACTGAAGAGGGCTCCCTCCGACCTCTTTCGTCGGCGCAGGTCTTCATCGAAGGCACCGGCATCGGGACCTTCACGAACGCCAGCGGAGACTTCGTGCTGCTCAACGTACCCGCCGGCGACCAGACGGTCACCGTCCGCCTGGTCGGCTATCGTCAGACCTCCGAAACGGTGACGGTCGCCGCCGGCTCGACCGTGACCGTCGACTTCGCCCTCAACGTCACCGCGGTGCAAATGGACGAGATCGTCGTGACGGGCACCGGCGTCGCGACCGAGAAACGCAAGCTCGGCCACACGATCGCGACCCTGGACGCCGCGGAGCTCGAGAACGCACCGATCTCCGACTTCAGCCAGCTCATCGCGGGGCGCGAGCCCGGTGTGGTGGCGCTGCCCTCGTCGGGCTACACGGGCGAAGGCGCCCGCATCCGCATCCGCGGCTCGGCGTCGCTGTCGCAGCTGAACGAGCCCATCGTCTACGTGGACGGAATCCGCGTGGACCGCTCCGCGGTGCAGAACTTCAACGGGCAGGGGAACCCCTCCCGACTCGACGATATTCCGCCCGAGTCCATCGAGCGCGTCGAGATTCTGAAGGGCGCCGCGGCCGCGACCCTGTACGGGACGGAGGCCTCGAACGGCGTGATCCAGATCTTCACGAAGCGCGGCACCATCGGGACCCCGCGCTTCACCTTCCGGGCCGACCTGACCGGGATCTCCGTGCCGACCAACCGCATCCTGCCGGTCGCCGACTTCGCCGGCCGGGCCTGCGCCAGTCCCGGATGCACCGGAGACGGCGACGCGCAGCGGCTGGCGGACGCCGTCAACCTGATGTCGTCGCGCTGGGGACAGCCCGTGTCGCCCTGGGAGCCGATCGAGCGCGACCTGATTCCCGATCTGCTCACCACCGGGTTCGGTCAGACCTACTCCGGATCCCTGCAGGGTGGATCGAGCGTGTTCCAGTACTTCGCCTCCGCGCGTCTCGCCAGCGAGGACGGGCCGTACGATGCGGCGAAGAACTTCGACGTGGCGGAGGGGCTGGACCCCGAGAACGACACCAACCGCCGCGCGTCGATCCACACCAACTTCACGCTGATCCCGAGCAGCGATCTGCGCATCGGCGTGACGACGCTCTATTCGGACATGGAGCATCACACGCCCGATAACTCGAACAACATCTACGGCGTGTTCTCGTCGGCGCTCATGTCGCAGCTGCGGCTCGCCAACGCCGACCCGGAACTCGGCCAGATCAACTTCTACGGCCAGCCGGCGTTCGCCACTCTGCGCGAGAACGCCTACCAGCTGAACTTCGTGAACTCGCAGCACTTCGCGGGATCCACGAACATCGACTTCTCGCCCTCGGAGGCGTTCAACATCAACGGAACCTTCGGGATCGACTTCACGTCCGACGACGCGGTCAGTTTCCGGCCGTATCGGTGGAACGTGGACGGCTTCTCGGGCTCGACCCCGGACGGGAGCCGGAACGTCCAGGAGAACCGTAGCCGCGAGCTGACGGCCGACATCAAGGGATCGTACGTCTTCAACACCAGCCGGCTCGAGAACACGCTGCTGTTCGGCGGGCAGGGGTTCCTGCGCCAGTCGCAGTCGGCGGGCGGCAGCGGACGCGACTTCCCCGGCCCCGGCCTGGAGACGCTTTCGGCGCTGGGCTCCGAGTCCTCGTTCGAAAACTGGCTGCGGGTGACGCAGCTCGGCGGATACGTGCAGGACCAGGTCGGGTGGGACAACTGGCTCTTCCTGACCGTGGGCGCTCGCTGGGATGCCAACTCGGCGTTCGGCGAGGCGTTCAACACGGCCTTCTACCCGAAGGCCAACTTCGCGATCGTCCCGAGCGAGCGCTGGGATAGCGAGGTCTTCTCGTCGATGCGGATCAAGGGAGCCTACGGCACGTCCGGGCTGCAGCCGGGCGCCTTCGACAAGTTCACGACCTTCTCATCGCTGGGCACAGAGGTAGGTCCCGGCGTCCAGCCGTCGAATCTCGGCAACGAACAGTTGAGGCCCGAGGTGTCCACGGAGCTGGAGTTCGGGATCGATCTGGGCCTCTTCAACGACCGGTGGTCGGTCGAGGCGACCTATTGGGACCGGGTGGTCACCGACGCCATGGTCGCGCGCCAGTTCCCGGTCACGGGCGGGTTCACGCAGACCCAGCTCGACAACATCGGCGAGGTGACGGCGCACGGCGTCGAGTTCGGTATCCGCGGCAACCTGATCCAGGCGCGGGACATCTCGCTCAACGTCTTCGCGAACACGGCCTTCCTGTCCGAGCAGATCACGGACATGGGGGGAGCGCCTCCCCTGAAGACCGGCGGAAGCTATCCTCGCTACCGCAACTACCTGGTGGAGGGCTTCACGCCGGGCGCCTTCTTCGGCGCGAAGGTCGCCGATGTGGCGATCCCGCTGAACATCCTCGATCCGGTCGACGGCCAGTGCGTGGTGCCGACGCGCGATCAGGCGCTCGCGTACTTCAGTCAGCCGCGCAATCCCAACAGCTTCAAGCCGCTGGCGATCGGCAACGAGGACTTCGGAGTGCCCAACGGAGGGCTGGCGTCGCATAACTGCGGGGCCGGATTGCTCGATACGCACCTCGGCGATCCCACTCCGGACTACGCGGGCTCCTTCGGTTTCGACCTCGCGTTCCTGGGCAACTTCCAGCTGACGACGCTCATGGAGTACAAGTTCGGCCACCAGGTGCAGGATCTGTCGGGAATGTTCCGGCGCGCGAACAACTTCATCGGGCGCAACACGCCGCGCTCGGCCGAACTGTACGCCACGATGCTGAACCCGGGCTCGTCGGCGGACGAGCGGCTCGATGCGGCGGTCGCCTGGGCCCACGAAGTCGAGGGTCTCTCGCCGATGAGCGGCATGAACGGGATCTACGACGCCGACTGGATCCAGTGGCGCGAGCTGTCGCTCAGCTACCGGGTGCCGGCCACGTTCGTCCAGCGCTGGGGTTTCTCCGCCGCTACGGTGAACATGGGCGTGCGCAACCTGCTGCTCTTCATGCTGGGCGATTACCCCGGCATGGACCCGGAGGGCAACGTCCTCGGGCGCTGCAACGGAGGCCTCAACTGCAACTTCCTGAATTCGACGGAAGGCTGGGGCATTCCGGTGCCGCGGCGCTTCACGATGTCCGTGCGCGTCACTTTCTAGATCCAAGCGGGAGAACCATACCATGAGGAATCGAAACATGAAGGCCTGGTTGGCCGCGCCTCTTCTGGCCGCTTTCACGCTTGGGTGCGGCGACCTGCTGGACGTCAACAATCCCAACGACCTGGTCGAGGAGGACATCCGCCAGGAGGCCGCCGCGGCCGCCGTCGTGAACGGAACGCTCACGCTCGTGTCGTCTTCCGTGTCCCAGTCCTGGCAGCCGTACCTGGTGGCGTCCGACGAGATGCGCTGGATCGGCTCCAGGGATGCCTGGCTCTCGCTCGATCTCGGATTCGTGGATGATCCGCTGAACGAGTTCATCGATGGCCCGTTCCCGGCCATGGGACAGGCCCGGTGGATGAGCGACGAAGCCATCGAAATCGTCCAGGAGCACCTCAGCAACAACCCATCCACCGCGATCAGGACCGACCTGGCGCGCGCGTACCTGTACTCCGGCATCATCTACATGGTGATCGGGGAGATCCAGGAGGACTTCGCGTTCTCGGACAAGACGGAGAGCGGACCTCCGGTCGGACCGGCCAACATGAGTCAGGTCCTGGATGGTGCGATCGACCGCCTCTCCTCGGCCATCTCCGGCTTCATGGAGGTGGGGGCCACGGACATGGCGACGCAGGCCAGGGCTCTCCGCGCTCGCGCCAGACAGTCACGCGCGATATGGGACGTGATCAACCCGTCGCCATCCGGGAACGGTCTCGCGGCCTCCGCCGAGGCCGGTTCGGACGCGAGTGCGGTCCTGGCGAGCGTCCAGCCGGACTGGACGTACAACCTGACATTCTCGAGTGCCAGCAGGTCCAACTCGATGGCGGGCTGGGTCAACGACCGTAAGGAGAACCAGATCGACCTTTCGATCGCCACGGTCGACGACCAGAACGACATCAACGGCATCGCACTCCAGGATCCCATCGACAACGTCGACGATCCGGCCGTCATCAAGTGGCTGAATCAGTGGAAGGGCGGCAGCTATCTCGACAAGGGCGGGATCTATCCACCCTTGACGGTCGCCTCGGCCCGGATGATGCACCTGATTCTGGCCGAGAACGCGTTGGCGGGCGGGGATTCCAACGGCTTCGCCATGCACATCAATCACATCCGCGCGCTGGACGGCCTGACGCCGTACTCGGGTCAGATCTCCGAGATGGAGATGCTCCAGCACACGCGGCGGGTGAACGTGATGCTGCAGGGCCTGCGCCTGGCGGACATGTACAGGTGGGGAATCAAGGATCCCAAGTGGCAGGGCGCCGCCGCCGCGTCCGCGGCGCCGGGCACGATGCTCCCGATTTCGATCATCGAACTGCGGGCGAACTGCCATCTGAACGGACTGGGTTGCGGAGGTTGACTTCAGGGCAGAGGCGGCGGTTCGCACCCGCCGCCTCTGCCACCCCCTTTATGGGACTGCCGTTCCTGCTGGCCGCGATCGCCCTTGGCGGGTGCTCGGAGATTTTCGATGACCCGGCGCCCGAGAACATCTATTTCGAGATGCGGGGCGAGGCGGGCGGCCGGGTCAGGGCGATCTACTCCACGCAGTTCGTGGCCGGCCTCAACGAGTTCGGCGTGACGCGGGTACAGGTGGTTCGGTCGGACACGGTCATTCACGAGATCCCCTTCCAGAGAGCGATGGATATCTCCATCGACCGGCGGTGGTTCGTCCAGGTGGAGTCGCTGGATGGGGATACTCTTGCCGTCCAGGTCATCGTGAACGTGGACGACCGCGGTCTCCTCAACGAAACCGGCGGGATATTCCCTGATGACCCCTGGCACTTCGTCTACTCGTTCAACCAGCTCCTGACGAGAGATCTCGATGTCGAATTCTGACGCTCCACGGGCCGGCCGAGCGCCGCGGCATCGACTCGCCGCCCTTCTGTGCGTCGTGCTCACGGCCTCCGGGTGCTACTCCTACCGGCTCGCCGAAGACGCGCCCGTGGGTACCGTGGCGAGACTGCGCGTGCCGATCCAGTCGGCGATCGTCGATCCCAACTCGCCTCCCGGGACGGTCGCGGTCGAGGGGAAGATCATCAGCGTGGGAGATACGATCGAGTTCGAAGCGACCACGCGGCATGTTCTCGGGTTGTTCCAGGACGTCGTGCAGTACGACACGCTTCGCGTGGCCCGGGATGGCGTCGCCAGCATCGAAGTGCGCGAATTCTCGACGACGAAGAGTGTTCTGCTCGGGGCCGGGATCGTGGCGGGAACGGCGGCCCTCGCTGCCGCCGCGGCGGGGGTCGGCGGAGGCGACGCCGGCGACGCGCCGAGCACGGACCCGCCGCAGACCTCCACCGTGGTGGGCGTTTCCGTACCCGTGAGTTCGATCGGACGATGGTTCGGGCGCGTGCTGCCCTCTTTCCTGGGGCTGAGACCGTAGGGTCTGCCGATTTGGCATAATCGGCCAGGTCACGCCCGCCCAGCCGCACGAACCTCCTGGACCTCGATCGCTCGAGCCGTGCCGTGGCGGCCGCGGATCTGTACGAGACCGAGGAGGGATACGGTCTCGAACTCGAGCTTCCGGGATTCAACGAAGCCGAGATCGACATCACCGTGGATCGCGGCGTGCTCACGATCTCCGGGGCGCGAGCGGAGGAGGGAGAAGAGAAGGGTCGCACCTACCACGTGCGCGAGCGACGGAACGAACGGTTCACGCGCAGCTTCTCGCTTCCGGCCTCCATTCGCGGCGAAAGCGTTGCGGCGCACCTGAACGCCGGTGTGCTCACGGTCGAGCTGCCGAAGTCGCCGGAGGCGAAGCCGCACCGCGTGACGGTCGGCGGCGCGAAGTAGTCGTCGCGCGGCAGCCGTTCTCCCCGCCGGCTCAGTCGGGGTTGAGGATATCGTCGATCCTGGCGAGGGCGTCCCGAAGGTGCAGTTCCGTCGTGCGGTCGAGGCGCCGTCGGAGGGCGCGTTCGATCGCGTCCTGAAGCCCGTGGAGTTCACCCCGCACGAAGGCCCGAATGTCCGACTGCGACACGTCCACCGAAGTGAAGAAGTCGGAGAGGCCGCCGAAGAAGAAGAAGGGGAGCGAGAGTTCCTGCGTCATCAGGTATTCGAGCCGCTCCAGGTATCCGCGCTGGAGGTTGCGCCGGTAGACGCCGATCGAAGCGCCGGTCTCCAGCTCTCCCCAGATCGAGCCGCGCAGATCCTCGAACAGTTCACCGAGGCTGTAGTGGTCACCCCCGTTGCGGGCTTCCGCCTCGATCAGCCGCTGCATGCGGCCGGGGTCGAGGATCAGGTTCACAACACGCACCTGGATGCCACGCATGCGGTCGACCGTTGACGGGTTCTCGATCTTCGAGAGGACATTCTCGTCGATCATCCAGGTCGGCGGGTCGAAGGCCTGCCGTGCAAAGAAGTCCATCGCCCGCCGCTGTGTGGCTTCGTCCACGAACTCGTAGACGGCTCCCTCCTGCCCGATCCGCTTCCGCGTCCGCGTCACCCCGCCGACCAC
Source organism: Candidatus Palauibacter soopunensis (assembly GCF_947581735.1). NCBI lineage: Bacteria > Pseudomonadati > Gemmatimonadota > Gemmatimonadia > Candidatus Palauibacterales > Candidatus Palauibacteraceae > Candidatus Palauibacter > Candidatus Palauibacter soopunensis. The sequence continues at coordinate 113,063 of NZ_CANPVT010000053.1, forward strand.
GGTCCCGACGTGGCCCATGTAGCGGTTCCACTGGCCGATGAGGTTGTTGTAGAGTTCCGCCAACTCCTCGTAGTTCTCCCCCTCGCGCCCCGCGCCGCTCCACTCGACGAGTCGGGGGAGGATCCGTTTCAGGTTCTCGATCCCGAGATCGCTCGCCTCCATCGCGTCGGAGCCGACGGCCTCCGTCTGGGCGCTCGGGTCGATCGGCGTCGAACTGCCGAAAGCATAGACCGGGTCGTCCTCGACCTCCCGGATCCACGCGTCGAGCGTCGGGCGCTCCTCGTCCGCGTCCGCATCGAGGATCGGGCGGTAGCCCCAGTTGATCGCGAAGCGGTCGTACTCGCCGATCCGCGGATCCACGCACGCGCCTTCGTCCTCCGGCTGCGCGACGTAGTTGAAGCGCGCGTAGTCCATGATCGATGGCGCGACCCCCTCACGGCACACGAAGCCGGGGGCCCGCAGCGAATCCACGGGGAAGGCGGAACTCGACTTCATGTTGTGCTGGAGTCCGATCGTGTGTCCGACTTCGTGCGCGGCGACGAAGCGGATCAGCCGACCCATCACTTCTTCATCGAAGAGCGCGCGCCGCGCCGCCGGATTCACGGCCGCCGTCTGGATCAGGTACCAGTTCCGCAGCAGGTTCGCGACGTTGTGATACCACTGGATGTCGCTCTCGAGGATCTCTCCCGTCCGCGGGTCGTGGACATGCGGTCCGGACGCATTCTGGACCTGTGAGGGGAGCCAGCGGATCACGGAATACCGTACGTCTTCCGGACTGAACTCGGGGTCCTCCTCGAAAGAGGGCGGCATCCGCCCCTGGATCGCGTTACTGAACCCCGCCGCCTCGAAGGCCTCCTGCCAGTCCTCGATCCCCTGGATGAGGTACGGTCTCCACTTCTCCGGCGTGGCGGGGTCCAGGTAGTAGATGATGGGTTTGACCGGGTCGACGAGTTCGCCGCGCCGGAAGGCCGCGGTGTCGCTCGGCTCGAGCCGCCACCGCGTCACGTAGGTGCGCGTGACGACCTTCTGGTCGCTGCGGCCGTAGTCCACCTGGCTCACGTTGAAGAAGCCCACCCGCTCGTCGAAAACGCGCGGCTCCATGGGTTCGTCCGGGAGCAGGACCATCGACTGGTTCATCTCCATCGAGATCGAGTTCGTGCTCGCGTTCGACGGAGGCGTCTGCGCGTTGTAGGTGAGGACATGCCGCACTTCGACGTTGCGGGGGAAGCTCTTGATCCAGTCGACGTAGGTACGGTTCGAGTCCAGCGAGCGCACGCGGTACGCGTCGCGGCGGGACTGGCTCAGCCCGAGCATGGGGATGTCGGACTCGAACAGCGGCGTGGCGTCGATGACGACGCTCGTCGAGTCGTCGTTCAGTGCCTCGATGTCGAAGGCCCGCAGGATCGGCTCGAAGTTCGCGCCCCGCACGGCCCGCGCCACCGGAAGGGCCTCGTCCGCCACGTTCGTGTGTCTCACGACGCGGAGGAAGATCCGCTCGTCGTCCGGCCCGTTCTTCTCCCAGCGAAGGACCTGCGTATTCGCCTTCTGCCCGCCGTACCCCATCCCCTCGGGAACCGACGCCAGCCGGCTCACGAGCAGGATCTCGCGTCCCAGAATCTCCTCCGGAATCTCGAACAGCCACTTGTCGTCCACCCGGTGGACGTGGACCATCCCCGAGTCCGTGACCGCTTCCTCCGTGACGACCTCGGAATAAGGCTCCGGCCCGTCGTCGTCATCCCCACCGCCGCCGCGGGCGCCGGGTCCGCCGCCGCCCGAGGCGGACGGGCCGGGAGCCGGCCGGGCGAACGGCCGGATGCAGCCCGTGGCCACGACGAGTAGCGAGAGCGAAAGGATGAGGAAGAGAGGGCGTGTGTTGCGCACGATCTTGACCATGCTGTTGGCTTCCCGGTTCGGAGATGGTGTGGACGGGTCCCGTGTGTCGACCCGGGCGCCCAACGTAAGCGGGGGTGGAATGGCGGGCCAACCGGGGCGGTCCATCGGCGGCGGCCCATCCGCGCGGCCGCCGCATTGACGGATCCGCCTTGAAACGCCTAACCTTCCAGCAGTTACGCCTTGTCTCGTCGACGATCCCCGCGGTGAAAGGCACGCGTGCGGGGCGTGCGACGTCTTATTTCGAAGGAGGTGTCCCGATGCGCATCCGCACCCTGGCTCCCTTTGCCTTGGCTATCACCATCGCTTGCGGCGGGGCGGAGACGGAAGAGGCCGCGATGACGGAGGATATGACGGAGGCAATGGACGACGCCCCCGCCATGCCCGATGCCGATGCGGCGATGGCGACGATCACGGACTATTGGCAGACCCACTACAACATGGGTCACGGCAGCATGGTCGCGAGCAAGTTCGCCGAGGACGGAGTCCTCTGGGGTAGCTCCGGGGCCATGCTCTACGGGAGGGAAGCGATCGGCGAGGGCCTCCAGTCGCGGATGGACGCGGGGGGTTCGGAGGTCGCGATCCACCCCGGCGCGGCGATGGCGTTCGGCGACCAGATCGTGGCGCGCGGACACTACGTGCTGACCGGCGGGGACGCGCGCAACTCCGGCTACTACATGGCCGTGGCCGAGAACATGGACGGAGAGTGGGCGCTGAAGGGGATGGTGGCCAATCTCGACACGCCCGATCAGACCATGTCGGCCGGCGCGATGATGGACATGCCGGAAGGGATGGGCGGTGACCTCATCCAGGCGAGCGGCGACTACTTCGTGACGCACCACAACATGGGGCACGCCTCCATGGTCGCGAACACGTTCACCGAGGACGCGGTCGCCATGCTGCCCGGTGAGCGGGCCCGCGAGGGCCGCGCGGCCGTCGAGGAGGGGCTGCAGGCGCTGTTCGACGCCGGCGTCACGTTCAGCGGAATGTCGGCTTGGTCCGCCCACGACCTGGACGAGGGGCACGCGGTAGGCGTCGGCACCTACGGCACCGAAAGCGCGGATGGTGCCGGCGGCGGGCACTACGCGGCGCTCTATTCGCGAGGCGAGGACGGGAGCCTGATGCTGCACTGGTTCCTGATGGGCGCCCACCAGGGGATGTAGCCGCCTTCATACCGGTCGGGTCGCCTCGGCGGGCGACCCGACCGGCATCCCGCCCGTCCGGCTCCCCCGGCCGTGAGTTCCTGCCTACGAGCCCGGGTGCGCCCAGTCCGGCAGGACGCCCGGTTCGATCCCGAACAGCAGTGGCCCCACGGCGTAGAAGATCAGCGTGATCACGACCGCTCCAATGAGGTTGAGGAAGAGGCCCGCCCGCGCCATCTCCGCGATCCTCACCCGGTTGCTCCCGAACACCACGGCGTTGGGCGGTGTCGCCACCGGCATCATGAAGGCGCACGAGGCGGAGAGCGTCGCCGGGACCATCAGCAGGAGGGGGTGAACGCCGGTCGCGACGGCCACGGCCGCGAAGATCGGGAGCACCATCTCCGTCGTCGCCGTGTTCGAGGTGAGTTCGGTGAGGAACGTCATCGCGAGGCAGATGACGAAGATCAGAACGAGCGGCGGCACCGTCGACAGCCCGCTGAACCCCTCTCCGACGAACCGCGCCAGCCCCGTGGTCTGGAAGCCGTGCGCGAGGGCGAAGCCTCCCCCGAACAGCAGCACGATATTCCATGGAAGCCGCCGCACCACGCCGGGTCCCATGATCGTGGCGGACTCCGCGCCCGGTGACCTCGTCGGGACGAGAAAGAGAATGCAGGCCATCGTGATCGCGACGGTTCCGTCGTCGACCAGGTGACCGTAGGGCAGGAGGGAGGACCAGCCGGGGATCGTGAACCGGCCGATCTCGATCGGCGCGCGGAATACCCACAGCAGGGCCGTCGTGGCGAAGACCGCGAGGATCGCCCGCTCCTCGAAGGCCACGGGGCCGAGCTTCCGCATCTCGGACTCCACGACGTCGCGGTCGACGGTGACCTCCTCGGGCACGCGGAAGAAGACCCGCGTGATCAGGATCCACGCGAAGATCAGCATGAGTACCGCGATCGGCAGCGCCATGACGAACCACACGCCGAAGGAGATGTGCGGGGCGTCCGGAAAGGTGATGGCGAAGATTCGCTGGAGGGAGAGGTTCGGCGGCGTGCCGACCAGCGTCGCGATCCCGCCGGCGGAGCAGGCGTACGCGATCCCCAGCATGATGGACACAGAGAAGGCGCGTGTGCGGCCGTGCCCGAACTGCTCTTCCATGCGCAGGATGACGGCCAGTCCGACCGGGACCATCATGATCGCGGTCGCCGTGTTCGAGATCCACATGGAGAGGAAGGCCGCCGCGAGCATGAAGCCGAGCACGATGCGGGCGGGGCCGCCGCCCACCGCACGGATGACCCAGAGGGCGATCCGCCGGTGTACGTCCCACTTCTCCATCGTGAGCGCGATCATGAAGCCGCCGAGGAAGAGAACGATCGTGCTGTTGAAGTAGATGGGCGCCGTCTCCCCGGTCCGTTCGATCCCGAGGATCGGGAACAGGAGAAGCGGGAGCAGCGCGGTCGCGAAGAGCGGAATCGCGTCGGTGATCCACCATGTGGCCATGAGGATCGCCACCGCGGCCATGCGCGTGACCTCCGGCCGTCCCGGCTCGAGGTCGACCAGCAGCATCAGCAGGAAGAGGAGCGGTCCGAGCCACAGTCCGATGCGTTGGCCGCGCGAGCGCGTCCCGGATCTGTTCTCCGAACGGTGTTGTGCCATGAACTTCCTCGCCGGCTCAGGGCCCCGAGTTTAGCGGGCCGTGGCAAAGCGCCGTCCGAGATGGCGCGCCGCGGCGGAGGAACGTACCATCCGGCGCGAGACGCCGCGTAGTTTCCTCTCACGGGCCGCTGGGCTAGCTTTGCGTCCCTTTGCCACGGGCCGCTTGGCCGGGGTCGCTCGTGCCCCGCCGCGGGCCGCGATCACGAAACCCACGAAGAACGGTGACAATCTAGATGTTCGGTTCGGTACGATGGCGATTGATCTGGATCGCCGTTCTGGTAGCCATTTGCGGCTTCGCCCTGGTGCCCGAGACCATCGTGGACGAAGTCACGGGCGAGTCCGAGCGGGTCTGGCCGCTCAAGCTCGGACTGGATTTGCAGGGCGGCATGCACCTCGCGGTCGAGATCTACGACCCGGAGAACGCCCTGAGCGGTCAGGATCTCGACGACGCGGTCGAGCGCACGCTCACGACGATTCGGAACCGGATCGACGAGTTCGGCGTTCGCGAGCCGACGATCCAGCGCTCGGGCAACCGCATCATCATCGAACTCGCGGGGGTCGACGACCCGGAGCAGGCGAAGCGGATCGCCACCGAGACCGCGTTCATGGAGTTCAAGATCGTCACGGACGGTCAGGACTTCATGGACGCCCTGGAGCGGATCGACCGCGCGATCGTGAACGAGGTCGGAATCGAGAACCTCCAGGTCACGACGCTGGAGACCGAGCCGGAGGTCGACCTGAGCGACATCCTCGGTGGCGCCGCCGATTCCGCAGGGGCGGAGGACCCTCCCAACGAAGAGGGCGCAGCCGAAGGCGGGGATCCTGCCGAAGAGGGGGATCCGGCCGCCGACTCCCTCGCGACCGAAGAGGAGATGGCGGACGCGGTGGATGAGGCCACCGCGCGGCCACTCTCGGCCTTGCTCGGACAGGGACGGATCCTCGGCGAGTACCTCGTGCCGCAGGAGGATCAGCCCACCGCGGCGGCGTGGCTGGAACTCGAGGCCGTCCGGGAAGCGATCCCCAGGGGCGTCACGCTTCACTGGGGCGTGGAGCAGGTCGGGGCGGGCGCCGGATCCTACGTGCCGCTCTACGTGCTCGAGGCGGAGCCGCTCATCACGGGCGACATGCTTCAGGACGCGGGCCCGGCGAACCGCGACCCGACCTTCAACCAGCCGATCGTTCCCTTCGAGACGACGCGGCGCGGCTCGCGGGTCTTCGAGCGCGGCACGGCGCGCAACATCGGCGAGAACATGGCCATCGTCCTCGACGACCGGGTCCAGAGCTACGCCGTCATTCGCAGCGTCCTGAGCCGGCGCGCCCAGATCGAACTCACCCCCGGCGCGTCTTTCCAGGAGGCGCAGGAACTCGCGCTCGTCCTTCGGGCCGGCGCGCTGCCCATGCCGATCGAGGTCGTCGAGGAGCGCAACGTGAGCGCCTCGCTCGGCGAAGATTCCATCCGGCAGGGCCGCACCGCCTTCATCATCGGGATCGTCGGCGTGATCATCGTCATGATGATCTACTACCGGGCGGCGGGAATACTCGCCGTCGGGGCGCTGCTCACGTACGTCATCTTCATGCTGGGCGGCCTGGCCGGCCTCGACGCGACGCTCACCCTGCCGGGCATCGCGGGACTCATCCTCTCCATCGGAATGGCGGTGGATGCGAACGTCCTCATCTTCGAACGGGTGCGCGAGGAACTCGCGGCGGGGAAGACGCCGCGCACGGCGGTGGACGCGGGATTCGGCAACGCCCTGTCGGCGATCGTGGACGCGAACCTCACGACGCTCATCACCGGGATCATCCTCTTCCAGTTCGGGACCGGCGCGGTGCGGGGCTTCGCGGTGACGCTCTGCATCGGGATCCTCGCGTCGTTCTTCTCCGCGATCTACGTGACGCGGACGCTCTTCATCATGTACCTGAACCGACGCGGCTCCCGGGAGTCCGTGAGCATATAGGAACGAAGTCACATGAGGGTCTTCCAGAACGCGAACTACAAGTTCCTTTCCATGCGCCGGCCGGCGTACTTCGCGTCGGCCGCGATCATCACGATCGGCCTCCTGTCGATCATCTTTCGCGGCGGGCTGCGGACCGGCGTGGAGTTCACGGGCGGCGTCCTGCTCGAGGTCCAGTTCTCTCAGACGACCGACGTGGGCCAGATCCGCGACGCCTTGACGGCCGGGGGCACGACGGGCGTCCAGATTCAGCAGCTGCGGACGGTCGGAGCGGAGACGTACGACTTCCTGCTGCGGGTGCCCGTCGGCGAGGACGAGGACCAGAACGCGATCCGGGACCAGATCAGGACGAGCCTCGAGACGCAGTACTCCGCCGGGAGCTTCGAGATCGCGCGCGGCGATACGTTGAGCGCCAAGGTGGGCGACGAGTTCCAGCGCACCGCGGTCATCGCCGTGCTGCTGTCCTTCCTCCTGACCCTGATCTACCTCGCCTTCCGCTTCGAGTGGCGGTTCGGCGTGGCCGCCGTCATCGCGACGGTGCACGACATGCTGATCACGTTCGGGTTCATCTCGCTGTTCGACATCGAGATCAACCTCGCCACGGTCGCCGCGATTCTCACGATCATCGGCTATTCGCTCAACGACACGATCGTCGTCTTCGACCGCGTGCGGGAGAATCTCCGCAAGAAGCGGAAGGAAGCGTACGACGTCACGCTCAACCGCAGCCTGAACGAGACGCTGCCCCGCACGGTCCTCACAAGCGGCACGACACTGATCGCGCTGCTTTCGCTGGTCGTCATCGGGGGCGCCGTGATTCGGCCCTTCGCGGGCGTGCTCATCATCGGCGTGCTCATCGGGACGTATTCCTCGATCTTCGTGGCGTCTCCCGTTCTCGTCGAGATTCACGACCGGGCGCGCAAGCGCGCCGCGATCGCCGCCCGCACCTAGCCAAGGGTGGCCGGAACCGGGACGACGCTGTTCGATTCGCACCTTCATCTGACGGCCGCCCGCTTCGCATCCGACCTGGATGAGGTGGTGGACCGGGCCCGGGGGCGGGGCGTGAGCCGCATGGTCACGGTCGCCTCGGATCCCGAGGACGCGGAGAAGGCCGTGGCGCTGGCCGCGCGGACGCCCGGGCTGTGGGCGACGGCCGGACTCCATCCCCATGCGGCGGACCGGACCTCGGCCTCCGTCATGGGCGAGATCGCGCGCATCGCCGAAGCCCCTGAAGTCGTCGCGATCGGGGAGACGGGTTTGGATTTCCATTACGACAATGCGGCCCGGCCGGCGCAGCTGGGGAACTTCGAGGCCCACCTCGGAATGGCGGCCCGGCTCGGTCTGCCGATCGTCGTCCATTCCCGCTCGGCGGAGGCCGAGACGGCGGAGCGGGTGAGGGAGTACGGCGACGGCGCCACGGGAGTGCTGCACTGCTTCACGGGAGGCGAAGCACTCCTCCACGCCGCCCTGGATTCGGACTGGTACGTCTCCTTTTCGGGCCTCATCACGTTCGTCCCCGAGCTGACCGAGTGGGCCCTGGCCGTACCGGCCGACCGGCTCCTCATCGAGACGGACGCGCCCTACCTCGCGCCCGTCCCCCGCCGCGGGCGCCGAAACGAGCCCGCCTACCTCACGCACACCTGCGAGCGACTGGCGGAGGTACGCGGCGTGTCTTTCGAGGAAGCTGCGGCGCTCACGGCGGAGAACGCCTGCCGCTTCTACGGCCTGCGGGACGCGGCGTGAACCGCCCGGGGGCGGGTGGCGTGCAGATCCTGCCCGACCATGTCGCGAACCAGATCGCGGCAGGTGAGGTTGTGGAGCGTCCCGCCTCCGTCGTCAAGGAACTCGCCGAGAACGCGGTCGATGCGGGAGCGCGGCGCGTCGAGGTCGCGCTCCGCAACGGGGGGAAGACCGAGATCCGGGTCTCGGACGACGGGAGCGGGATGAATCGCGAGGACGCCGTGCTCGCCCTGGACCGGCACGCGACGAGCAAGATCCGGAGCGTGGATGATCTGCGGAGCGTCCGCTCCTTCGGCTTCCGCGGCGAGGCGCTGCCTTCCATCGCGGCGGTCAGTCGATTCGAGTTGCACACGGCGCTGAGCCCCGAAGAAGGCGTGCGGGCGAGGGTCGACTTCGGGCGCATCCGCAGCGTCGACGACGTGCCGCGCCGACGCGGCACGACCGTGACGGTCCGCGCGCTGTTCCACGATCTCCCGGCGCGCGCGAAGTTCCTCAGGAGTTCGGCCGCCGAGACGCGGGCTGCGGGTGAAGCGCTCGTGCTCCTCGCGCTTGCGAACCCCGCCGTCGGCTTTCGGCTCGAGTCGAATCGCCGCGCCTCCATGGATCTCGCCCCGGTGCGGGACTGGCTCGAGCGGATCGGCCAGCTCTGGGGAGACGTCGCCCCTACGCTCATTCCCGTCGAAGATGCGGGCGGCCCCGTGCGAGTCCGAGGCTTCGTCCAGCGCCCCGACGCGGCGCGCGCGAGGGGAGGGCGCCGCTACACCTTCGTGAACGGACGTCCCTTCCGGGATCCCGCTCTCCTGCGCCAGGTGGATGAGGCGTTCCGGACGACGGTCGTCGAGGGCCTTCGGCCGAGTCTTTTCCTGCGGATCGAGACGCCGCCCGCGTCCGTGGATGTCAACGTCCATCCGGCCAAGGCGGAGGTGCGTTTCCGCGACCGCGAGAGCGTCGAGACGGCCGTTCGCGAGGCGGTGCGCGCCGCGCTGGCGCGGCTCGATTCGACGAAGCCGCTGGGAGTCTCCGGCGATACGCCCGATCCGGAGCGGGGCCATCGAGCGCCCTCGCGCGGCCGCGCCGCGAAACCCGTCGGCGAGCCGCCGGCGGAGATGCCGCAGTTCGCGCTCTTCGTCTCCGGACGGGACGACGCCGGCGGGCCCATCGAGTCGGGGGGCGAAGCCGGCGCGGGCGGGCCGGGGGCCGAGGCGGAGGCGCCGTTCGCCGGCCCGGAGCTGTGGCAACTCCACGACCGTTACATTCTGGCCGCCACGCGCGAGGGACTTCTCATCGTCGACCAGCACGCGGCGCACGAGCGGGTGCTCTACGAGGAGATCATGGCGCGGTTCGAAGCGGGAGGCGGTACCTCCCAGGCGCTCCTCTTTCCCGTCACCCTCCAGTTCTCGCCTCCGGAGGCGGAGGCGCTGGAGGACCTTACCGGATTGCTCGCCCGGCAGGGCTTCGAGCTGGAGCCGTTCGGCGAGCGGACCTGGATCCTGACGGCGGCCCCGCAGCCCCACGCCCGGTTCGACGCCGAGCGCTGCCTGCGCGAGATGGTGCGGGAACTGGCGGATGGCTCCCCGCTCGTGAACACGGCGCGCAGCCAGCACGAGCGTCTCGCGATGAGCATGGCGTGCAAGGGAGCCATCAAGGCGGGCGAGCACCTCTCCCCGGAAGAGGCGAGGGAACTGTTCGACCGGCTGTTCGCGACCCCGCTGCCCGGACACGATGTCCACGGCCGCCCGACGATCGTGCGCCTGAGCGTCGAGGAGCTCGACCGGCGGTTCGGCCGCGGGTAGCCGCCGCACCCGTGGGACGTTCACCCGTGCCGGCCATCGCGGGGCCCACCGCCTCGGGTAAGACGTCCGTCGCCATCGAGGTCGCGCGCCGGCTGGATGGCGAGATCATCTCCATGGACAGCCGCCAGGCGTACCGCGGCTTCGTCATCGGGACCGCGGCGCCCTCCGCCGACCAACTCGCCGCTGCGCCGCACCACGGCGTCGGCTTTCTCGACCCGCAGGAACGCTACGGCGCGGGTCGCTTCGCCCGTCTGGCGACGCGCTGGCTCTCCGAGATCCGGGCCCGGGGGCGGGTCCCCATCCTCGCCGGCGGGACCGGGCTGTTCCTGCGTGCGCTCACGCACCCGATGTTCGAGGAGCCTCCGCTCGACCCGGCGCGCCGTGCGGCGCTAGGCGCCTGGCTGAATCGGCTCGAACGCGAGGAACTCCTGCGCTGCGCGACCCGGCTCGATCCGGTGCTGGCGGCGCGACACCGCCCGCTCGACCGACAGCGGGCGGCGCGCACGGTGGAACTGGCGCTCCTGACCGGCGAGCCGCTCACTCGCTGGATGACACGTGCCCCGGCCGAGCGTCCACCGCTGCGAACCGCGACCTATGTGCTCGAGTGGCCCGCGCCGCTGCTCCGCGAACGGATTGCGCGTCGCGCCGAGGCGCTGATCCGGGGTGGCGCGTGGCGGGAGGAGGTCCGCGATCTCCTGGCGTGCGGCCTCGACGGATCACGCGCCTTCGACGCGCTGGGCTACGCGGACGTCGCGGCGCTGGTCCGGGGCGAGGCCGGTGTCGACGAGACGATCGATCGCGTGTCGAGGGCTACCTGGCGCTACGCCCGTCGGCAGCGGACATGGTTCCGGCACCAGGTCCCGGAGAACGCTGTCGTGCTTCAGGCGCTGGACGAGTCGACGACACCGGGGCAACTTGCGCGCCGCATCGCAACCGACTGGCGCGAATCAGGATGAAGACGGGACGATGAAGATCGGGATCACGTGCTATCCGACGTACGGAGGCTCCGGGGCGATCGCCACCGAGCTGGGGCTCGGCCTCGCCCGCAGGGGGCACGAGGTACACTTCATCTCCTATGCGCAGCCGTTCCGTCTCATCCACTTCATCGATGGCGTCTACTTCCACGAAGTCGAGGTCAATCGTTACCCCCTGTTCGAGTATCCCCCCTACTCGCTCGCGCTCGCCGTCACGATGCACGAAGTGGCGCGGCGAGAGGAACTCGACCTTCTCCACGTGCACTACGCGATCCCGCACGCCACGGCCGGTTGGATCGCACGCGACATGCTCCGGGACGGAGGCCGCGACGTGAAGCTCGTGACGACGCTGCACGGCACGGACATCACGCTTGTGGGCCAGGACCCGTCGTACTGGTCGATCACCCGCTTCTCGATCGAGAAGTCCGACCGGCTCACCGCCGTCTCCGAGTGGCTCCGCGAGCGGACGCATCGCGACTTCGACTGCAGCCGCTGCGCGATCGAGGTCATCCCGAACTTCGTCGATCCGAAGATCTACGACCGCGAGCGCTACCGGGGCCGGCACCGGCTCGCGCGGGCCGGCGAGAAGGTCGTGATGCACATCTCGAATTTCCGGGCGGTCAAGCGGATCCCGGATCTCATGGAGATGTTCGCACGGATCCAGCATGCCGTACCCGCTCGCCTCATCCTCGTGGGGGACGGTCCGGAGCGTCAGCGCGCCGCGGAGATCGCCGCCGACCGGGGCATTGCGGAGCGTGTCGTTTTCCTCGGCAAGATCGACTCCGTCGCCGAACTCCTCGCCAGCGCCGATCTCTTCCTGCTTCCGAGCGAGCAGGAGTCCTTCGGTCTGGTGGCGCTGGAAGCCCAGGCTTCGGGCGTTCCCGTGGTGGGGTCCTCGGGGACGGGCCTCGACGAGGTCGTGGAGCACGGCGTGACCGGCTACCTCCATCCGGTCGGAGCGGTGGACGCCATGGCGACATCGGCGATCTCGCTGCTGAGCGATGAGCCGCGCTGGGACACGTTCTCGCGCGCGTCGCGGCAGCGAGCCCTCGAGCGCTTCACGATCGACCGCATCGTCCCCCGCTACGAGTCGCTCTACCGCGGGGTCCTCGCTGACGGGGACGGCCCCGGGGTTCGGACGGAGTGAACCCGTTCGAAGCCTTCGTCCTCGGCGTGGTCCAGGGCCTCACCGAGTTCCTGCCCGTGTCGAGTTCCGGGCATCTCGTCCTCGGGCAGGCGCTGTTCGGGATCGAACTCCCCGGCGTCGTGTTCGAGGTCACCGTGCACGTCGCGACGCTGTGCGCCGTGTGCTGGGTCTATCGCGGGCGCCTCGCGGCACTGATTCGGGGGGTGTGTTCGGGGGATCGCCGGAGTATCGGGGATGTCGGACTCCTGGCCGCGGCCACGCTGCCGGCCGCCGCCGTCGGGGTCGGCCTGCGGAGTACGCTGGAGCCCACGTTCGAGCGACCCGTGCTCGCGGCGGCGATGCTGCTTGTCACCGGTGCCCTCGTCTGGTCCATCCGGCGCCTGTCCCGGCGGGGCACGCGGGCCCGGCCGACGACCGGCGGAGCGCTGGCGATCGGCGTGGCGCAGGCGTGCGCGATCCTGCCCGGTATTTCGCGTTCGGGGAGCACCGTGGCTGCGGCGACCGCCGCCGGGGTCGAGCCTCGCCGCGCGGCCGAGTTCTCCTTTCTCCTCTCCATCCCGGCGATCGGAGGGGCGGCCGTGCTGCAGGCGCCGAATCTCGGGGAGGCCGGACTCGCGGTCGGAATGCTACCGCTCGCGGTCGCCTTCGCGGCTTCGGCCCTGTCAGGGGTCCTTGCCATTCGTATCTTCCTGCGGATGTTGGAACGGCGTGTATTTCACCGCTTCGCCTGGTACTGCTGGCTCGTCGGCGGGGGATACCTGGCCGCGGCCGCGATCTGGCCGGCGCTTCGCGGATGACCGTTGAATGACTGACGTCGGAGCGACGATGCTCGCAGAAGAGGCAGAAGGCTGGGCCGGGGAGCCCGTCGCCGCGCTGCGTGAGCACTGGGACCGGGAGTCGGTCTTCGCCTTCGACCGCATCCCTTCGACGAACGATCTCGCTCGCGAACTGGCGGAAGCCGGGGCGCCGTCCGGCACGATCGTGCTCTGTCACGAGCAGACGGCCGGGCGGGGAAGGGCGGGCCGGAGCTGGATGTCTCCGGCGGGGGCCGGCCTCTATCTGAGCATGGTGTTTCGCCCGCGCGCGGTCTCGGTCCCGCCGCTCGTGACGGTCGTGGCCGGCGTCGATCTCGCGCGCGAACTGAATCGGCGCTTCCCCGGCCTCGGCTCGGCCGTGAAGTGGCCCAACGACCTCATGGCGCGGGAGCGGAAGCTCGGCGGCATCCTGGCGGAGACGACCCGTGACGGCGACAAGGACGTGTTTCTCGTGATCGGTGTCGGCATCAACGTCGAAGCCGGCCGGTTGCCGGAGGACGTCAACGGAGCGGTGACCCTCGCCGACTGCGTGGGTCCGGCGCGTCTCGTCGACGTCGCGGACGCGGTCGTGGCGGGACTCGAGCGCCGGCTCCCGCGCGTGCCGACGTCGCTCGATGCGGCGTCCCTCGATGAGCTGGACCGTCTCGACTGGTTGAAGAACCGGTGGGTCGAGCACCGGCTCTCGGATCGCGAACCCGCCATCGGCCTCGCGGCCGGGATCGCCCCGGACGGCGCCCTCCTGCTGCGTCCGCGCGGGGGTGCCCTGCGCCGCGTCGTCGCGGGCTCCATCGCTCTTGGCGGAAGCTGATCTCATGCTCCTCACCGTAGACATCGGGAATACCGAATCCGTCCTCGGGTGGTTCGAGGATCTCACCCCCGTGCACACGTGGCGGATCGCGACGGACCGCCGTCGCACGGCGGACGAGATCGGCCTCCAGCTCCGGGGACTTCTCGGGGCCCGGGAACTGCGGGCTCCGGAGCGGATCGTCGTCGCTTCCGTCGTGCCCGCGCTGCACCGCGTGTGGCTGGCGGTGGGCGAGACGCTCGACGCCCCGCTGCGCTTCCTCACCGGCGGCTCTCCCATTCCCGTGCGGCTGGACGTCGACCACCCCCTCGAAGTCGGCGCAGACCGCATCGCGAACACGCTTGCCGCGGCGGAACTCTACGAGCGCGACACCATCGTCGTGGATCTTGGAACGGCGACGACGTTCGATTGCATTACGGCCGATGGCGTCTTCGTGGGCGGCGTCATCGCGCCCGGCCCGACAGCCGGCACGGAGCAGCTCGCGCGCGCGACGGCGCAACTCCCGCAGATTCATGTGGAGAAGCCGGCCCGGGTCATCGGCCGCAACACGCAGGACTGTCTACTGAGCGGTGGGTTCTACTCGGTCGTGGAGGGGATCGACGGCATCGTGGCGCGGATCGGCGAGGAATGGGAATGCGAGCCGCTCGTCGTCGCCACGGGCGGGCTCGCGCGGGTCGTCGGGCCTCACTGCCGTACCGTGGACCGCATCGAGCCGGCGCTGACGATCACCGGCCTGGCGATCGCGGATCGATACCTGTTCGGACCGCCGGCCGGCTCCGAAGGCTAGCTGCCACGGGCCGCCAGCGTCCCCCCGCCAGGTTCAGGACCCGCGGAAGAAAGCGGCGCCTCCGCAGCACTTCTCCTTCATCTTGTTCGCGAACTCCGGATTGATCATCCGCACGACCAGATAGAAGATCGCGACGAAGATCGCGACCTTCACGGCCATCCACACGAGGGGCAGGACGAGGGAAAAGAGGATCCCCGTCACCCACAGACCCACCGCGCCCGCGGCCACCAGCACTACGGCTGCACGAAACATGTCGACCTCCCTTTCTGGCCCGTTCCTACGATAGGTATACGGGGCGGGTTTCATAACCCCTGCGCCTCTTGATCGGAACGGTGCACCCGCATATCTTCGGCTCGCCTTAGCACTCGATGCCCCAGAGTGCTAACAGCCGCGGGATCCCTCGCGGCTTTCATCGGAAGGATCACCCAACACCGAAGGTCCAAGGAGGGACAGGCAGATGGCAACCGCCTCGAACACGAAACTGAACATCTCCCCCATGGCCGACCGCATCGTCGTCGCGCCGCTCGAAGAGACCGAGGAGATGCGCGGTGGTCTGTACATTCCGGACACCGCGAAGGAGAAGCCGCAGCAGGGCACCGTCGTCGCCGTGGGTCCCGGCCGCATGAACGACGACGGCGCACGCATCCCGATGGAAGTCAAGGCCGGAGACCGGGTCCTCTACGGCAAGTACGCCGGGACCGAGGTTTCGCTGGATGGCGATGACTACCTGATCGTGAAGGAAAGCGACGTTCTGGCCGTCCTCTAGCCGCTGAAGCGGGAGACGGCGGGTCAAACCCGTTGACTGATGCGCCCGAATAACCGGGCGAAGGAGACGAAATGGCGAAGGATCTTGAATTCGATACCGCGGCACGGCAGCGCCTGAAGGCGGGCGTGGACAAGCTCGCGCGCGCGGTCAAGGTCACGCTCGGCCCCAAGGGGAGGAACGTGGTCCTTGAGAAGAAGTTCGGCAGCCCGACGATCACGAAGGACGGCGTGACGGTGGCGAAGGAAGTCGAGCTGGATGACCCGGTCGAGGATCTCGGCGCGAAGATGGTGAAGGAAGTCGCGACGAAGACGTCCGACGCGGCGGGCGACGGCACGACGACGGCGACGGTGCTCGCGCAGTCGATCTTCACCGAGGGCCTCAAGAGCGTGACCGCGGGCGCGAACCCGATGGCGCTCAAGCGCGGCATCGACAAGTCCGTCGAAGCGATCGTCGCGAACCTCCATTCGATTTCGGTCGAAACCTCCGGGAAGACGGAGATCGCCCAGGTCGCGGCCATTTCGGCGAACAGCGACCAGGAGATCGGCGAACTGATCGCCGACGCGATGGAGAAGGTCGGGAAGGACGGCGTCATCACGGTCGAGGAGGCCCGCGGCCTCGAGACCGAGCTGGAGACCGTGGACGGCATGCAGTTCGACCGCGGCTATCTCTCGCCGTACTTCGTCACGGATCCGGACAAGATGGAGGTCGTCCTCGACGAGCCGATCATCCTGATCCACGACAAGAAGATCTCGGCCATGAAGGACCTGCTGCCGGTCCTCGAGAAGGTTGCCCAGATGGGCAAGCCTCTCCTGATCGTGGCGGAAGATGTCGAGGGCGAGGCGCTCGCCACGCTCGTCGTCAACAAGCTGCGCGGCACGCTCAAGGTCGCGGCCGTGAAGGCTCCGGGCTTCGGCGACCGGCGCAAGCAGATGCTGCAGGATATCGCGATCCTCACGGGTGGCCAGGTGATCTCCGAGGAACTCGGCTTCAAGCTCGAGAACACGGTGGTCGGCGACCTCGGCCAGGCGAAGCGGATCGTCATCGACAAGGACAACACGACGGTCGTCGACGGCGCCGGTGACGCGGACCGGATCCAGGGCCGCATCAGCGAGATCAAGGTCGCGATCGACAAGTCCACGTCCGACTACGACCGCGAGAAGCTGCAGGAGCGGCTGGCGAAGCTGGCCGGCGGCGTGGCGGTCATCAACGTGGGCGCCGCGACCGAGACCGAGATGAAGGAGAAAAAGGCCCGCGTCGAGGACGCGCTGCACGCGACGCGCGCGGCCGTCGAAGAGGGAATCGTGCCCGGCGGCGGCGTGGCGCTGCTGCGGAGCCAGCAGGCGCTGGACGGCGTCCAGGGCTCCGATGCCGACGAGACGATCGGGATCCAGATCGTCCGCCGCGCGGTCGAGGAGCCGGTTCGCACAATCGCCTCGAACGCCGGAGCCGAGGGCTCGATCATCGTCGAAAAGGTCCGTGAGGCCGATGGCCGGAACACCGGCTACAACGCCGCAACGGGCGAGTACGAGGACATGGTGAAGGCGGGCGTCATCGACCCGACCAAGGTCACGCGTACCGCGCTGCAGAACGCGGCTTCGATCGCGGGTCTGCTGCTCACCACCGAGGCAGTCGTGGTGGAGCGGCCCGAGGCGGAGGATCCCGCGGCGGCCGCCGGCGGCATGCCGGGCGGCGGCATGGGCGGGATGTACTAGCCGTCCGCTGTCGGACACGGCGGGGCGGAGAGCCGTCCCCGCCGTCAGGTGTTGCGCGGAGGGCCCGGCTTCGGCCGGGCCTTCGCGCATCTACCCCCCGCGGTTAGGATGTCCCGCGATGCGGTACCTCGGAACTCACTCCGGACCTCGGACGGCCCGCACGGGCGCCGCGCGGTCGACGCTATGGATCGCTGCCCTGGCGCCGCTCGCCTGCGCGGATGCGACGGGCCCTGAAGAAGATCTCTGTCCCGCCGTGGCGGGGCGGGGCGCGACGCGCGTCACGCTGTCGCTCGCCGCCGGGGAGACGTGCGTACTGCCGGCTGCGGGCGTCCAGGTCCTGGAGGTCGGGGCGGGGAACGCCTCGGCGCGGTATCTGCTGGTCGTGCAGAGCGCCATGCGCAGGCCGGGGACGACGACGCGCCTGAGGCTCGATGCGCAAGCGAGGGGGGCAGCGGCCGCGCGGGTCCCTCCGCTCGCCGCTCCGGCCCGCGCGCTGCCGGCCGACGTGTTCGGCCTCGGGGCAGACGGGCCTGGCCTCGAGGAGGCCTCGCGGGCCGAACTCGCCTTCCGTGCGAATGCCCGCCGCGCCGTACTGGGCGCGCGCCCGCTTCGCCGGACGGCCGCCGCGGCGCCCGGCCCCGGCATGGTGCGCGCGAACGCGGCCCCCACCGCCCCGGCGCCCCCCTCCCTCGGCGACACGGTGATCTTCAGCAACGCCGTGCATCCGAATCTGGACGTGGACTGCGACGGGATCCACGACGTGACCGCGGTCGTACGCGCGGTGGGCCCGAACTTCGCGATCGTGGAGGATGTCGAAGGGGCCGGCGTCGTGCCCGCCGGCGGATACGATGCCCTCCTTGGAGCGCTCGAAAGGTTGGTCCTCCCGGTGCTCTCGGCGTATTTCGGCGAGCACGCGGATATCGACGGAAACGGGGTCGTCTGGATCCTGTTCACGCCCGCCGTGAACCGGACCACGCCCCGCGGCAGCAGCACCAGGATCCTGGGGTTCTTCAATCCGGCCGATCTCGCCGATCCCGAAGACTGCCCGGCGTCCAATGCCGGAGAGATCCTCTACCTCCTCGCGGCCGACCCCGACGGCCGGTTCTCCAGGCCCGTCCTCGCCCAATTCGCGACGAGCGGGGCGATCGGCGTGGCCGCGCATGAACTCGCGCACCTCATTTCGGCCGAGCGCCGAACCGTGCTCGCCCCGGGCCCGTTCGCCTCCCTCGAGGAAACCTGGTTGAGCGAGGCGCTGGCCCATTCGGCGGAGACGTTCGTCGGGATGTCGGCGGTGGGCCTGAGCCCGGGAGGCAACTACGGGTTCGCGGAACTCACCGCTCATTCCGGCATCTTCGGAACTTTCCACTTCCCGAACTTCCGCCGCTCCGCGTTCTACCTGCTCGGACCGGACCGGACCCCCGCGCTGGGCGACGCCTATGCCCGGGATCCCGACGGAATCTCCTCGCTCGCAATGCGGGGCTTCGGGTGGCTCTTCATGCGCTGGTTCGCGGACCAGTACGCGACGGAGGGCGGCGGACGGCTCGGCGGAGCCGCGGAAGAGGCCATCTTCCACGACCTGGCGGGAGGGGGCGACGGGCGCGCGCGAGGCGTGGCGAACATCGAACGGGTCGCGTCGGCGCACGGTGCCCCTGGCCACTGGGACGACCTGCTGGCGGCTTGGGCCCTTGCGCCGATCGCGGACGATCTGCCCGGAGCCCCCTCCTCGACGCAGATGAGTACGCTGCACCTTCGCGATGTGTTCGCCGCCCTGCACCGGGAACTGGAGGGACGGGCTCCCTTCGGGAGGGCCTTCCCGCTCCAGGCGATGGACATTCCGCTCGCCGAGGGGACGGATACCCGCATCGACTTCGAACTCGCCGCCTCCACGGGATACTATTTCCAGCTTGAGAGCGAGGGGCCGCACCCGGAGATCCGTCTGAGGCTTACGACGCAGGCCGGGCTTGCCGTCCCTTCTTCCGAAGCCGTCCGCATCGTCGTGCTCCGGACTCGTTGACCTCGCGGCGGATGGAAGGGTGCGCAGGACTTCGCCCGCCTCCTCGGGCACGGATCGTGAAGGGCGGGTATCTTGGCCGCCGGAGGAGACCGGCCGGCTCCGGGAGCCGGCCGACGCACGAACCTTGCCAGGGAGATCGACTGTGAGACACGCATGCTGAGACTGTGCGGCGGGGCGTTTGGCCCGCGCGTCGCCATCTGCGGTCTCACGCTCGCGGCTTGCGGTGGCGGCACGACGGATCCGCCGCCTCCCCCTCCTCCTCCGCTCGCCACGGGGTGCGGGGGGACGGCCACGCCCTCCGTATCCGTCACGCTGGACCTGACCCCCGGCCAGCATGTCACGCTCGACAACACCGCGGATGTGCGCGCCTTCAGGCTGGCGGGCTCTGAGGCGCCCCGCGACTACCAGGTCATCGTGCAGAGCGCTTCCGAAGCGCCCGGCCAGAGCGTGGACGGCTGTATACGGGTTCGTGCGGAGCGCGCCTCCGGGAACGTGACCCCGTCCGTCCCGTCCCGTCTCACGTCCACGGGCGGAGAATCGAGCCGCGACCTTCGCCGTCGAGCGTCCTGGTTCGGACGCGAACGCGTCCTTCGGGAGCGGGACCTGCAGGAACTCGCCGCGGTCGGCGCGCAGCCCATACGGTCTCGAACGCCGGGGCTCGATCCGCTGAACCTGGCCGATGCGCTGCGGCCGCCGGACCTCGGGGACACGCTATCCTTCAGAGTCGGCGTGGGCGCGGATCTGGTCGTGAACTGCCGCAACCCGACGATCGTCATGGGCGAGGTCAGGTACGCGGGAGAGTACTTCACCATCGTGGAGGACCTCCAGTTCCACGATCAGCCCGACAGCGACCGGTTCTCTGCGGACGAGTTCGAGGCGATCGGCCGGCAGCTGGACGAAGTCGTGTATCCGGTGGACGTCGCCTACTTCGGCGAGCCCGCGGACATCGACAACAACGGGACCGTCTTCGCCCTCATCACAGCCGAGGTGAACAAGCTCACCCCGGCCGGAGAAGAGAGCGTCGTCGCCGGCTTCTTCCTCGCGCGCGATCTCACGTCAAGATCGAGCTGCGAGGCTTCGAACGAAGGAGAGATCTTCTATCTCGTCGGCCCGGATCCGGACGAGGACTACGGCTCGGACATCAGTATCAGCTTCGCGAACGCGCTCGCGCGGTCCACGGTCGCGCACGAGTTCGCCCACCTGCTCAACACCCAGCAGCGCGTCACGCTCGGGAGCGGGAACATTTTCGGCGACCGGGAAGTCGCATGGCTCGATGAGGGCATGGCGCACCTGGCCGAGGAGGTCGCCGGCCTCCGGGCCGCGGGGCTCGGGACCCGGGCCAACCTCGATCTGGACATGATCACGGCGAGCGAGGAACAGCTCTCCATCTACAACCACTTCCACATCGTGAACCAGATTCGCCTCGGCCGCTTCCTGCGGGGCGGCTGTCCGCCGGATCCCGACGGTCCGGCGGCGGCCCCGGCGCTCGGCGACGCGGCCGGCGAAGATCCCGGCGGAGTGGAGTCCCTTGCCTTCCGTGGCTTCGCATACGGGTTCACACGCTGGCTCGGCGACCAGTTCGGGGCGTCCGGGAGCGGGGGAGCGCTTCCCGGAAGCCGCGAAGAAGAACTGTTCCGGTACCTGGCTTCGGGCGGGCCCGCGCACTTCAAGGGAATCACCAACGTGGAGCGCACGCTCCGGGCCGTAGCCGGAGTGGAGATGGAATGGGAGGAACTCCTTTCGCTGTACCTCGCGTCTCTCGTCGCGGACGACCGCGCCCCGGCCGACGCGGATCCCCGGATGCAGTGGAAGACCTGGAATCTCCCCGCGCTGTTCCGACAACTGAGCGACTCCAATCTCGGAGACCGCTGTCCGTTCACCCGCACCTTCCCGCTCACGCCGTCGAGGGTGAACGTGCATGTATCGACGAACAGTTCGACCGAGTTCACCGTGAACTCCTCCACGGGGCGCTACTTCTCGCTCGTGAGTTCGGGCGCCACGCCTGGCCTGATCGTGGAAGTCATGGACCCGGCCGGGGCGAGCCTCCCCGGACGCGCGCAGACGCAGGTCACCGTGCTGAGGACGCGCTGAGCGCTCCGGCCCGGACAAACCGGTGCTTGGCGATCTGCGCACCCGACCCTAGCTTCCGCGTCCACCGAGAGTCCAGCACAATCGTGCATCGACGGGTAGGCCGATGAACGAATCCCCGATTTCCATCACGCTCCCCGACGGTTCCTCGAAGCGGCTGCCACGCGGCTCGAACGCCGCTGACCTGGCCGCGGCGATCGGTCCGGGACTGGCCCGGGCCGCCGTGGCCGCGCGCGTGAACGACGTGCTCACGGATCTTTCGGCTGCCCTTCCGGATGGGGCGGAAGTCGCGATCGTGACGCGCAGCGACGAGGACCCGGACGCGCTCTGGGTCCTCCGCCACTCCGCGGCGCACGCGCTCGCCACCGCCGTGCGCGAACGGGTTCCCGGGGCCGGGATCGGCTTCGGCCCTCCGATCGACGACGGCTTCTACTACGACTTCGAGGTTCCGGCGCCTTTCACGCCGGAGGACCTCGAAGCGATCGAGCGCACGATGGCCGAGGTCGCGGGGGCGGACGACCCGTTCGAGCGCCGCGAGGTCACGCGCGACGAAGCCAAGGCCCTGTTCGCGGACGACCCGCTCAAGCTGGAGCGGCTGGACGAGATCCCCGAGGGCGAAGCGATTTCGGTCTACCGGAACGGGCCCTTCCTGGACCTGTGCCGGGGACCGCACGCCCCCCGCACGGGCGAGATCCGCCATTTCCGGCTTCTCAGCGCCGCGGGGGCCTATTGGCGCGGCGACGAGACGCGGCAGATGCTCCAGCGCATCTATGGCACGGCCTTCTACTCCCGGGAGGCGCTCGAGGCGTACATCACGCGCGTCGAGGAGGCCCGCAAGCGCGATCACCGGAAGTTGGGCAGGGAGTTGGACCTGTTCTCGATCCAGGACGAGATCGGGCCGGGGCTCGTGTGCTGGCACCCCAAAGGCGCCCGCGTGCAGCTCGAGCTGAGGCGCTGGATCGAGGACCTGCAGGAGGCGCACGGCTACGAGTTCGTCTACACGCCGCACGTCTCCAGCGAGGCGCTTTTCCGCCGCTCCGGACACCTCCCGAACTACGCGGAGAACATGTATCCCCGCATGGAGGACGAGGACGGCGAGGCGTTCCGCGTGAAGCCGATGAACTGTCCGGGGCATATCACGATCTACGCGGCGACGCCCCGCAGCTACCGCGATCTTCCGGTGCGGCTGTCCGAGGTCGCGAACGTGTACCGCTACGAACGGTCGGGGACGCTGCACGGGCTGCTGCGCGTGCGCATGCTCACGATGGACGACGGGCACGTCTTCTGTACCCCGGATCAGATCGAAGACGAGATCTTCATCTGTCTGAAACTGGTCGACACCGTGATGACGACGTTGGGCCTCGACTACCGGTTCGATCTTTCGACGCGTCCGGACGGGGACAAGCGGATCGGCGGCGATGAGGTGTGGGATGTGGCGGAAGGCGCGTTGCGCGACGCGCTGGAGCGCGGCGGGCTCGAATACGAGATGGACGAGGGCGGGGGCGCGTTCTACGGTCCCAAGATCGACATCAAGTACAAGGACGCGATCGGGCGCGAATGGCAGGGCGCCACGATCCAGCTCGACTTCAACCTGCCCGACCGCTTCGAACTCGAGTACATGGGGGCGAACAACAAGCCGCACCGCCCCGTGATGATCCACCGTGCCATCTTCGGCACCCTGGAGCGTTTCACGGGTGTGCTCATCGAGCACTTCGCCGGGGCGTTCCCTCCATGGCTCGCGCCCGTCCAGGTCCGCGTGCTCCCGATAACGGACGCGCACGCCGCCGCCGCGGGCGATATCCGCGACCGGCTCGCCGCCGAGAGCCTGCGCGCGGAACTCGACGCCCGCTCCGACACGCTGGGTTACCGGATCCGCGACGGCGAACTGCAGAAGGTTCCCTACCTGCTCGTCGTCGGAGACCGCGAAATCGAAGCCGGCACCGTGGCCGTCCGCGCCCGCGGCGCCGAGCGCAAGCAGGAGGTCGTCCCCCTCGACGACTTCGTATCCCGGATCCGTCATCGCGTCGAAACCCGGTCCCTCGAAACGTGATGTCTACCGGTTCGCCCGCCGGTCGTCGTTGACAGGCGGGTCTCTCGGGGGCACTTTCCGGTCGTTGAAAAACTGACAAGCGGGGCCGCGATGCCCCCACCCTATCGGCGCACGAAATCGTGCTGCTGCCGGTGTCCACGGCGCACTCCCCCCGAGGGACGTGCCTTCGTGCCCGGTCGGCCGTCGCCGAACCGGGCTCTTTTATGAGGTGAAGTGAACGGAGATCCCAGAGTCAACGACAAGATCCGGATCAGCCCGATCCGGCTCATCGACGAGGAGGGCAACCAGCTCGGCATCGTCGCCACCGATGAGGCCCGTGCGCTGGCGGCCGAGCGAGGGCTCGATCTCGTGGAGGTGGCGCCCGGCGCCCGCCCGCCCGTCTGTCGGCTCATGGACTTCGGAAAGTACAAGTACGCGCAGGCGAGGAAGGCGCGGGAAGCGAAGAAGAAACAGCACATCATCCACGTCAAGGAAGTGAAGCTGCGGCCGAAGATCGAGGCGCACGACATCGACTTCAAGATGCGGCACGCGCGCAGGTTCCTCTCGGATGGTGACAAAGTAAAATTCACGCTCATGTTTCGGGGACGCGAGGTCACGCACCCGGAACGGGGGCGACGGATCCTCGAGATGGTGAAGGAAGAGTTGGAGGACATCGCGGTGGTGGAGTCGGACATCGCACACGAGGGTCGCACGATGACCATGCTGATGGGACCGCACCGCACGTAGCAGCCCCGGGCTGCTGCGGGTCCAGAACGACGACTCCGTCGCGGACGGCCAGGGACGGAGCTGAACCGGAGCAGACGCAAGATGCCGAAAATGAAGACGAACCGGTCCGCCGCGAAGCGGTTTCGAAAGACCGGCAGCGGGAAATTCCGGCGCCGGCGTGCCTACCACAGCCACATCCTGACCAAGAAGAGCCCCAAGCGTAAGCGCAGGCTCCGGCAGGGGACCCTTGTGGCGAAAGCGGACGAGAAGCGGGTGAAACGGCTCCTGGGGAACTAGTTCGGGCGCCAGTTCGCCCCATTCCCCGGACAGTACCCCGGATAGTCTCAGTATCAGGAATCAGGAGGTGCGGCCATGCCACGCGCGACGAGCAGCGTTGCACGTAACCGTCGAAAGAAGAAGATCCTCAAGGAAGCCCGCGGCCAGTTCGGAGCGCGGTCAAAGCTCTATCGCACGGCGAAGAACTCCGTCGAGCGCGGCTGGGCGTATGCCTATGTCGATCGGCGCAAGAAGAAGCGCGACTTTCGCCGACTGTGGATCTCCCGCATCAACGCCGCGGCCCGGCAGAACGGGATCTCATACTCCCGATTCGTCAGCGGGCTGAAGAGCGCCGGCGTCGACCTGAATCGCAAAGTGCTCGCGGACCTCGCCATTAGGGATCCGGCCGCCTTTACCAAGCTCGTCGAGGTGGCCAAAGCGCACGGCCCATGACCCCGGCCGGCGCTTCTCTCCTCGATCGGCTTGCCGCCATCGAGGGGAAGGGGCTCGCCGCGATCGGGGAGGCGACGGACTCCGCCACGCTCGAGTCCGCCCGCGTCGATTACCTGGGCCGGAACGGTCAGCTGGCCGACGTCATGTCCCTGATCGGCACAGTCGAAGCCGCGGCCCGACGCGAGGTCGGACAGCGCGCGAACGCCGTAAAAACCGTGCTGCGCGGCGCCCTGGAAGCGCGGGCGAAGGCGCTGGAGAGCGCCACCGCCGGCCCGCGCGCCCGGATCGATCTGACCCTGCCCGCGCGCGCGCGCTGGGTCGGCGGCGTGCATCCGGTGACTAGGGTCATCGACGAGATCTGCGAGATCTTCGCGGAGCTCGGCTTCACGAGTGTGCTCGGCCCCGAGATCGAGTCCACGTGGTATAACTTCACCGCGCTCAATATCCCGCTCGATCACCCCGCCGCGGACATGATGGACACGTTCTACCTGGAGAAGGACGTCGTGCTGCGGACGCACACGTCGCCCGTCCAGGCGCGCGTGATGGAGGCGTTCCGGCCGCCCGTGCGCGTCGTCGTGCCGGGTCTCGCCTACCGGCGCGACTCCTTCGATCCCTCGCACGCCCCCGCCTTCGAGCAGATCGAGGGCCTCGCGGTCGACGAAGGCGTGGATTTCGTGGAGTTCCGCGCCGCGATCGAGCACTTCGTGCACCATTTCTTCGGTCCGGGAACGAAGAGCCGGTTTCGGCCCTCCTTCTATCCCTTTACCGAGCCTTCGGCGGAGGTGGACGTGTCGTGCGCCGTGTGCGCAGGGGGCGGCTGCTCCACCTGCAAGCGCACGGGATGGATCACGATCATGGGAAGCGGGATGGTGGATCCCGCCGTCTTCGAGGCCGTGGGCTACGACCCCGAGCGCTACACGGGCTATGCATTCGGGATGGGACCGGCCCGCATCGCGATGGTGCGGCACGGGATCCCCGACATGCGGCTCCTCTACGAGGGAGAGATGAGCTTTCTCCAGCAGTTCACATGAACATCTCGTTCAACTGGATCGACGAACTGGCCGGACTGCGCGGGAAGTTGCGCGACCCGCGTGCTCTGGCCGAGCGCCTGACCATGACCGCCGCCGCGGTGGAGAAGATCGAGACGGTGGGCGCGGGGCTGGACGGGATTGTCGTGTCCCGCGTGCTCGAGATCCGCCCGCACCCGAACGCGGACCGGCTCACTCTGTGCAAGGTGGACAGGGGCGCCGGCGAGGTGCTCGACGTTGTGTGCGGGGCTCCGGTCGTCGTCCCGGGGGCGTTCTATCCGCATGTGGCGCCCGGCGCGGAGCTTCCCGCCGGCTTCCGCATAGAGAGCCGGAAGATCCGCGGCGAGTTGAGCCACGGTATGCTGTGCTCGGAGGCCGAGCTCGAGCTGGGCCGCGACAAGGGCGGCATCATGCGTCTCGCGGACGGGCTCGAGCCGGGAACGCCGCTCGCGGCGGCGCTGGGCTTGCCCGACACGCGTCTCACGCTGGACCTGAACCCGAACCGGGTCGACCTCGCCTGCCACACGGGGGTCGCGCGGGAAGTCGGAGGGCCTCCGGTGCCGCGCGACTTCGGAGGACCGAAGTGGTCACCCGAGTGGCGGGACGGTGAGTCCGAGGCGAGCGGAGCCGGGGTCACGGTCCGCATCGAGGATCTCGACCGGTGTCCTCGCTACATGGCCGCCGTCATCCGGGGGATCAGGATCGGGCCATCGCCGGCGTGGCTCGCGGGCCGGCTTCTCGCCGTGGGCGCGCGTCCGATCAGCAACGTCGTCGATGCGACGAACTACGTGCTGCACGAGTACAACCAGCCTCTGCATGCCTTCGATCTGGCGCGGCTTTCGGGGGCGGAGATCCGCGTGCGGGCAGCCGTGGCGGGCGAGCCGTTGACGACGCTCGACGGCCAGGAGCACAAGCTCACGCCCGACCAGACGGTGATCGCGGACCGCGATCGCGCGATCGCCTTCGCGGGCGTCATGGGTGGGCTCGACACGGAGGTGACGGAAGGCACGGTCGATCTCCTCATCGAGTGCGCGTCGTTCGACCCGTCCGGCGTGCGACGGACCCGGACCGGCGCGGGGCTCTCCACCGATGCGTCCTACCGCTTCGAGCGGGGGATCGATGTCCACGCCCAGGAGCGGGCGCTCGCTCGGTGCGTGGAGCTCATCCTCGCCACGGCCGGCGGCGAGGCGGACGTCATCGGCATCCGCGCGGGCCCGGAGCCGGTGCCGGTTCCGCCGATCGATCTCCGCGTGAGTCGCGTCAACCAGGTGCTGGGCTTCGGCGTCGACGGGGCGGATGTTCTGGCGGCGCTCGAGCCGATCGGCTTCGAGGCCCTCGCCGGGGCGGACGGCGGCGAGAGCGCGAACGGGGCGGCCGACCTGCTTCGCGTCTCCGTGCCCGGATGGCGCACGGACATCGCGCGGGAGATCGACCTCGTCGAGGAAGTCGCGCGCCGGGTCGGGTACGACACCGGAACAGGACAGGACCGCCGGTTCCGGCCGAGCGCGGTGCCCGCGGATCCGCGCGTCGAAAAAGCGGCCAGAGTGCGGGAGATGCTCACCGGACGCGGACTCCTCGAAGCCCGCAGCCTGAGTTTCATGCCGGAGGATTATCGCGGGAATCGCGCGATCGTCACGGTACCGAACCCGCTCTCGGCCGAAGAGAGTTGCCTTCGCTCCGCCATGGTCCCCGTGCTGCTTCGGCGGCTTGAACACAACTATGCGCGCGGCAACCGTAACGTGCGCCTGTTCGAACTGGGCACCGTGTTCGGATACGCTGCCGGTCCGGGCCCGGAAGAGGAGGCGGACGGGACCGGCCGTTTCGAGGAGTCGGGAAGGGTGGGGGCCGTCATCGCCGGTGCCCGGCGTCCGGATCACTGGTCGGGACCGGGACTCGACTTCGACCTGTGGGATCTCAAGGAGATCGCCGGATCGTTCGCGGATCGTCTGTGCGGGGCGAAGATCGAGCCGTTCGAGGGCGCCGTGGCCGCGGCCGCGCCGGAAAACGGAGCATCTCTCGCGGGACCCTGGCTCTCCCGTGGCGGATTCCGCGCGGTGAAGGACGGTCGCGTGGTCGGCGTCGCCGGGGCCGTGGACGGGGCGTCACTCGACGCTCCCCCGTGGGCCGCGCCCGCGTTCGGACTCGAGTTCGATCTCCAGGCCGTCGAGGGGCGGCCCGTGCCCGCCTATCGTAAGACGTCGCCGTTCCCCGCCGTGCGCCGGGATCTTTCGATGACGGTGCCGCGAGGTGTTCCCGCCGCGGACATCGAACAGGCGGCGCGAGAAGCGACGTCCGATCTCCTGCGCGACGTACGACTCTTCGACGTTTACTCGGGCGAGGAGATCGAGGGCGGCCGCCTCGGACTCGCATGGACGTTTCGCTTCCGGGCTCCCGACCGTACGCTGACCGATCAGGATGTCGAGTCGGAGATGTCCGCGCTCTCTACCGCCCTGGAGAAACAGTTCGGTGCCAGAATCCGAAGGTCCTGACCGGCAACGGGAAGTTGAGCAGTTACTTGACCGCCTCTCTCGGGCGGCAGGCAGGATCGAGACCCGTTGGGAGACCCGGGTCGCCCGCCCGAGCGGACCGGCGACCCCCGACATCGAGGAGCGGCTCAAGGCGGTGACGGCGGAGAACCGTCGCCTGCGCGAGACGCTGGCCGAGGCGAGGGAAAAGGCCGTGCGACTGCGCAACCGCCTCGCTCACGTGGAGGATGAGGTATGAATTCAGCGGATGATTCGCCTCCGATCGGCGTCACCATCTTCGGCGACCGATACCGGATCCGGACGGACCGGGGCGATGCGCACACGCGAGCCTGCGCGAAGTACGTGGACGACGCGATTCAACGCGCGCACATGACAGGCGTGGCCGAACCCCATCGCGCCGCGATCCTCGCCGCGCTCGAGATCACCGACGAACTCCTCCAGGCCCGCGGCGAGATCGAACAACTCACGGCCGCCGTCGAGGCGCGGGTCACGGGAGTGACCGAACGGCTCGAGTCCCTCGGGGGCCACACCGCGCCGTAGGTCCCGCCACCCCCGTCCGCGGAGCCGCGCGCGCCCCGTCCGCTTGCGGCGTGCAGACTCCCGAGCGACGTTTCCTGGCGTAAGTTAGAGGAATCAGCAGCAATCGGTGTTGTGCTGTCCGTAAGGTGGCTTCGCACGAGCGCGGCCCCAGCTTCAGATAGATGATCGAGCGGAACGCATCGTTCCGTCCGATCTGAGCGGCATGCACCGGTGGATGAGTCCGCCGGTTTTTTTGTTCATAGATGGTTCGAGGATTGGAGTCTGGCCATGCTGGAATCCATCACCGTGCCGACGATGCTGTTGGCCATTGCGGGACTCGTGGCGGGGGGCGTCGCAGGGATTCTGATCGAGCGACGGGGTCTGCGCCGGGCGCGCGGCCGCCTCGAGAGCGATGGGCGGGACATCATCGAGTCCGCCCGGCTGGAGGCGGGCAGCCTCCGCAAGGCGGCGGAACTGGCGGGGCGCGAAGAGGCGCAGCGTCTCCGGGAGGAATCGGCCAGGGAAGCGGAGCGCCGCCGCGCCGAGCTGGAGCGGCTGGAGCAGCGGACGCTCGAGCGGAGCGAGACGCTGGAGCAGAAGCTCGAGAAGATCGACCAGCGGCAGGAGCGGGTGGATCGGCGCCGCGAGCAGATCGAGGGCGAGCGGGGCGAACTCGACGCACGGGCAAAGGAACTCGTCGACCGGGAGCGGGAACTCGGCAGACGCCTCGAGGAAATCGCCGGCATCAGCCGGGAAGCTGCGCGCCGCGAGCTCGTGGGCCAGATCCGCGACCAGGCGCGGGCGGACGCCGCGCAGCACGTGCGGGAAGTGACCGAACGGGCCCGGAGCGAGGCCGAAGGGGAAGCCCGCAAGATCATCTCCCAGGCGATCGAGAAGCTCTCCGTGGATCATTCCTCGGAAGCCGCCGTCTCGGTCGTCACCCTCCCCAGCGATGACATGAAGGGCCGAATCATCGGACGCGAGGGGCGGAACATCCGGTCGTTCGAGGCGGCCACCGGCGTCGACGTCGTCGTGGACGACACGCCCGAGGCCGTCATCCTCTCCTGCTTCGACCCCGTCCGCCGCGAAGTCGCGCGGTTGGCCATGGACCGCCTCGTCGGCGACGGCCGGATTCACCCCGGCCGCATCGAGGAGGTCGTGGAGAAGGCGCGGGAAGATGTCCAGACGACGATGCGGCAGGCGGCCGACGAGGTCCTGTACGAACTCGGCATCCACGACCTGCACCCGAAACTCCGCGAAGTTCTCGGCGTCCTCCGCTTCCGGACCAGCTACGGGCAGAACCAGTTGCAACACGCGCACGAGGTCGCGCTCATCGGGGCGACGATGGCGTCGGAACTGTCGCTCGATGCACAGTTGGTGAAGCGAATGGGCCTGCTGCACGACATCGGCAAGGGCCTCACGCACGAGAAGGAGGGGAGCCACGTCGAGATCGGCTACGATCTGTGCAAGCAGTGCGGAGAGAAGGACGGTGTGCTGAACGCGATCCGCGCGCACCATGGCGAGGAACCCGCCCGTTATCCGGAGACCTTCCTCGTCACGGCGGCGGATGCGATCTCGGGCGCCCGTCCCGGCGCCCGGCGGGAGTCGTTTGAGCACTACGTGAAGCGATTGGAGAAATTGGAGGAGATCGCGAGTTCCTGGGATGGGGTCGAGAAGGTCTACGCGATCCAGGCGGGGCGGGAGATCCGGATCATGGTGACCCCGGACAAGGTCTCCGACGAGGAGATGGCGAGGCTGTCGGAGCGGACGGCTCGCCGCATCGAGAACGAGTTGCAGTATCCGGGGCAGATCAAGGTCGTCGTCGTGCGAGAGTCGCGAACCGTGGATTTCGCACGCTAACAACGGAGAGGATGGATGACGGCGCAGCTCATCGATGGGAAGCGGATCGCGGCCGAGATACGGGCGGAAGTGACGGAACGGACGCGGGGCCTTTCGGAGCGGGGGATCCGGCCCGGCCTCGGCGTCGTCCTCGTAGGCGACGATCCCGCCTCGCACGTCTACGTGCGGATGAAGACGCGGGCCTGCGAAGAGGCCGGAATCTACGCACGCGACATCACGCCGCCCGCCGACATCGGCCGCGCGGAACTTCTCGGCATCGTCGATGAGCTGAACGCGGACCCGGCCATTCACGGGATTCTCGTACAGCTTCCACTGCCTCGACACCTCGACGAACGGGAGGTGACGGAGAGGATCGATCCGGCCAAGGACGTCGACGGCTTCCATCCCGTGAACCAGGGCCGAATGTCCCAGGGGGACGCCAGCGCGTTCCGCCCCGCGACGCCAGCCGGCGTGCAGGAACTCATCCGGAGGACGGGCGTGGAGACGTCCGGCGCCCACGTCGTCATCGTCGGCCGCTCGAACATCGTCGGCATGCCGATGTCCCAGATCATGCTCCAGAAGGAACCCGGGGCGAACGCTACGGTGACCGTGGCCCACAGCCGGACCGCGGATCTCGGCGCCGTGACGCGCCAGGGGGAGATCCTCATCGTCGCCGTCGGAGTCCCCGGCATCGTCCGTGGAGACATGGTGCGGGAGGGGGCCGTCGTGATCGATGTGGGCGTGAACCGGGTGGAGGATCCGACCACGGAGCGGGGCTATCGGCTCGTCGGCGATGTGGTGTTCGACGAGGCGGTGGAGCGCGCGAGCTGGATCACCCCGGTTCCCGGCGGCGTGGGCCCGATGACGATCGCCATGCTCCTCCGAAACACCGTGAGGTCGGCGGAGCGGACGGCAAGCCTCGCCGCGGCGGGGACGGTGGCGGCGTCGGGCTGAACGTGACGCGTCAACCCTCGCTGTTCGGGGCGGCGGAGGTCCGCGATGGCCGCTCTCCGGAGGGAGCGATCACCGTGTCCGACCTCAACGAGGCCGCGCGCGGCGCATTGGAGAAGCGGTTCGGCGACCTCTGGGTCCGCGGCGAAGTGACGAACTGGACCCGTTCCTCCGTCGGGCACCGCTACTTCTCTCTCCGGGACCAGGAGCGCGACTCCAGCGTCGCGTGCGTGTTCTTCCGCGGGGATGCGTGGCGGCTGCCGGCGGATCCGGAGGACGGTATGGAGGTCTTCGTGCGCGCCCGTCCGACCCTCTACGCGCGGCAGGGCCGGTTCCAGTTGCGCGTACGCGCCATCGAGACGGCCGGCGAGGGGCTGTGGAGGATGGCCTTCGAGCGGCTCCGCCGGAAGCTGGCGGCGGAGGGCATGCTGGATCCGGAGCGCAAGCGTGCGCTGCCCGCGTACCCTCGCCGCGTGGGCGTCGTCACGTCGCGCAAGGGTGCGGCTCTCCACGACATCATCACGGTGCTCCGGCGGCGGGCCCCATGGGTCGAGATCGTGGTGCGCCACTGCCGCGTGCAGGGCGAAGGCGCCGCCGGCGAGGTGCGAGCCGCCCTTCAGCGTCTCGCGGACTGGGGCGCCGGGGGTCCGGACCGGAAGCTCGACGCGATCATCCTGAGCCGGGGCGGCGGGTCTCTGGAGGACCTGTGGTGCTTCAACGAGGAGGCGGCGGTGCGAGCGGTCGCGACGAGTCCGGTCCCGGTGATCTGCGCCATCGGGCACGAGGTCGACGTGACCCTGTGCGAGTTGGTGGCCGATCTCCGCGCGCCGACGCCGTCCGCGGCCGCGGAACTCGCGGTGCCGGATATCCGGAGCGTCCGCGCCTCGCTCGATACGGCGGGAAGAGGTCTGGCTCGCGGCTTGCGCCGACTCATCACGCGCGGGAGCGATCGCGTGGAAGCGCTCGCGCTGCGCCTGCCGGTTTCCGCGGGGCATGCGCGCGATGTCGCGCAGCTGCGGCTCGAAACGTTGGCGGCCCGCCTCCCGGCGGGGATGGAACGCGTTCTCGCCCGCTCTCGTACGCGGCTCGCCGGACTTGCCGCCGCGCTCGATGCCCTGAGCCCGCTCGAGACGGTGGCCCGCGGCTACGCCGTCGCCACGGACCTCGAGGGACGTCGGCTCACGCGAATCAACGATTTCACGCCGAGCCAACGCTTCCGCCTGCGGGTCAAGGGGGGACAGGTCGCGGCGACAACGGACACCGTGGAACGTGACGCGGCGGAGCCGGACGCCGGGGAGCCCGACGCTTGAACGAGCCTTCAAGGGAGTTCGAATTCGAGGCCGCAATCCGGGAACTGGAGCGGATCGTCGCACGCCTCGACCGGGAGGGCATCGGCCTGGATGAGGCGATTACCCTCTTCGAGCAGGGCATCGAGCATCTCGGCGAGGCCCGGCGCTGGCTTGAGACCGCGAGCGGCCGGGTCGAGGAACTCATCGCTTCGTCTACGGGAAGACTGGAAGCGAAGCCGCTGGAAGGCGTGGAAGCGCCGGACGGGAAGCCGGAAGAGCGGCCGGACGGCGAACCGTGACCCGCGAGCTGTCCGAACTGCGTGCCGCCATCGACGCGGAGCTGGAGGGCTGGCTGTCCGAGACGCTGCGTGGGACGGGCCCGATCGCGAAACCCATTCGGTACGCCGTCCTCGCGCAGGGAAAGAGGATCCGACCGCTCCTGTTCGTCGGGGCCTGGGAAGCCGCGAGCGGCGGCACCGGGCCGGGTGCGGGCAACGGCGCGCGTGCGCTCCATCGCGTGGCGCTGGGGCCCGAACTCGTCCACACGTATTCGCTGATCCACGATGATCTCCCGTGCATGGACGACGATGACCTTCGCCGGGGGCGGCCGACGGTGCATGTCCGATACGGGGAACGCGCCGCGGTCATGACGGGGGCGGCGCTCCTTCCGCTCGCGATCCGCGCCCTGGCCGAGGGGGCGACAGGCCTGAACCTGCCGGACTCCGTTGCGAGCCGGCTCATCGGCGTCCTCACCGCGGCGGCCGGCGGCGACGGCATGGTCGGAGGCCAACTCCTCGATCTCCTCGCCGAGAAGACGAGCGTCGACTTCGAGACCCTCGAGCGTATCCATCTCGGCAAGACCGCTCGCCTCATCGCGGCTTGTTGCACGATGGGCGGTGTCGCGGCCCGCGCGCCCGAAGAGACCGTCGATCGGCTCACGCGCTTCGGGATCGCGATCGGACTCGCATTCCAGACGGTGGACGATATCCTCGATGTGACAGGGTCCTCGAGCCGCATGGGGAAGATCGGCGGGCGGGACGAAGCCCTGGGAAAGGCGACGACACCATCGGTCCTCGGTCTGGAGGGAGCGAGAGGACGCGCGGAGGAGTTCGGCCGCGAGGCGCTGGACGCGATTTCGCCGCTCGCGGGCGCGGAGCGGCTGCGCGAAATCGGACGTCTCGTCCTCGAGCGCGACCGCTGAGCGGCCCGTGAAGTTCTTCATCATCGGCAACGCCGATCACCCGGAGCTGGAGCCGCTTCTCCACCGCGTCGAGCGGAGAGCGGATGAACTCGGGGTCTCGCTCGTCTTCGAGCCGTCGCTCGCGACGAAGGCCGGGCGCGACTCCGCCGCGCCGGAGGAAATCGAGGCGGGCGTCGCCCTCGTCCTGGCCCTCGGCGGGGACGGGACGTTGCTGCGGGCGGCCCGCCTGGCGGCGCCCCGCGGGATCCCCGTGCTGGGCTGCAACCTGGGCCGGCTCGGGTTTCTCACGATGGTTTCGGAGGATGAACTCGAGGCGGCGATGTCGATGGTGGCGAGCGGGGACTACGCGCTCGAGAAGCGCATCGCTCTCCGCATCCGGGTGGTTCCGAACGGATCCAACGGGCCGGTCGAAAAAAGCTTCTACGCGATCAACGACGCCGTCATTCACAAGAGCGGCTTCGCCCGGTTGATCGGACTGCGCGTGCTGGCCGACGACGATGAAGTGGGACACTACAGCGCTGACGGCATCATCCTCGCCACAGCCACGGGCTCGACGGCCTACAGCCTCTCCGCGGGCGGCCCCATCGTCTCGCCGACGATGGAGAGCATCGTCGCGACGCCGATTTCGCCGCACACGCTTGCCGTGCGCCCGGTCGTGTTTTCGGGAGACACGAGGATCTCCGTAGAACTCCTCTCGGGGGACCACGACCTGCAGCTGACCGTCGACGGACAGCCCGGTTGCCTTCTCTCGGTGGGAGACCGTGTGGAAGTCTCCCGCTCGAAGCACGCCGTGGGCCTGGTCCGGCTCCCCTGCCATTCGTTCTTCACCGTCCTGAGGCGGAAGCTGCGGTGGGGCGACGTTCGCGAGCACCCGACGCCCCCATCCGGGGGGGACGAGGAAAGCTAGCGTGCTGAGGGAGCTTCGCGTCCGGAACTTCGCCGTCGTCGAGGAAGCCACGCTTGAATTCGGGCCGGGCCTCAGTGTGCTCAGCGGCGAGACGGGGGCAGGGAAGTCCCTCCTCGTCGAAGCCCTCGCGCTCCTCGTCGGAGGGCGGCCGTCGCCGGACATGATCCGGGCGGGCGCCGGGTCCGCCCGCATCGAGGGCCGCTTCGAGATCGAGGACGTCGACGGACTGCGAACGCTGTGCGAGGACGCCGGTATCGATCATGAAGACGGCTGGCTCATCCTGTGTCGCGAATTGCGTCGCGAGGGCCGGCATCGGGCATGGGTGAACGGGTCGCCGTCCACGGCGGGAAGGTTGCGCGAGTTCGGGGGTCGGCTCCTCGACCTCCACGGACAGCACGATCACCAGCGACTCCTGGATCGCGCCTGGCAACGCCGGATTCTGGACGCCTATGGCCGACACGAGGCACTGGCCACCGAGACGGAGGCCGCCTACGCGGGGCTGCGCGCCATCGAGGGACGTCTCGAGGACACGCGTCGCGCCGCGCGTGAGGGGCGTGAACGGGCGGACTACCTGCGCTTCAAGCGGGATGAGATCGCCGGAGCCGGGCTCGAACCGGATGAAGATGAGACGCTCGAGTCGGAGGCCCGCCGCCTCTCGCATTCCGAGGAGCTGATCGAGCTTTCGGGCTCGCTCCACCACGGACTGTACGAGGCCGAGGGGTCGATCGTCGACCAGTTGGGCGAGTTTGCGGCCCGGCTCGAAGCCCTCGTTTCGATCGATCGCGAGGCGGGTCCGTTCCGCGACCTGATCGAGGCGGCGCTCCGCAACGTGGAGGAACTCGGACGCAGCCTGGCTCCCTACCGGGACTCGATCGAGCACGACCCTCGACGGCTCGACGAAATCCGCGTCCGGCAGGATCTCCTCTACCGGCTCAAGCGCAAGTACGGCGGCACTCTGGAGGACGTGATCCACGTGGGCGAGGAGGCGCGGCGTGAGTTGGAGACCGTGCAGGGCGCCGATACCGAGATCGAGCGCCTCGAAGCGGGACGAGAGGCCGCGTCAGCCGAACTCGCCTCGTTGTCGTCCGAACTCTCTGAACGTCGCCTCGTGTCGTCCCGCGCGCTCGCCGAAGCGGTTACGGACGCACTCCCCGAACTGGGTCTCCCGGGCGCCCGTCTCCAGATCGCGCTCGACCCGTACGGCGAGATCCGGGGGACCGGTGCCGAACGGGTCGAGTTTCTCGTCTCCCTGAATCCCGGCTTCCCTCCGGCGCCGCTGCGGCGCGTCGCCTCCGGGGGAGAGATGAGTCGGCTCATGCTCGCGCTCGAGACCGCGCTCATCGAGGTGGACGACCTGCCGGTGCTCGTGTTCGACGAGATCGATGCGGGGATCGGGGGCGAGGTGGCGCACCGCGTGGCGGCCCGGCTCGTGCGGCTCTCCGTCGCGCATCAGGTGCTCGTCGTCACGCATCTCGCGCAGATCGCGGCGCGCGCCGACGCACACTACTCCGTCGGAAAGGTCACGGAAGCCGAAGGTGTGCGGACGTCGGTCCGGATGCTCACCGGCGGAGAGCGCGTCCACGAAGTCGCTCGCATGCTCGGAGGCGACCCCGCCAGCCACGCCTCGCGCGCCCACGCCGAGGAACTGCTCGCCGGCCAGTTGTAGCGCCGGCCCACGTTGCGGTTGCGCCGCTAGAAGATGCTGATCGGGAAGCGGAGTTCGGCCGCGTAGCGGAAGGAGGCCGGCGTTCGTCCCCCGGAGCCGGAGATGGCCCGCCGCAGCGAGATGCCGAACTGGTAGGCGCCGCGCACCGGCCTCGCCCCCTCATGCAGTTCCTCGACGCCCCCGGCCTCGGAGATATCGATGAGGAACCCGACGCCCAGCCGGTGGCGGGTCTGCGCTCCCTCCTCCGCCACCGTGTTCGGGTCCAGCCCCTCGACCATCCCGACGAACTGATATGTGGGTGCGGGCAGCCGGAAGTAGTCGTACTCGATCCCCACGCTGAGGGCGGCGTTGAAGCGCAGGGAAGGGCGGACCAGAACCGCGAGATAGTCCCCCAGATCCCGCCGCATCAGCGCCACCAGATCCTCCTGGTTGTAGGGGCGATCCGGAGGAGTGAAGCGGAACGCCGCCTCGTCGGGGCGCTGCATCCCGTAGCGGGCGGAAGCGCGGATCATGAAGAGGCTCCCGAGGGCGATGTCCTGGTACAACGCGAGTTCGATGTCGGTCTGGCCGTCCCCGATCGGGATGTCCGACGAATTCGTCGGGTCTCCGAAGATCGTGAGGTTGCGGTTTCGGATGGGGAGCCGGGCGAGGGCGCCCACGCTCGTGCGCAGCCGAATGCCGCGTTCCGAATCCGCTCGGGGACCGGACCCCGCGTCCGCCGCCGCGCCCGGCCCCGGGATCGGCGTTCGGCGCGTGATGCCGTCGATCAGGTTCACCCGCAGGAAGACCTCGACCTCCCCCAGATCGAGTTCGTTCCTGCTGTCCCTCGGCAGTCGATCGGCGAAGCCCTGGCTCAGGAACAGCGTATCGAAGTCCTCCTCCGTCGCGAACTCGGGCAGGGAAAGCTCCGGCAGCGTCAGGCCGAGCGCGTCGAACGCCGCCGCGAAATCCGCGAAGCGTTGCGCCATCTGGGTCCCCGCGACGCTGGAAGCGGTGGGAATCAAGGCTCCGCCCGCCGCCCGCTGCCCCAGCGTGTTGACGAAGTCGAGCGTCGCGCGTCGGAGCGCGATCGCCTCCTCGAGAGCGGTTCCTGTCAGAGAGCCGCCATCGATCAGCGAACCGAGATCGTCGAGCGCCGACTCCGCATCCCTCAGAAAGGGCGCACCAGACTCGAAGGCCACGCCGTTTCCGGTCACCGTCGCGGTGGAATCGAAGGCGAAGCCCACCGTCATGTCCGTGAGCGTGAACGGGGCCCGGACTCCCACGCTGACCCAGTCGAGGACCCCCAGTTCGACGCCGAGCCCGAGTCGGCGTATCTGCGCCCGCATGGCCGAGAAGTCGAGCGCGCCGAACGAGAAGTCGTCCTCGGTTACCGGTTCGAAGCCAAGCGCCTCCGCATCGTCGTTGAGCTCCTGGATGAGAGCGAAGGGAGCAGGGAACATGCGGCGGGCGAGCGGACCGTCGAAGTGGGCGGCAAGCGGCTCGCGCTCCCCGTCGAGGACCCCCGCGCTCGAGCCGAGCGCGAACTGTTCGGACCAGTTCAGCAGCGTCGGCCCGACGGTGAGCCACAGCTTCCCCTGCCTCGGCAGCCGCGCGTCGCTGAACTGCCCGGCCAGATGGACCGGAGCCATGGCCGTGGAGAGGAGGGCGAGCAGGACCGGAACCGCGTGTCGGGTCGGCGGAAGCATCGCGCGAGTATAGCAGCCCGGGGCGCGATGGAGAACCTTCCGGCGGTAGCGTCCGTGTGGTCGCTCCATTAGGCTGTGCGAACTTCGGCGCCGTGGCCGAGTGGTTAGGCAGGGGCCTGCAAAGCCCCCTACTCCGGTTCGAATCCGGACGGCGCCTCTTTCTTCGGCTTTCCCTTGATATCTCCGGCAAAAACGGGAGGAGAACGGGTTGGCTCTCAGGCTGAAAGCGGACCAGGCACTCCTGCTCCTTCTCGTCTTTGTTCCCATCACGCTCGTTCTCGAGTACGTCGTCCACGCGTCTGCGACCACGCTCTTTCTTACCTCCGCGGTCGCGATCGTTCCCCTCGCCGGGATCATGGGGAAATCGACCGAGATGCTGGCCGAGCACGTGGGCGCCGGTCTCGGGGGACTGCTGAACGCGACATTCGGGAACGCCGCGGAACTGATCATCGCCATCTTCGCGCTCAGAGCGGGCCTGTACGACCTCGTGAAGGCGTCGCTCACGGGGTCGATCATCGGAAACATCCTCCTCATCTTCGGGCTGAGCGCGCTGCTCGGGGGTCTGAAGTTCCGGACACAGACCTTCAACCGCACCGCGGCCAAACTGGGCGCCACGCTCCTCCTGCTGAGCGCCGTCGGCCTCGTCATCCCGTCACTGCTGTACCATCTCCGGGACGGCGCAGAGGTGGGGGCGGCCGCGGCGACGGGGGCGGCCGCGGCGTCGGCGTCGGGGTGGCTGAGCCTCGAGATCTCCGTCGTCCTCATCGTCTGCTACATCCTCTCGCTTGTCTTCGCGCTGCGGACGCACGCGGATCTCTACCAGGGGACGGCGCACGCCGGCGCCGAGACGCACGCGGCTCCCGCGTGGTCGAAGGGCAAGTCGTTCGCGGTCCTCGTCGGAGCGGCCGCGCTCGTGGGCTGGATGAGCGAGATCCTCGTCGGCGGGGCGGAGGAGGCGGCCCACGCCCTGGGGATGACCGAGGTCTTCGTCGGCGTGATCGTCGTCGCTCTCGTCGGCAACGCGGCGGAACATTCGACCGCCGTGCTCGTCGCGCTTCGGAACAAGATGGATCTGTCGATTCAGATCGCGGTGGGGTCGTCGCTCCAGATCGCCCTTCTCATCGCCCCGCTCCTCGTCTTCCTCTCCTACGCGATCGGGCCGGCGCCGATGGACCTCGTCTTTTCGCCGCTCGAAGTCGTGGCGGTCGCGGTCTCCGTCCTCGTCGTGGGACAGATCGCCGACGACGGCAAAACGCACTGGATGGAGGGAGTCCTCCTCCTCGCCGTGTACGTCCTGCTCGGCCTCGCCTTCTTCAACCTCCCGGGCTAGCAGCGGGCCGGACGCGAAGCAACGTTTGGCCAGCCAGGCGCGTCTCAGTGTTCCGGGCTCGCGGAACCCTTGACGGCTTCGCGGGATCCGGTCTGACGGGAGAACTGAAGCCGGGGCGGCGGATCACCCTCCTGTGGCAGGGACGACGTTGGGATGAAGTCGGATGTACCGAAGTGGTCGCGCGCGCCCCGGCCTCACCCCACGAGGGAGACCCCTTCCGGCCGGTCGCCGAATCCCCATCGCGTGTCGTCGTAGTCGCACACCCCGCATCACCCTTCGTGGCGATCCGCCTCGCGATC
Source organism: Candidatus Palauibacter soopunensis (assembly GCF_947581735.1). Taxonomy (NCBI): domain Bacteria; kingdom Pseudomonadati; phylum Gemmatimonadota; class Gemmatimonadia; order Candidatus Palauibacterales; family Candidatus Palauibacteraceae; genus Candidatus Palauibacter; species Candidatus Palauibacter soopunensis. The sequence continues at coordinate 153,028 of NZ_CANPVT010000053.1, forward strand.
AGGGTCGTCTCGGCGACGCTCGAGGAGCTGTTCCGTGAACGCCTGTCGCTCCGCGATCTGTCCCACCTGGTCCTGGAGTTCGGAAAGCGTCTGGAGAAGGCGATCGTTTGCCGCCGGACCCGGCAAGGCCTCCCGTACCCCGCCGGCGAGCCGGTCCGCCCGGTCTCGCGTCGCCTGCTCGAGGAAGTAGGCCAGCTTGCGGGAGATCGGGAAGAGTACGACACCGCCGGTGATGATCAGCACGATCGTGGAGATGAACGTAAAGATGACGACCAGGTCCATGTCCATCCCGAGCCTCCTGGATCACAGGTGAGGGGTTGGGCCGACATCCGCCCGCGGCGCAGTACGTGCCGTGGGCGGATACGGTGCTGACGCGAGAACGACGGTCTGAGTTTCGCGGGAGCGAACCCTGGTGGCCAGGCGTGATGGACTCTCCCGGGTTGCGGGCGTGGCTTGTCGGCTCGTGAATCACTCCGCAGTGTGACGGACAGGCAACCCGGCTCCACCCGGGCGCCCGGAGCATTCCCGGCTACAGGAGGTGCGAGTGTCCCGACACCACGACGCGAATCACGAAACGGAGGCCTGCGGCATCCGGCGGCGGGGGTTCTTGAAGGTGGCGGCGGCGGCGACGGCGGCAGGGACCCTGGATCCCCGGGCGCTGGTGGCCGCGACGGAGGCGCCCCCCGTTTCCCGCGCGTCGGTACGCGAGGGACGGTGGGAAGCTACGCAGGAGGAGGTCATCCCGCTCGGGAACGGGGAGCCGCCGGCCCTTCAGTTCCAGGCGTATCCGGGCGGGACCGGGGCGCTGCTGGAGAAGTACTGGCGTGCCGGGATGAACCCGTTCGAGAAGACTCCGATGGATGTCGAGCCCTGGGAGGGGCCTGTGCCCTCCAGCGAGGAGGAGATCGCGTTCCTCCCCGTGCACCGGCTGTCGGCCCTCGTGAAGGAGCGCCGGGTCTCGCCGACGGAACTGTTCGATATCTACATGGAGCGCATGAAGCGGTACGACCCGGTGCTGCTATGCGCGGTGACGATCCTCGAGGGCCGGGGCAGGGAAGAGGCGGAGCAGGCGGAAGCCGAGATCCGCGCGGGCGAATGGCGCGGCCCCCTGCACGGGATCCCCTACGGCCTGAAGGACCTATTCTCGACCGTCGGGGCGCGGACAACGTGGGGCTCGGCCGCCTTCCAGACCCAGATGATCGAGGAGGATGCGGAGGTCGTGCGCCGACTGAACGCGGCGGGCGCCGTGCTCATCGCGAAGCTCGCGACGGGGGAGTTCGCGCGGGGCGACCGCTGGTACCGCGGCCGGACGCTGAACCCGTGGAACCTGGCCTGGGGATCGAGCGGGTCTTCCGCCGGACCGGGGTCGGCGACGGCGGCGGGCTGCGTCGCGTTCTCGATCGGGACCGAGACGCGCGGGTCGATCGTCTCCCCGAGCCGCCGCAACGGGCTGAGCGCCCTCCGCCCCACGTTCGGCCGCGTCAGTCGCTACGGGGGCATGGTGCTCTCGTGGAGCATGGACAAGACGGGCCCCATGTGCCGCACGATCGAGGACTGCGCGCTCGTGTTCAACGAAATCCACGGCGCGGACGAGAAGGACCCCGCCTCCATCACGATGCCGTTCCGTTTCGAGCGGAACCCGGACCTGGGCGCGCTCTCGATCGGATACACGGAGGACGCGCCGAACTCCTTCGTCGAGAAGCTGGAGGAGCTCGGGGCGCGGCCGCGGCTCATGCGCGAACTGCCCGCCCAGGCGGCGAGTTCGCTGGGCGCCGAGTCGTCGTCGGCCTTCGACTTCCACGTGGCCCCGGGCGGGGAACTGCCCCCGGTGCCGGAAGGGCTCAGCGAGACGCAGGAGCGCGACTTCACGCGGTTCCGCCGGGGGCGCGAGGGTCTCGCGATGGACTACGTGCACGCGCAGCGGCGACGCCTCATCGTGATGAAGCGCATGGCCGAGGCGATGGAGGGCTTCGACATGTTCGCCACCGGATCGGGCGAAGTGGGGCTCACGAACGAGACGGGACACCCCGCGGCGGTCGTCCAGTACGGCTTCGGCTCGCTCGGGCCGGAGGGCGAGGAGGCCGAGCAGCCGCTCACGACGACCCTGATCGGCGATCTGTTCGCCGACGACAAGATCCTGAGTGTGGCGCACGCCTTCCAGGCGGCGACGGACTGGCACACGCGGCACCCCGCGCTCGATTGACGGGGGACCGCGACAGACGGAAGACGGAGGACGAAGGATGAACAGAATGCCCAAGCGCCTCCTCTGGGGCGTGCTCCCGGTGCTCGTGGTCGGCGTGGCGCTTGCCGTGGCGGGCGTCCCGGGGTCGACGGCGGCCGAGTCGGACGCGGGTCGCCTCGAGCGGCTCAGCGGCGCCCTGGAGTCCTACGTGGAGGAGGGGGAACTGCCGGGCGCGGTCGCCCTCGTCGCACACGATGGTGAGGTCTCCTACCTGGAGGCGGTCGGCCACCGGGACGTCGCGGCCGGCGACCCCATGGAGACGGACGACATCTTCCGCATCGCCTCGCAGACGAAGGCGATCGTGAGCGTCGGCGTCATGATCCTCCAGGAGGAGGGAGAACTCCTCATCTCCGATCCGCTCGGCCGCTATCTGCCCGAGTACATGGAGACGACCGTCGCGGTCGCCGACGGGGCGGGGGGATACGACATCGTGCCCGCGAACCGGCCGATCACGATCCGGGACCTGCTCACGCACACGGCCGGGATCGGCTACGGCGGCGGCCCCGCGGCGGACCTGTGGGCGGAGGCGGACATCCAGGGCTGGTACTTCGCACACCGCGACGAGCCGGTGCGGGAGACGGTACGGCGCATGGCCGCCCTCCCCATGGACGCGCAGCCGGGCGAGCGCTTCGTGTACGGCTATGCGACGGACATCCTCGGCGCCCTCGTCGAGGAAGTGTCGGGCGAGCCGCTGGACGATTTCCTCCGCACGCGGATCTTCGAGCCGCTGGGCATGATGGACACGCACTTCTACCTGCCCGAGGAGAAGCGCGATCGGCTGAGCGTCGTGTATTCGGCCTCCGAAGGCGAACTCTCGCCGGCGCCCGACCCGGGCGGCATGGTCGGCCAGGGCGCGTACGTCGACGGCCCGCGGACGAGCTTCTCCGGCGGGGCGGGGCTCCTCTCCACCGCGCACGACTACGCCCGCTTCCTGCAGATGATGCTGAACGGCGGCGAACTCGACGGGGCGCGCATCCTGTCGAGCAAGAGCGTCGACCTCATGACGGTGAACCACGTCGGCGACCGGTTCAACTGGGACGGCGGCGTCGGGTTCGGCCTCGGGTTCAGCGTGCTGGCCGATCTCGGGGCGCGCGGAACCCCCGGCTCGGTGGGCGAGTACGGGTGGGGCGGGGCGTACCACTCGACGTACTGGGTGGATCCCGCCGAGGATCTCGTCGTCGTCTACTTCACGCAGCTCATCCCGACGGGCGGCGTGGACGACCACGCGAAGCTGCGCACGCTGGTGTACCAGGCGCTCGACGAGATGCAATAGCCGCGCGCGGCCTGCTGTTGTAGATCTGAGGGCCGCGCTCGCGAGCCGGAGTGGCGGAACTGGCAGACGCGCCGGACTCAAAATCCGGTGGGAGCAATCCCTTGAGGGTTCGAGTCCCTCCTCCGGCATGACCCTTCGCCCTCGTTTCGCCGACGATGTCAGGCCCGTGACCCAGCCCACGATTCGAACTGTTGCCGTCGTCGGGGCCGGCGTCATCGGCCGGAGCTGGATCCGCGTATTCGCCCGGGCCGGTTGCGAGACGCGCGTCTTCGACCCCGACCGGGAGCAGTTGGCGCGCGCACTCGATTGGGCGCGGAACTCCGCGAACGAGGACGAGGCTCTCGGATTCATCGATTCCGGGGCCGCCGGGGAAGAGCGGGCGATCCGCTGCGACACGATGGACGAGGCGCTGTCGGGCGCCGGATGGGTGCAGGAGAGCGGGCCGGAGACGCTCGCGGTCAAGCAGCGGATCTTCGCCGAACTGGACGCCGTGGCGGGTCCCGGCACGATTCTGGCCAGTTCGACTTCCGCTCACGACATGTCGCGGATTGCGGCCGGTCTCGCGGGTTCGGGTCGCTGCGTCGTCGCGCACCCCGTGAATCCGCCGCACGTCATCCCCATCGTGGAAGTCCTCCCGGGGGAGGGCACGCGCCCCGACGTGCTGACCGCCGCGCTCGCTTTTCTCGAGAGCGTGGGCCAGTCTCCCGTGCAGATGAACCGCTACCTGCCCGGTTTCCTTCTCAACCGGCTTCAGGCCGCCCTGATCCGCGAGGCCGTCTTCCTGTACGGATCGGGCGCCGCCTCCGCGGACGCGGTCGACACGGTCGTCCGCGAAGGACTGGGGCTGCGCTGGGCGCTGCTCGGGCCGTTCGGCACCGGCCACACGAACGCGGACGGCGGAGCGGGGGACTACTACCGGCGCTACGGCGACGCGTACCGCGAGATGTGGCGCGAGTTGGAGGCGGACCCCGAGTTCTCGGACCGCGTGATCGATGGGATCCACGCCGAAACGGAGCGGATGTACGGAACATCCGCCACCGAAGCCCTCTGCGCCTGGCGCGACCGACTGGTGCGGCGGATCCGGGCGCTGAAGGAAGACGACCCTCCACCCTGCCGTTCGACGCCGGGGAGTCGGCGTTGACGCGCGGGCGTCGACTCGTTTCTCAAACGCCGGAGCGCGCGCGGGTGTCTATTCACTTGCGCCGACAAGGCACTACTGCGCCCATGAGCACCACCACAGTCAGGAGCCGCGAATCATGCTGAAGCGTGCGTTTCTCCCCGTCCTCTTCGCGACAACCGTTCTCCCGGCCTCGGCGGCCGCGCAGGAGGCGGTGGCCGATGAGGACTTCATGGCCGAGATGGAATGGCGTTCCATCGGCCCGGCGAACATGGCCGGGCGGGTCACGGACATCGAAGGCATTCCCGGCACCGCGACCTTCTTCATCGCGGGGGCGTCAAGCGGCATCTGGAAGACGACGAACAACGGGACGACCTTCCGGCCCGTCTTCGACAACGAGCGCGTCGTCTCGATGGGCGACCTCGCGATCGCGCCGAGCAACCCGGACATCGTGTGGGCCGGGACCGGCGAAGAGGACTCGCGGAACTCGATCTCGCCCGGAGGCGGCATCTACAAGTCCGTCGACGGCGGGCTCACGTGGGAGCTGAAGGGGCTCGAGGACACGCAGGCGATCGGCCGCATCGTCGTGCACCCGACGAAGGCCGACTGGGTGTACGTCGCCGCGCTCGGCCACCCCTGGGGGGACAACGAGGAGCGCGGACTCTACCGCACGACGGACGGCGGCGACACGTGGGAGCGCGTGAACTTCGTCTCCGACAAGGCGGGGTTCGTCGATGTCGACATGCATCCGCAGAATCCCGACATCCTGTGGGCCACGAGCTGGGAGCGCGTGCGCGGCCCCTACTTCTTCAACAGCGGCGGCCCGGGGAGCGCGATCTGGAAGTCCACGGACGCCGGCGACACGTGGGAGAAGGTGGAGGGCAACGGCCTCCCGGAGACCATGCTGGGGCGGCTCGAGATCGAGATCGCGCCGAGCTATCCGCAGGTCATGTACGCGATGGTCGAGGCGGAGGCTCCGGAGGAGGCGGATGAGGACGGAGACCGTCACGCCTCCGGTCTGTACCGCTCGGCGGACGGCGGCGAGACGTGGGAGTTCATGAACTCGAACAACTCCCGGCCCTTCTACTATTCCGGCGTCTGGGTGTCGCCGGACGACCCGGACTTCATCTACTGGTCTTCCCTCTTCTTCTCCCGGGACGGGGGCCGCACCGTCGGGAACCCGGCCCAGGGCGTGCACGTCGACTATCACGCACTGTGGTGGAATCCGCTCAATCCGGACCACTTCATACTGGGCAACGACGGCGGGATCGCGATCACGTGGGACCGGGGCGGCAACTTCGAGTTCCCCAACCGTATCTCGATGGGTCAGTTCTATGCGGTCAGCTACAACATGGACACGCCCTATCGCGTGTGCGGCGGACTGCAGGACAACTATACGTGGTGCGGTCCGAGCGCCCGCGCCGGCGGCTCCATCGACAATCACATGTGGTATTCGATCGGGGGCGGCGACGGCTTCTACGCGCCGCAGGATCCGACGAATCCGGACATCGTATTCGGGGAATCGCAGCAGGGGCGGATCTACTGGCGGAACACGCGCACGGGCGAGCGCCACCAGCTTCAGCACCCGGACTGGCGCGAGCGCACGCAGACGCTGCGCGACTCGATCGCGATCCTGACGGGCGACGACCCCGACAATCCCCCGGCCGGCAACGTGGCGCAGATCGACGAGTTGCAGGCCCTCGTCGCGCAGGACTCCGCGCTGTTCGACATGCGGTTCAACTGGAACACGCCGCTCGAACTGTCCCCGCACGATCCGCAGACGCTGTACATCGGGGCGAACCGGGTCCTGAAGTGGACGTACGATACGGATGAGATGACGCCGATCTCAGACGACCTCACCTACGCGGATCCGGAGAAGATCGAGATCGCGTACAATACGACGGGCGGCATCACGCCGGACGTCACGGGCGCGGAGAACTTCGCCACGATCGTCTCGCTTGCCGAGTCGAAGCTCAACGAAGGCGAACTCTACGCGGGGACGGACGACGGCCGCGTGTGGCGGACGCCGGAGGGGGCGGAGTGGATCGAACTCACGGATCGCTTCGACGGCGTTCCGGAGGGGACGTACGTGAGCCGGATCGAGCCCTCGAGCCACGATCCGAACCGCTTCTACGTGACGTTCGACAACCACCGGCGCGACGACTACACGCCGTACGTCTACGTGACGGATGACGCCGGGGAGACCTTCCGCTCGATCTCGTCCAACCTCCCGACCGGCGCGCCGGACTTCGTGCACGTGGTGCGGGAAGACCCGGCGAACCCGGATCTCCTCTTCGTAGGGACGGATGTGGGTGCCTACGTGTCCACCGATCGGGGCGGCTCGTGGTCCCGCTTCATGAACGGGTTGCCCACGGTGCCGGTCCACGACCTGAAGATCCATCCGCGCGAGAGCGAGATCATCGCGGGGACGCACGGGCGCTCCATCTTCGTGGCGGACATCTCGCTCCTGCAGCAACTCGACGGCGGGCGCCTGCCGGAGGCGGTGACGGTGTTCCAGCCGAAGACGGCGATCCAGTTCGGGGATGCGCCGGTGGGCGGCGAGTTCATCGCGCAGAGCACGTTCCAGGGGGACGCGGGCCGCTACGGAGCCGAGATCTCCTACTACGTCCCGGAGGATGTGGCGGAAGCCCTCGCCGCGGCCGCCGAGGCGGAGGCGGAAGCGGAGGCCGAGGAAGAAGCTGAGGAAGAAGAGGCCGAGGAGGAGGCTGCGGCCCCCGCCGTCGCGATGCCCGGGGGCATGGCGGGCATGGCAGCCGCGCGAGGCGGTAACCGTCCCCAGGCCTCGATCGCGATCCTGAACGCGGCCGGCGACACCGTGCAGACGCTGAACGGTTGGGCCACGGCCGGCGTGCAGCGCGTGCGGTGGACCTTCAACCGGCGGAGCGCCCCGCGGGAGCCGTCGCCCGCGGACCGGCTCGACAGCCTTCGCACCGCGCGGCTCTACCAGACGGTGGGGGACTCGCTGGTCGAGCACGAAGGGGTCGCGCGCGAGACGATGGACCAGGTGCTCGAAATGATGCAGGGCGGCAACCAGGGCGCGATCATCCGCATGTTCACCGGCGGGGGCGGTGGAGGCGGCGCCGGCGCCGACTGGCAGGAGCGGCCCGCCGAGCGCTATCCGCCGCCTGGACAGGCGGGGCGGGGAGGGGGCCGCACCGCGGCCATGGCTGCCGCCGCGGCCGCCCGGAGCGGCGCCGACCCGGCGGCGATGCGCGAGGTCTTCCAGCAGGTGGGCGAGGCCGTCCGCGACCGGGGCGGCATGTCGACCTTCCGCCGCTTCTTCGGCGGGGGTGGCGGTGGGGGCGGCCTGGCCGATCCCGGGAGCTACACCGTGGCGATCACGATCGGCGACGAAACCCATACCATCCCTCTCGAGGTCGTGCGGAAGGAAGGCTTCGGGTTCTGGGATGAGCCCGACGGAGAGAACGACCGCGAGGATCCGTAGCTCCCTGTGGCCCGCCGGAGCGGCAAACGTTCGCTGCTCCGGCGGTGTCGCATGGCTCGATAGCCTTCAGCGGGGACGAGCGTGGGCTCGGGAGACCGGGACGGGCGGATGACGATGAACAGCGAGGGGAACGGCGCGTCGATCCTGGAGAAGATCCGGAAGCGGCGCATGGTGCAGATCGCGCTCGTGTACGTGGGCGCGGCCTGGCTCGGCGTGGAGATCACCGATTTCATCGTCGGGACCTATGCGTTCTCGAGGAAGATCCTCGACACGGTCGTTTTCCTCGCCATCCTCGGGTTCCCCGCCTTTCTCGTCATTGGATGGTTTCACGGTGAGCGCGGCCCCCAGCGCATCCGCCGTGCCGAAGCCTGGCTCCTGCTCACCCTGGCCTCCCTGGGCGCGATCGGTACCTACCGGATCGCGACCGCGGTACCGTCGGAGGCCGGCGGCGTGGAGGCCGCGGCGCCCGCCACGGCCGCGGACCGTGCGGATGACGGAGGAGGAGCCCCGAGTTTCGCGGGTTCGGCCCCCGACCTGGGGCCCAACTCCCTCGCGGTCCTGCCCTTCCGGAACAACGTGCCCGACGCTGAACTCGAATGGCTCGGTTCGGGTCTCGCCGACCTGCTCACGACGAACCTGGCTCAACTCCCCGGCGTGCGCGTGGTCGGCCGGCAGAGCCTCTACGACCTCCTCATGGAGGGAGGCGTCTCCGAGGAGGAGGAAATCCCGGAGGCTCTGGCGCTGACGGTGGCGCGCGGAAGCGGCGCCCGCCTGCTCCTCTGGGGCAGCGTGACGGGGTCGGCGGACGACATGCGCATCGACGCCCAGTTGATCGAACTCGAGAACGGGACCATCGCGTCGGCGGACTTCGCCCGGGGCGACGACGTGTTCGAACTCGTGGACACGCTGACCGTGCGGCTCGCGGCCAACCTCTCCGGCGCGCCACCGCCGGGCGAGGCGGTTCGCATCAGCCACCTCGGCACGCGGAACCTGGAGGCCCTCGCCGCCTTTCACCGGGGCAACGCGCTGCACCGCGCCGGCAACCCGGAAGAGGCCGAGGCGCACTACGAGCGAGCCGCGACCCTCGACAGCGCGTTTGCCCTCCCGTTCCTCACGGCGGTCGGCGCGTTCGGGGACGGAGAGGCGGTATCGCCGGATGCCGAGCGCACCGAGGCCGAACCAGGCCGCCGCGAATGGCGGGAGCGCGGCCATGCACAGCTCATCCGGCGGCTCCCCGAAGACGTGCGGGAGCAGTTGGCGAACCTCCGCGGGGAGGAACTGCGGGCCGCGATCGACTCTCTGATGGACGGCGCGATTTCCGGCGTTCGCCTGCTCGTCACGGAACGAAGAGCCGCGCGCGGCGAGCCGCCTGAAGAGCCGCCCCCGCGCCGGGATCCCCCGCCTCCCCGCTGAACGCGGCCTGAGCCGGCGGCGCTGGACGTTCGGCGTTGTGCGGCCCATGTTTCAACGAAACATGGGCGGGCGCCGCCTCCCCGCGGCGGCGGCGTCCTCGGAACACCAGGGAGGCCACATGAAGCGAAGGGCGTTTCTTCGAACCGGACTCACGGGCGCCGGCGTCGCCGGCATCGCCGCCGCACCTCTTGCCGCACCTCTCGCGGGCGCGACGGCGGCGCGCGGCCTCGACACCATCTTCAACCCCCGCCGATTGGGACGTGACTACAACGGGCCCGTCCGGCTGAGTTCGAACGAGAACCCGCTCGGCATCGCTCCGTCGGCGCGGCAGGCGATCATCGACGGGCTCGACGAGGCGAACCGCTATCCCGGCGCGACCGGCGAACTCGTGCGCGAGGCCCTCGTGGCGCGCCTCGGCGTCAAGCCCGGCCAGCTCTTCTTCGGCTCCGGCTCGACCGAGATCCTGCGCATCGCCTCGGCGGCCTGGGCGGCGCCCGGCGGCCGCCTCATCTACGCGGAGCCGACGTACGAGGACGTGCCCAGGTACTCGCAGCCGTTCGCCTACGATCACGTCACGGTGCCGCTCACGAGCGACTACGCGCACGACATCGACCGCATGCGGGAAGAGGTCGCGAAATCGTCCGCGCCGAGCGTGATCTACTTCTGCAACCCGAACAACCCCACCGGCACGCTCACCCCGACCCAGCCGATCATGGACTGGATCCGGGACGAGGGCGAGCAGCACCTCTTCCTCGTCGACGAAGCGTACTTCGAACTCGCGGACGATCCGGGCTACAAAACGTTCGTCCCCCTCATCGAGCGCCATCCGAACCTGATCGTCGCCCGCACCTTCTCGAAGGTGTACGCGATGGCCGGGATTCGCCTCGGCTACGGGATTGCGCACGAGGCCACCGTCCAGCGGGTGCTCCCGTTCGCGACACGGAATGCGCCCAACCACGTTGCGGGCGTCGCCGCCGTCGCCTCGCTCGCCGACGAGGAGTTCTTCGCGAAGAGCGTGAAGACGAACGACGAGGCGAAGGCGATGATGTACGACGCCCTCGGGCAGCTCGACATCGAGGTCCTGCCGAGCCACACGAACTTCATCATGCACCGGATCAAGGGCGAACTCGCGACCTACAACGAGCGCATGTTCGAGGCCGGGTTCAACGTGGGCCGCCCGTTCCCGCCCATGACGGACTGGAGCCGGCTCTCGATGGGCCTCCCGTCGGACATGGAGAAGCTCGCCGAGGTCATGACGGACTTCCGCAAGAAGGACTGGATCTGACGTACGGGGAGGGCGGCATCGCGCGATGCCGCCCTCCCGCGCTCCTCACCGCTGTCCGCTTTACCCGACGCTCTCGCTCTCTGCTCTACTAGTTATTTAGTTGCCCGCGTCTCTTCCCCCGCCTAGGCTCCCTCGCAGGGCAGGGCAGCCGGTCCGCGCGCCGTACAACGGTCGGCACACGTTCCCGTGTCAAAGCCTTCGATCCCTGGACAGTTGATAGACGGTTGACAGTCTTGCGATAGATTGAGCTTGCAACGGCCACTCCGACCGGTCGGCTACGCGAACCGAACACAGCGGTGCGAGGCTTATGAAGGCACGTCATTGGGTCACGTTGATCGTCTTGCTCGTCGCGGGTGCGGCCGTCGTCGGCATCTTCATGCGGCTGAACGAGGACGGGGAAGACGAGCCGCAGAGCTTCGGCGACGCCGCGGCCGATTCCGTGGCCGAAGCGGTGCGGGGCACGGCCTCGGCGGCTGCCTTCGCCACGGACATTTTCCTTCGCGTCGAAGGAGCGGTCATCCAGCGCGACACGTTCGTGCTCTGGGTCACGGCGAGCGGACGGGCCGCGTCTCTGCGCAGGGCGGCGCTCCATTCGGAAGTCGACGGGCCGGTGACCGCGGTGCCGGTACAGGAAGGCGTGCACGTGCAGGCGGGCCAGCTCCTGGCGCGGATCGACCCGGCTCTCTACGAACTCCGGGCGCAGCGGGCGGAGGCCGGCGTGGCGCGCGCGCAAGCCGAGTATCTCGACCGGGTACTCTTCGATGACGCGTTGCCGGATTCGGTCCGGATGGCTCGTGCCGAACAGGCTCGCATCCGGGTGAGCCTGCCGGACTATGAGGCGCAACTCGCAGAAGCGCGCTACGAACTGGGAAAGACGCGGATCGTCGCCCCCTTCGCCGGCCTGGTGGCGAACCTCGGCGTCGCGCACGGCAGCCGCGTCAGGGCGGGCGATTCGATCGCGACCATCGTCGACCTTTCCGAGATTGATATCGACGCAGAGGTCCTCCATTCCGAGCTCCCGCTCGTCGAGGTAGGACGGGCGGCGACGGCGACGTTCCCCGCGCTTCGGGGAGAGATCTTCGAGGGGCTCGTCGTGAGCGTGAACCCTCTGGTCGATCCCGAGACGCAGACGGCGCGGGTCACAGTGCGCCTGTCGAATCCCGAAGCTCGAATCGTCCCGGGCATGCCGGGGAACGTGCGGATCGCCGGCCGTCAGCTTGCGGACCGGACGTTCGTGCCGAAGGAAGCCGTCGTGGAGCGGAGCCGGCGCCAGGTGGTGTTCGTCTTCGAACCGGGGGCTCCGGGTTCGGAGACGGGGCGCGCACAGTGGGAGTACGTGACGCTCGGTCTCGAAAACGACACCCAGGTCGAGATCATCCCCAACCCGGACGGCGACGACACCTTCGTGCCCGCGGGCGGCGAAGTCGTGCTCGTCGACGGTCACGCCACGCTCACGCACGACGCCCAGGTGCGGATCGAGAACCACAGCGACCTTGCGACCCCGACGGAATCCGCCCCCGGCGACACACCGAGCGGCTCCGCGGACGGTTCGCGGTGAGGCGCGGAGCCGGAGGGCAGCGGCCCCGGCTCTGCAAGGCCGGAGCGCTCGCCGCCGTGCTGGCGGCTGGGGGCTTCGCGGCGCCGGTCCCCTCGGTCGCGCAGAGGTCGGCGCTCCCGGACACGATCGACATCACCAGGGCGATCCGGATCGCCCTCACCGAGAGCCCGGTCCTGCGGATATCCCGGACGCAGGCGGATCAGGCGGGCGCCGACCGATTGGCCGCCTGGGGAGCGTTTCTCCCCACGGCCGGCGTGAACGCCGACCTCGGCAGGTCGAGTTTTTCGCGGACGACGTTCGTCGGCGAGGAGGGCCTGTCGGAGACGCTTCCGGAGGTCCTCACGTCTTCGAGCCAGAACGCGACTCAGATGCTGGGCCTGAACTGGATCGTCCTGGATCGCGGACGGCGTTTCTCCGAGATGTCGCGGTCCACGGCAAGTCTTCGCGCTGCGCAGCGACGCTACGACGACCGGCAGCGCGAGGTGGTGCTTACGGTGCGCCGCGATTTCCTCGAGGCCCTGAGGCGGCAGGAACTGCTGGAGCTCACGAGAACTCAGATCGCGGACCGGGAACTCGAACTCGAGATCGCCAGCCGGCGGTACGAGATCGCGGCGGTGGAACGAACGGATCTGCTCGCCGCGGAGGGGAACCTGTTGAACGCGCGGATCGCCCTCGCCGCCGAAGAAAATCAGTTGCGGGCGGGGCTGCGCCAGCTCGTGGTATCGATGGGCCTGCCGCCCGACACGGGCGACGGCCTCGTGCTCACGGGCGATGACGGCATGCCCGAGGGCATCCCGGATATCGACTTCATCGTTCAGACGGCCGTGACATCCGACCCCGAGCTTGCGGCGCTCGACGCGGAGCGCGCGGCCGCCGCCGCGTCGTTGTGGAGCGCGCGCACCCGCTACCTGCCGCAAATCAGCGTGAATCTGGGATGGCGCCGCAGCGAGAACTTTGGCCCCGAGGACTCGTTCTGGCAGTTCGACCCGGGCGACACTCTTCACGGGTTCAGTATCACGGCATCCTGGAGCCTCTTCGATGGCTTCCAGCGTGAACGGGAGAACGCCCAGGCGTCTGCCGCCAGGCGGCAGGCCGAGGAGGATCTGCGGCGCCGGCGGCTGGAGATCGAGCGCGATGTGCGACGGTACGGCGACGACATCTCACAGTTGGCTCAGACGCTGGGTCTGCTCGAGCGCGTGTACGCGATCTCGCGCGAGCGTCTCGAGATGCAGCAGGAGCGTTACCGGCTCGGGACCGTGAGCTTCACGGAGCTCCAGCAGGCGATCGACGCGGTGCAGCGGGCCGAGACCGATCTGATCCAGCGGCAGTACGACTACCGGATCACGTGGTCCAGCCTTGCGGAATACATCGAGGGTGGGCCCGGCAGCCCATGACGAACCCCCGCCGCATTCAGGTCGGTTGACCGTGGCGCTCCCCGATCTCTCGCTTCGGCGGCCCGTAGCGACGGCGATGCTCTACGTGGGCATCGGCGTGCTGGGCGTGGTGTCCTTCCTCCGTCTGCCGATCGATCTTCTGCCGGACGTCGCCTTCCCGACGCTCTCCGTGTGGACGACGTATTCGGACGCGGGGCCCGCGGAGGTCGAGCGCTTCATCACGGAACCCATCGAGCAGCGGCTGTACTCGATCCCCGGGGCGCGAAGCATCTCCTCGCGCTCGCGGGAGGGGCAATCGCTCGTGCAGCTCCAGTTCGCGTGGGGCACGGACATGGAGTTCGCGACCCTTCACACGCGGGAGAAACTGGACAACCTGTCCGACCTCCTCCCCGATGGCTCGGAGCGGCCTACGATCCTGAGATCGGATCCGACCAGCGATCCGATCATGACCCTTGCGGTGAGCGGGGCGGATCTGCGGAACCTGCGCGATCTCTCCGAGGTCGTCTTCAAGCGCCGACTGGAGCAGCTGGACGGCGTTTCGCTGGCGGGGCTCACGGGCGGACCCGAGCGGGAGCTGCGGGTCATCGTGGACCCGGAATACCTGGATGTGCACGCGGTCTCTCTCAGCGAGATCTCGAATGCGCTCGACCAGGCGAACTACAACGCGCCCGGCGGCACGATCCAGCGGGGCCGGTTCGAGTACAGCCTGCGCACGCTGGGCCAGTTCCGCGAGGTCGATGAGCTGCTCGAGGTCGTCATCGCGCGGCCGCAGGGTGTCGCGGCCCGTCCCGTCCGGCTGGCCGATGTCGCGACGGTGGTCGACACGATCGCGGACCTCGAGACCATCGCGCGCTTCAACGGGGAGCCCGCGATCGGGCTGCAGGTGTTCAAGGAAGCGGGGACGAACACGGTCCGCGTGGCGGACGGCGTGCGCGAGACGCTGGATCAACTGCGGGAGGAATTCCCGGGAATATCGATCGAGATCGCCTCCAGCCAGGCGGCGTTCATACGGGACGCGATCTCGAACGTGGTCTCCGCCCTGCTGCTGGGCGGGGCGCTGGCTTTCCTCGTCCTCTTTCTCTTCCTGCGCGATCCGAGGTATCCGCTCGCGATCGGGCTCGCCATCCCGATCTCGGTCATGGCCGCCTTCGCGCTCTGCTACGCATTCGACGTCAGCCTCAACATCATGTCCCTCGGCGGTCTCGCGCTCGGGGTCGGACTGCTCGTCGACAACTCCATCGTGGTGCTCGAGAACATCTTCCGGCACCGTGAGGAATCAGGCGGGAGCGGGCGGGAGTCGGCCGGGCGGGGCGCCCGGGAAGTGGCCGCGGCGATCACGGCGTCCACGCTCACCACGATCGCCGTGTTCGGTCCGGTGCTGTATGTCGAGGGCGTGGCGGGCGCGCTCTTCGGCGACCTTTCGCTTGCAGTGACGTTTTCGCTCCTCGCCTCGCTGCTCGTGGCGCTCACGCTGCTCCCGGTGCTCGCCGCGCAGGTGGCCCACGGGAAGCGCGGAGCGGAAGCCGCGGGCTCTGCCGGCGAAGTGCCGCTATCGGGGCGGCTCGAAGCGCCGGAAGCCGAGCGGCCGGGACGCGTGCGACGGTTCGCCCGCGCCGTGCGTCGGGGTGCCGTCGGGGGCGTGCGAGGGGTCGGGGGCGGGATCGTCTACGTGGGGCGCTCGGTCCGGCTCACCGGCGTCGATGTCGCGACCGGCGGCGGCAGGATCCTGGGCCGGCTCCTCGGTCCCTTCCTGCGGGCCTTCGAGCGCGGGTTCCTCCGTTTCGCGGGCCGGTACGAGCGGACGCTCGAATGGGCACTGGGGCATCGCCTGGAAGTCCTCTCGATCGCGGTCGTCGCGCTGGCCGGCGCGGTCATGCTCGCCGGATCCCTCCCGCGGGGACTCATGCCGCGCGTCGACGAGCGGCAGTTCTGGGTCGAACTCAACCTCCCGCAGGGGACGCCGATCAGGACGACGGACGAGGCGGCCCGGGACGTGGAGCGGCTCCTGCTCGGCATGGCGGACGTCTCCGGCGTCTTCACCCGGGTGGGCCGCAGCCGGGGCAGTGAACTCGCCGCGCGCGACCTGACCGGACTCAACAACGCGGCGCTCGATGTCCAGCTCGCCGGGTCGTCGCGGCCGACGCGCGACGCGATCGCGGAGCTGCGCGAGCGGCTCGCGGGGAGCGGCCTGGATCCGGCCTTCGTGACGATCGAGACCGGACGGGCAACCTCGCTCGGCAGGGCGCTGGCGATCGGGGAGGCGGACCTCGCGGTGAAGGTGCAGAGCGGGGAACTGGATGAACTCGTGCCGGTCGCCGAGGCGATCGAGACCCGGCTCGAGGGCGTCTCGACGCTGGCCGATGTCCGGCTGGACTTCCTTCGCACGCAGCCGGAACTCGTCATCGAAGTCAATCGGGAGGTGGCGGCCCGCCACCAGATCACGGTGACTTCGGTCGCGACGGCGATCGAGGACTACCTCCGGGGGTCGGAGACGAACAACGCGTACTCGGTATTCGCCGACAAGGTCGACATCCGCGTCACGATCCCGGAGACGGCCCGGCGGGAACTCGACAGGGTGCTTGCGCTTCGGCTGCAGGGCGTGCCGATCGGGGAACTCGTGACGGTTCGGCAGGGGTTCGGCCCGGTCGAAATCCGGCGGGAGGATCAGAACCGCACGATCCAGGTGCTCGCGGACGTGGCCGAGGGCGGGCTCCGGACATCGGTCCGGGAGGTGGAGGCCGCGATCGCGGACATCCCGCGGCCGGCCCTCACGACCGTGCGCGTCGGCGGCGAGAACGAGGAGATGCAGGACAGCTTTCGCTCGCTAACCTTCGCCTTCGCGCTCGCGCTGGCCCTCGTCTTCCTCATCATGGCCGCCCAGTTCGAGTCGCTCGTGCAGCCGCTCGTCGTCCTTACCGCGGTGCCGCTGGCGGCGATCGGGGCGGTCACCGCGCTCTGGATCGCCGGGGACGGCCTCAACGCGATGAGCGGCATCGGGCTCGTGATCCTCATCGGCATCGTCGTCAACGACGCCATCGTGAAGGTCGACTTCATCAACCAGCGGAGGCGGGCAGGGCTGCCGAAGCGGGCGGCGATCCTTGAAGCGGGCCGGCTGAGGCTCCGTCCGATCGTGATGACGACGATTACGACCGTGGTCGGGCTGCTCCCGCTCGCCGCAGGGCTGGGGGCCGGGGCGGACCTCCGCGCCCCCCTGGCCGTCGCGGTGATCGGTGGTCTCATCTCCGCGACCTTCCTCACGCTGATCGTCGTGCCGGTCGTATATTCGGTCCTGGTCGAGCCATCCGTGTCCGTGGGGCCCGACCCGGGCCCGCAGCCCGAGCGCCGCGATCCGGCCGCGCTCCAGCCGACGCCGGGATACGGCCTCGGCGGCCGCTCCGGGCCGGCGGCTCCGGGCATGGCGCGGGGGAGCGTGGAACCATGATCGATCTGGCCATCCGCCGGCCGGTGGCGACCGCCGCCATCTACATCGCGCTCTTCGCGCTCGGCGTGACGAGCTTCCGGCTCATTCCGGTCGAGGATCTGCCCGAGGTCGAGTTTCCCCGTCTCACGGTCTCAGCCACCTGGAACGGCGCCTCGCCCGAGGCGCTGGAAGCGTTCGTGACCGCGCCGCTCGAAACCGTCATCCAGCAGGTCGGCGGGGTGGAGAGGGTCGTCTCGGAATCCTCCGCCGATCCACGCGGGACGGGGTCCAGCGCCCGCATCGAAGTCGAATTCGAGCGCGATACGCGCATGGAGTTCGCCCGCCTCGAGCTCGGCGAACGGATCAACTCGATCCGGGACGAGTTGCCCGAGGGCGTGGTGCCCCTCCTCTCCGAGTACGTCCCGCAGGAATTCGCCGAGGAAGAGGAGCGGCTGCTCAGCTTCTCCCTCACCGGCCCCTACACGTTCGCGCGCCTGGGAGAGATCGCCGAGGAGGAGATCGCGCCCTTCGTGCGGGGGCTGCCGGGCGTGTCCGCGGTGGACGTGCGGGGGGCCGAGCGCCGCGAAATCGCGGTCGAGCTCGACCGGGGCCGGCTGGAGGCGCTCGGGCTGCGGCCGGAGGAGGTCAGCCGGCGGATCGCCGAACTCTCCGAGCCGAACGCTCCGGGATCGGTCGAACTCGATGGGCGGCAGTTTGCCATCGCCGTTCGCACCCGGGCGCTCGAGGTGTCCGACATCGCGGACATGATCGTTCTCACGCGGCCGGATGGACCCGTCCGCGTGGGCGATCTGGGGCAGGTGCGCGACCAGACGGAAGACCCGCTGTTCTTCTGGCGCATCAACTCGCAGCCCACGATCTCGATCAGCGTGTACCGCCAGTCGGGCACGAACGTGATCCAGATCGCGGACGACGTGAAGGCAGCGATGACCGAGCTGGGCTCCACGCTTCCGGCGGGGGTGGGCCTCGAGTTGCTGCAGGATCAGAGCGAGAACATCCGCGAGCAGCTCACGGAACTTCGGCTCCGCGCCATCGCCGCCGCCATCGTGATCTTCATCGTGCTCACGCTCTTCCTGCGGTCGCTCGGCGCCGTCCTCGTCGTGTTCGCCACGATCGGGTTCAGCGTCCTGACGGCGGTGAATTTCCTTTACATCGGCGGGTTCTCGCTCAACCTGCTCACGCTGTGGGGACTCGCGTGGGGGTTCGGCCTTGTCGTGGACAACGGCATCGTCGTGCTCGAAAACGTGGAGCGTCATCGCCGGGCGGGGGCGGACCCATCCGATGCCGCGAGCCGCGGGGCGCGCCAGGTCGTCCTGCCGGTCCTCGCCGCGACGCTGACGACCGCGATCGTGCTCGTCCCCTTCCTCTTCCTGCAGGGGGAGCTGCGGGTCTACTACCTGCCGCTCACGTTCGCCGTGGGCTTCTCGATCATCGCGAGCCTCTTCGTGGCGTTCACCTTCGTTCCGGCCCTCGCGTCCCGCGTCGCCCGCATGCGGGATTCCGCCGGGGCGGTGGTCGATCCGGGCCTGACGACGGGGGACGCCGCAAATGCGCCGATCCGGCCGTCCGAACCGTTCTACATCATGGGATACCGGTCGCTCCTCGGGTTCGCGCTCCGGCACCCCGTCCTCGTCGCGCTCGTCTGCCTCGGGAGCCTCGCCGGGAGCTGGTATCTGTTCGACGAACATGTGAGCACGGGGAGGTATTGGAGCGGATTCGGCGGAAGCGACAGCTATATTACGATCACGATCAGCTTCCCGCGCGGCGCGGGGCTGGAGCGCACGGACGAACTCGCGCGTTCCTTCGAGGCGAAGCTCGCCACCATCGATGAAGTGGAACGCTTCGAGGCGCAGGTTCGGCCCAACTACGCCTTCATGCGCGCGCAATTCCCCGACGAACTCGAGCACACATCCATCCCGGTGGCCATCAAGGACCAGATGACGGCCTACAGCTACGGGTTCTCGGGCGTCGACGTCTTCGTGCGGGGGTTCGGTCCGAGCTTCTACGGCGGCGGCTCGAGCCCGCCCAACTACAGTCTCCAGGTGCTCGGGTACAACTACCTGACGGTGCAGGAGATCGCCGAGGAGATCGCTTCGCGTCTGACGCGATTCTCCCGGATCAACGATGTGGACCCGAACGCGAACAGCAACTGGTATCAGCGCGACAGGGAATTCGAGTACTACGTGGAGCCGGACCGGGAGGCGCTCGCGGCCTACAATCTCCCTGTTTCGCAGTTGCTCAACTACGTGTCCAGCAACATTCAGGGTCGGCCGTTCGGGAGCCGGATCCGGGTGGGCGGCGAGGAGGTCCGGTACGCCGTCAAGGTGGACGGGTACCGCGAGTTCGATTTCCACGATCTGAGCGATCTCCGCGTGCCGATCTCTTCCCGCGAGGAACTCCGGCTCGCCAACGTCGCTGAGGTGGGGCGGCGGCAGGTTCTGGCCAGCATCCGACGCGAAGACCAGCAGTACGAGCGGACCGTGGCCTGGCAGTTCCGGGGGCCGGTGAGGTTCGGCGACCTCGTCCGCGACGCGGTGGTGGACGCGATGGAACTCCCGCCGGGATACAGGATCGAGAAGTCGCGTTACGGGGGCTGGACGACGGAGGAGACGACGCAAATGTGGGTCGTGCTCGCCTTCTCCATCCTCCTCATCTACATGGTGACGGCCGGTCTGTTCGAGTCGCTCCTGGCGCCGTTCGTCGTGCTCTTCTCGCTGCCCTTCGCCCTCATCGGCGTCTTCCTCATCTTCTTCTACACCGACGCGACCTTCACCCGCACCGCGTTCATCGGCACGATCATGATGGGCGGCATCGTCGTGAACAACGCCATCCTTGTGGTCTACCACATCGGCGAAGTGCGCAAACGCATGCCGACGGCGGCGGCGATCGTGCAGGGGACACTGGAGCGCGTGCGCCCCATCCTCATGACGACGCTCACGACGGTGTTCGGACTCCTGCCTCTCGTCCTCTTCGCCCCCTCTCAGGATGAGAACATCTGGAACGCGCTCGCGCTGGCGACCATCGGCGGGCTGATTTCGAGCACGTTGTTCGTCCTCGTCGCAATTCCGGTCGCATATCGTTACATCGTGGCACGCCGTATCTGACGGCACGCCCGCCTGCAGGCCGCGGCAACGGTTCCGGCGGGCGCACGGGAACACGAAAGCTGACGGGGGTCGAGAATGGCACGGTCGCGTCTGTCCAGGTCCGGTTTCAGGCCGGGTTGGCTGCTCCTCGGGTGTCTGCTGGCCGGGGTTGCCTGTGAACCGGGCGGAGGACCGAGCGAATTCCTTCGGGACCCGGGTTCGGCAGAGGTGAACATGACGGCTCCGGCGACTTTTCAGGCTCGGTTCGAGACTTCGAAGGGAACGTTCGTGGTGGAGGCGCACCGGGAGTGGGCCCCGAACGGCGTGGACCGCTTCTACAACCTGGTGGAGAACGGGTTCTTCGACGACGTGAGGTTCTTCCGCGTGATCGCCGGGTTCATGGCACAGTTCGGGATCAACGGAGACCCGGAGATCCAGTCCGGGTGGCGGGACGCGAACATCCAGGACGATCCGGTGGTCATGGGGAATACGCGCGGGCGGATAAGCTTCGCTCAGACATCCATGCCGAACAGCCGGAGCACCCAGCTCTTCATCAACTTCGGCGACAACTCGCGGCTCGACGGCATGGGCTTCGCGGCCATCGGCGAAGTCATCGAAGGCATGGACGTCGTGGACGCGCTCTACTCCGGATACGGCGAGGGCGCGCCCGGCGGGAACGGGCCGAGCCAGGGGCGTATCCAGCAGGAGGGGAACGCCTACCTGGAGGCGGAGTTCGTCGAACTGGATTACATCCAGCGCGCGACGATCAGCGGTGGAAACTAGAGGGACGGCCAGCCGGGCAGGGTCGGCGGCGGCGCTCGTCCTCGCGGCGATGGCGGTGTTGCCGCCCGCGGATGCCATGGGCCAGGAGGCTCGGCCGGCCGGCGGGGAGCGGTCGCGCGCGCGGGAAGCGGGCGTCCTCATCGGGCGGCTGCCGACGGGGCCGCTGAATGCGATCACGGACGTGCCCGGCGTGCGGGTCGGCCACCGCACGGTGTGGGAGGGTGACTCGATCCGCACGGGGGTCACGGCGATTCTCCCCCACGGCGACAACGTGTTCGAGCGGCGGGTGCGGGCGGCGATCGCGGTCGGGAACGGCTTCGGGAAGCTGGTGGGACTGAGTCAGGTCAACGAGCTCGGCGAACTCGAGACGCCGATCCTACTCACCGGGACGCTGAGCGTGTTCCGCGCGGCCGACGCGCTCCTCGATACGCTCCTGTCGCTCCCCGCGAACCGCGACGTGCGGTCGATGAACCCGGTCGTCGGCGAGACGAACGACGGGTACCTGAGCGACATCCGCGTCCGCCCGATCCGGCCCGAGCACGTGCGCGAAGCGCTGCGGACCGCGGCGAGCGGCCCGGTGGAGGAGGGGACGGTCGGGGCGGGGACGGGGACGACCGCCTTCGGCTGGAAGGGCGGCATCGGGACCTCGTCCCGGCGGGTCGAGATCGGCGGGCGGATCGTGACCGTCGGCGTGCTCGTGCAGAGCAACTTCGGCGGCTCGCTGCGGATCGACGGCGTGAGGGTTGGAGAGAAGCTCGCCGCGGCCGGCCTGCGTGGGGCGCGCGCCGAGGGGGATGGCGACGGTTCCGTGATGATCGTGATCGCGACGAACCTGCCGCTGGCCCACCGCGAACTCGACCGGGTGGCCGACCGCTCGTTCATGGGGCTCGCCCGCACCGGGTCGTACATGTCGCACGGTTCCGGCGACTACGCGATCGCCTTCTCGACGGGCGAGGGGCCCGCGGTCAGGGACGGGCGTGCCCTGTCGCGCGTCTTCGAGGCGGTGGTCGAAGCGACGGATGAAGCCGTCATCAACTCGCTGTTCAAGGCGATGTCCGTGACGGGCCACGGGGGACGGACGGTCGAATCGCTCCCGCTCGAACCCACGCTGGACTTGCTCCGCGAGGCGGGCGTTCTCGGGACCTCGCGGTGAAATCGCTGATTCCCGCGTCCGCGCAGCTACCGCTGCCCCGGGCGCGCTTCATCATCGAAGAGGATCCCGACCCGGAGGCAGTGCCGCTCGATGTCCTGTTCGTGGGCGGAGGCCCGGCCGGGCTCGCGGGAGCGATCCGGCTGGCGCAACTGGTGGCGCGCGATCGCGCGGAAGGAGGGCCGCTAGCCGACCTCGAGATCGGCGTTCTCGAGAAGTCGGGTGAACTCGGGGAGCACTGCCTCTCCGGGGCGGTCGTGAACCCGGAGGCTTTTCGTACGCTCTTCCCGGACCTCGACGAGGCGGAGCTTCCCCTCCGGGGCCGCGTGGCCGGCGACCGGGTGCGGCTCCTCACGGAGCGCGGAAGCGTCCGGCTCCCGACCCCGCCCTCGATGCGGAACCACGGCTATCACGTGGCCTCGATCTGCGAGATCGTGCGCTGGCTGGGGGCGCAGGCGGAGGGGCTGGGGGTGAACGTGTTCACGGGGTTCCCGGCCGATGCCCTCCTCATGCGCGAAGGGCAGGTCACCGGCGTCCGCACGACCCCCGCCGGTCTCGACCGCGAGGGGAATCCGGAGGGCGGCTACATGCCGGCCACGGACCTCTCCGCGCGGGTCACCGTGCTCGCCGAAGGGACCCGCGGACCCCTGAGCCAGGCCTGGCTCGAGCGGGAGGGCGTCGGTTCGGCGAACCCGCAGATCTTCGCGCTCGGCGTCAAGGAACTGTGGGAGGTCGCGCATCCGCCCGATGCGGTCACGCATACCATGGGCTGGCCGCTTCCGCGGGATGCGTTCGGGGGCAGCTTCATCTATCCCATGGGCGGGAATCTCGTGTCGCTGGGTCTCGTCGTGGGCCTCGACGCGCCCTACGTCGACCTCGACGTGCACGCGCTGCTGCAGCGTTTCAAGCAGCACCCGTTCGTGCGCGGGATCCTGGACGGGGGTGAACTCGTGGAGTGGGGGGCGAAGACGATTCCGGAGGGCGGATACCACGCCATCCCCGACCGACTGAGCGGGGACGGACTGCTCATCGCGGGAGATGCCGCGGGACTCGTCGATGTTGCCTCGCTCAAGGGCATCCACTACGCGATGCGGTCGGGAATCCTCGCGGCCGACGCCATCGGCCGGGCCCTGTCGGACGGACACGACGGCGCGGCCGGGGCGGAGAGCGCGGTCCCGGCGGCTCGACTCGCGTCCTACGACGCGGCGCTACGGGAGAGCCTCATCCAGGATCCGCTGTACCGCAACCGGAACCAGCGGCTCGCCTTCAAGGCCGGCTTCTTCTCGGGAGGCCTCAGGGCGGGGCTCATGCAGGCCACGGGCGGAACGTTTCCCGGCGCCCGGATCGCGAGCGAGCCTGACGCGGCGGGCCCTCGTCACAAGCGTTTGGGGCTCGACTCCGCGTATGACTCCGAGCACGCCGTCGCCAAGGTCGACGCGGTCTTCCGCTCCGGGAACGCGACTCGGGACGATATCCCCTCGCACCTTCTGGCGGGCGGGGAAGCGGGCACGGCAGTATCGCCGGAGATGGCGGAACTGTACGCGAGCCTCTGTCCGGCCGGCGTGTACGAGCGCGACGGCGACCGCCTGGTGGTGAACGCGCCGAACTGCATTGACTGCAAGGCGACGGACGTCCTGGGTCCGCGCTGGACGCCGCGAGAGGGCGGCAGCGGCCCGGCCTATAAGAGGATGTGAGACGGGCCGGCCGACACGGCCGCCCCGGTCAGCGTGCCCCGGTCGCGCGCGCGGCGTTCCATCCGAGGAGCGAGAATGCATCGGCGACCTGCTCGTACCCCGTCCGCATGAGGAAGGCGGAGTTCTTGCCGAAGCTCTTGGCGCCCAGGATGAAGAAATCGGGCTCCGGGTTGCGCAGTGTCTCGGGTCCGAGCGCGTCCGCCCCGATACAGCAGTCCGCCGGCGCGTCGCCCGGCGGGCCCTGAGCGGCGAGGAGCGCGGCCGAGACCCCCATGGGGCCAAGAGACGCATAGCAGGCGTGCACCTGGAGCTGGCGATACACGCGGTCGTCGGGCTCGTAGCCGACGTTCGCCACGATCCGGTCGAAGCGGTCGCGCCGAATCTCCCCGTCAATCTCCAGGTCGACCTCGAGCCCGCGCGCATCGGTCGGCCGGACGGCGAGCAGCCGACTCCGTGAGAGCCACTCGCAATCGGGGGGCGGTTCGGCCGCGATCGCGTTGGCGCGGCGCGTGAGCTTCACGCGCTCGGGGAGCGGATCATCCGCGATCCCGCGCAGCGGGACGCCGTGCGCCTCGCGGCTGGCCCAGGTGAACCGCGTCCCCGGGACGGCCCGGGCCAGCGCCGCGAGGGCGCATGCGGTGGTGGCCGCCGAATGTCCGCTTCCGAGGAGGAGCGTGCGTCGCGCCGCGTAGCGCCCGCGCTGGGCTCCGAATGCATCCGGGATGCGGTATTCGATCGCGCGGCGCGCGGATCGCTCGCCGATGGCGGGAGTGCCGCCCGGGCCCGCCCAGTTGGGGCGGCCGTAGGTCCCCGAGCAGTCGAACACGGCCCGGGCGAACACCTCGGTCTCGGCTCCGCCCTCCTCCACGAGCAGCCGGAAGGGCTCCTCGGCCCGTGCGGCCTCGCCGAGCGCTTCGCCCTTCAGCCGATCCGCCCGGGCGACGTCCCGCACGCGCGCGCTTTCGCGGACCTCCACGCGCGACCGCAGGGCCGCGGCCAGGGGCAGCAGATAGTACGTCCGCAACTCCGCGCCCGTGAGCAGCGTTCCCGCCGCCGGCAGTTCGGCCCCCCGGCCGCGCAGCACCTCCAGCCCGGCGGGTCCCGCGTTCCACACGAATGGGGAGAAGAGCCGCAGCCAGCCCCAGGCGCGGACGTGATCCGCCAACGCCCCGGCCTCGAACAGGACCGTCGCGAGGCCCGTGCGGGCCGCGCGGGCCGCGGCCTCGAGCCCGACCGGCCCTCCTCCGATGATGGCAAGGTCCATCACTCGCACGCGCGCTGGCTCCAGGTCTTCATGGTTCGCCGGCGTTTCGACCGCCCGGCCTTCCCGCCGATTCCGAGGCAACCTACTCTCAGGCGATGATGGATCGCGAGAACCCGAAGCGGGCGAGCGCATCGCCCCCGGATTGGGCCCCGGGCCCCATCACGCGGTGGCTGACGCCGGTCACGCGCTGGATCATCACGAACCTCGTGGCTCCACCCTGCGTTTTCCTCCTCTTCAGTCTCCTCAATCGAACGCGGGTCTACGGGCGGCGACGCGTCCCCCACCTTCCGAACACGCTCGTCCTCTCGAATCATCAATCGATGATCGACTCGTTTCCGATCGCCTACTACCTGTTCTTTCCCGAAAAGACATTCAGGCCCCACCTGGCGCCCTGGAATGCGGCCGCGGCGGAGAACTTCTTCAGAAACCCGTTTTTCGGCTGGGTGTTCCACCAGTTCCAGTGCATTCCGGTGCGGCGCGGCCGCCGCGACCTGAGCGCGATGATTCGCTCGGCAAACGTGCTTCGAGCGGGGATACTCACGCTCTTCCCGGAGGGTACGCGCTCGCGGAACGGGCGGGTCGGACGCGGGCGGGCCGGGGCCGGCATGGTCATTCTCCAGACGCGGCCGAAGGTGGTCCCGATCACGCTGGAAGGACTGGATCGCGTCCTTCCCATAGGCTCCCGCCTGCCGCGGATCGGGCAGCGCGTTTCCATCTACGTGGGCCGGCCCGTGCCGTACGACGATCTGGCTGCCGAGGGCCGTTCGCGGCAGAACGCTCAACAGATCGTCGATCGGGTGATGGAACGGATCGCCTTCCAGCAACGCGTCCTCCGGCGCCTGCACCGACGCCGCACGTAAGCGCCACACATACGCGCTGGACATCCGCGGTCAGATCCGACATTCTTCCCGCATGACTATCACACTGTACTACGTCCTCGTGACGATTCTGCTCGGACTGCTCGTCGGCCTTCTCATGGGAGGTGGTTTCGCGTTCGGATGCCGGCTCCCCGGACCCGATGCGCCCGATGGGGAGGTCCCGCCGGGCTGACCGAATCAGACCGCAATTCGCCGATCCTTCCGACCGCGAACCTCCTTCCCGATTTCGTGATCGTACGCTATCTTTCTTGGCTGCGAAAAGTGCGTATCGAGGCCGGAAACGTCCCGTTGTCCGTTCATGGGCGGAGCGTCCCCGGCCACCAGAGGTGGAAATGACAAAGACCTTCCAGGATGACGACGGGCGCCGGTGGAAAGCATGGCTCGCTTCGCGCGAGGTCTTCTGGCCGGACCCGAACGAAAAGGCTCCGCCCGACGATTTCGAGGCGGTCGTGTTCGTCTGCTTCTCCGACCCGTACCAGACCCAGCGACGGCTTCGGCTTCCGCAGGGTTCGTTCGAACAGCTCAGTCTCGATGATCTCAAAAAGCACTTCAAGCAGGCGAAACTCGATCCCGCCATCCGCTAGCCGTCCGCGCGGAACCTCCCGCGCCATACCGAAAGGCCTCGTGACAGAATGACCGCCGCCGCCGGCAAAGGGCTAGAAGGCGTCGTCGCCTCGCAGACTCACCTCAGCTTCATCGACGGACTAAAGGGCATCCTCGTCTATCGGGGCTACAACATCCACGAACTCGCGCCGAACGTCTCGTTCCCGGAGAGCGTCTTCCTGCTCTGGAACGGGCGGCTGCCGAAGCGGTCGGAACTCGACGAGTTCGAGGCGGCGCTGGCGGCGCAGCGCGCGCTGGATCCGAGAACGATCGAGGGACTGCAGGGTCTTCCGGCGGAGACCGTGCCGATGGCCGCCCTTCGAACCGGGGTCTCGCTGGAGGGCGTGTACGATCCGGAGGCCGAGGACAACTCGATCGAGGCGAACCGGCGCAAGGCGGAGAGGCTCGTGGCGCGGGCCCCCACGATCATTGCGGCGATACACCGCATTCGGCAGGGACTGGAGCCGCTGGACCCCGACCCATCGCTCTCCCTGTCCGCCGACTTCGTGAGGATGGCGAATGGCGAGCCCGGCACGGAGGAAGCCGTCGATGCGCTCGACCGGACGCTGCTCCTCTACCTCGACCACGGGTTCAACGCTTCGACGTTCGCCTGTCGCGTCATCGCCGCCACGCTCGGGGACATGCACTCGGCTGTGACCGGGGGAGTGGGAGCGCTGAAGGGCGAGCTGCACGGCGGGGCGAACGCGAGGGCCATGCACACGCTGCTCGAGATCGGCGACACGGAAAACGTCGGGCCGTGGCTCGACCGGGCCTTCGCCGAGAAGCGGAAGATCATGGGCTTCGGCCACCGCGTCTACAAGACGGAGGATCCCCGGGCGACGCATCTTCGCGAGATGTCCCGCGTCCTCACGCAGCAGGCGGGTCTCGGAAAGTTCTACGAGATGTCCCGGAAGCTGGAGGACCGGATGATCTCCGAGAAGGGGATCAACCCGAACGTCGACTTCTACTGCGCGACGGTCTACTACGCGCTGGGCATCCCGATCGACCTCTACACGCCGCTCTTCGCGATGGGGCGGATGGGTGGCTGGACGGCGCACGTCATGGAGCAGCACGCGGACAACCGGCTCATTCGGCCGCGTGCGGAGTATGTGGGTGAGATGGACCTGCGCTGGGTGCCGATGGACGAGCGCTGAACCGAAGTCGCGGAAGGGGCTGGGGCCCGCCGCGTCCGGCGCCGGCCATCACGCCAACGGAAGCGGGCCGCAGGCCTCCAGGGGGCTGCCGAGCCCGCTTCTTTCGTTGAGACCAGGGTCGAGACAAGGAAGGTGTCGGTGGAGATACGTTCGGGGATACCTGTCGAACGGGAACTGGATGCTCTCGTGGTCCCGTGGTTCGACGACGCGGACGCCACGGGTGAGTGGTGGGAAGGCCCGGCGACGGTGTGGCTGGAGGGCCATGGGCGCTCCGGGGAGGTGTCGGGATGGGCGCGGCTCGGGGCTGTGGACGCCCCGGACGTCTTCATCGTTCGGATCGACGCCGGAGCGAGGCCGATGGCCGAATCGTGCCGGCGGGCGGCGGGCGCCGGGGTCAGGGCGGCTCGCGCGCGCGGCCTCGGTTCCGTCGGGTTCCGCGTGCCGGAGACGGCGGACGGCGCGGCGTGGCAGGCGTCCGCCGAGGGGCTCGCGCTCGGGGACTGGCGTTACGACGGGCTCCGCGACGCGGAGGGCCGCACCGCCGCGCCGGAAGAGCGGGTCCTCATCGCGGGGGGCAAGGCCGGCCCTGAGGCCGAAGCCGCGGTGCGGCGGGGCTGCGTGCTCGCCGAGGCGCAGAACGCGACGCGCGAACTCGTGACGCTGCCGGGCAACGTGGCGACGCCGCGCTACCTCGCCGCGGAGGCGGAGCGTCTGGCGGGCGAACATGGCTTCCGGGTTGAGGTGCGCGACCGTAAGCGGCTGGAGGAGGAAGGGTTCGGGGGCCTCCTCACCGTGGCCCGCGGGTCCGTCGAGGAGCCGCGCTTCATCGAGATGGAGCACGAGGGGTCGGGCGGCGATCCCGTCGTCGTCGTCGGCAAGGGCGTGACCTTCGATGCGGGAGGGATCTCGCTCAAACCCGCCTCGGGCATGGAGGACATGAAGTACGACATGGCGGGCGCCGCCGCCGTGTTCGGGATCATGATCGCGGCCGCGCGCCTCGAGATCCCGCAGCGCGTGGTCGGCCTCGTGCCCGCGACGGAGAATCTCCCGGCGGGGGACGCCGTGAAGCCGGGGGACGTGATCCGCGGACTGTCGGGCAAGTCGATCGAGGTCATCAACACGGACGCGGAGGGCCGCCTCATCCTGTCGGACGCGCTGACCTACGCGCAGCGGCTGGATCCGGTGGCGATCGTCGACATGGCCACGCTGACCGGAGCCTGCGTCATCGCGCTCGGCCATCACGCCGTAGCGGTGCTCGCGAACGACCGCGGGATCGCGGGCGAACTGTCGGAGGCCGGCGAAGCGACGGGGGAGCGGACGTGGCCCTTGCCGCTGTGGAAGGCGTACCGGGCGCAGCTCGACTCGGATATCGCGGACATCAAGAACATCGGCGGCCGGGGCGCGGGCACGATCACCGCGGGCTGGTTCCTGCGCGAGTTCGTATCGGACGACGTGCCCTGGGCCCACCTCGACATCGCGGGCACGGCGTGGGCGAAGGAGGCGCGCGGCTGGCAGCCGAAGGGCGCCACCGGGGTCGGCGTCCGGCTCGTCCATGAATGGCTGCGCGTCCGCGAGCGAGGGTGACGAAGATCTCCGTCCGCGGCGCAGGGATTCGCCACGGGCTGCTCGGCGCGCTGCTGCTCACCGTCGGGGGCGTCTCCGCGGCGCATGCCCAGGACCCGCCCGTCCCGGACAGCCTGCCGCCGATTTCGGACAGCCTGGAGGTCGTGCCCGATTCCGTCCTCGCCGCGTTCGCCGACAGCGTGCGGCAGCGGGCGCAGAGCTTTCCGGCGCGGCTGACGGGCCTGCGCGGCCCGACGCACGAGATCTTCGATTGCGACCGGGAGTGCGTGCACGCGTCGCCCTCGTTCACTCTCCTCGAACTCCTCCTCGAGCACGTGCCGGGAATCACGGGTGTTCGCGGCGAGTTCTATCAGGGGCCGCACCACGTCTTCGACGGCGGCTTCGGGCCGGGCTTCGCGACCCTCTACATCGACGGCCGCGAAGTCCTGTCCCTCTCCCGCGCGCAGGCGGACCTCCGGCGCGTGTCGTTGAACTACGTCGACCGGGTACGGGTGTATCGCGGCGCGGACGGCCTCGTCATCGATGTGGACCTCATCCGCCACGACGGGGTCCAGGCCTACTCGCGCGTGAGCGGATTGACCGGAGACCCGCGCTCCGAGATCCTCGACGCCGTCTTCGCCAACTCGCTGGGGGGCGCGTCCAACGTGGAAGCCTCCTTCGAGCGGTACGATGTCCAGGACCGGCAGAACAACCAGGACCGATTCGCCGTACAGGGCCGCTTCTCGTGGATGCCGCGCTCGAACGATTTCGGGGTTCAGTTCGAGTATCGTTCCGAGAACATCGAACGCACCGGACTCGATACACTGCAGTTCTCGCGCCGGGAATTCGTGGCCCGGACCCGGGCGAACCTCGGGCCGCGGGCCCAGGTCGAAGCCTACGGGCAGGCCACGAGTTTCACGGATGTCGTCGAAAACCTCCCGGACAGCATTTCGCCGCCGCAGCGGGGCGCGGATGGCGTCGGCCTGCGCTTCTCGGCGCGACCCGGGTCGGGAGGCGTCTCGATGGGCCTGCGTTTCGCCGGGCGCGACGTCTACGCATCGCGCATCGCGGATCTCTCCGCTTGGCAACCCATCGGTCCCTTCACGCTCGAGGGAGGGGCGGAACTCGCGAGTTGGAACGAGTTTCCGACGGAGTCGTGGCGGGCGGGGGCGGCGTTCCGGGATACGCTCCTGTTTCCGATCGAACTGAGGGCGTTCACTGCGGAGGGAACCCGGGGCTTCGGCTTCCCGCAGCACCCCATGCTCGACACTCTCGGGACATCGGAGTTCGTGCTCGCGGACACCGTGCGGTTCGACTCCCGCGGCGCTTCGGCGGCCCTGGCGATCGGGCCGTTCAACCTCGCCGGCCGCTACTCGGAGCAGTGGATGGATCGGCAGGTCGGCTTCGGCGCCCCCTTCGACCGGCTCGTTGTGGCGGACTCCGGGGAGGTGGACATCACGTCGCTGGAAGTGCGCTTCGACGGGCCGGTCGTACCCCTCGGCGTACTGCTTCGGAACGTGTCGCCGATCCGCCTGCGCGCTTCGTGGCGAAAGTTCGATTCCCGCGGCGCGGAGACGCTCTTTCTCCCCGACCGTCTGTTCCGCACGGAGCTATACCTGTCCGACACCTTCTTCGATGAGAGCCTCCGGATCTGGGTGTCCGTGTTCATCGATCGACGCGGGGCGCGGCTGGTTCCGGTCCCCGGCTCGCCCGATCCGGTGATGCTGGATGCCGACAGCTGGATGGGGGGACACCTGATGTTCAAGATCGCCGACTTTCGGTTCTTCTGGCGTTTCGGCAACCTGGGCGCGGACCAGATCGGAGATTTTCAAGGGGCGCGGTTCCCCCGGCAGCTCAACGTGTTCGGTCTTCGCTGGGAGTTCTTCAATTGATCGGCCGGGCGCAGCTGATCGGCCGGACGCCACGTCGGGAGATACCGAAGTGATTCGCAGCATGACCGGCTACGGCTCGGCGACCGTGACGCGGGAGAGCGGGACGGTCACGGTTGAAGCGCGCTCGGTGAATTCCCGGGGGCTGAAGGTCGTGGTGAAGGCACCCCCCGGGAGGGAGCGTTGGGAAAGCGAGTTGCGCGCCCTCGCGGAATCCCGGGCCCGCCGCGGCCGCCTGGATCTGTTCGTCCGGGTGGAGGGCACGCCCGACGCGGGAGGCGCGAGCCTGGACGAGGCCCGCGTGCGGGAAGTGCTCGACGCGTGCGCACGGCTGCGGGATGACTTCGGGGTGTCGGGCGAACCCGACGTGGCCTCGCTGCTGCGCGTGGGCGGGATCTTCCGGACAGCGGGTGGAGAGGGCGCGGAGTTCGTGCCGGAGACGGACGATGTGAAGCAGGCGGCGGCGGAGGCGCTCGACCTGCTGGTGGAGATGCGGGAGCGGGAGGGGGACCGGCTCGAGGTCGACCTCAGGGGACGGCTGGCGGGGCTCCGGAACGCCATCGATGGCGCGGAGGCGTTGGCGCCGGAACGACTTGAGCGCGAGCGCCGCCGCCTCCGGGACGCGGTCGAGGACCTGGCCGGGAAGGGCCTGGATGAAGACCGGCTGCTGCGCGAGATCGCCCTCATCGCGGACCGCTGGGAGATCAGCGAGGAACTCGTGCGTGCGCGCTCGCACGTCGAAGCCTTCGAGGAGTTCCTCGAGGCGCCGGCCGACGAGCCGGTGGGACGCCGGCTCGGCTTTCTCGTTCAGGAATTGCAGCGCGAATTCAACACGCTGGGCGCAAAGGCGAACGACTCCCGCATATCGAGACTCGTGGTGGAGGCGAAGAACGAGATCGAGAGGCTCCGGGAGCAGGTGGAGAACGTCGAGTGAGTCCCGCGGCAGCCGGGTCGCGCACCCTCTTTCCCGTCATTCTTTCCGGACCCTCCGGGGCGGGGAAGACGACGATCCGCGATCGGTTGCTCGCCGAAGCCGGCTCCCCCGGATTCCTGTTTTCCGTCTCGATGACGACGCGATCGCCTCGTGCACGAGAACGGGATGGCGTGGACTACCGGTTCGTGTCGCGGCGCCGGTTCGAGGCGCTAGTGAACTCCGGCGCCATGCTCGAATACGCGACCGTGCACGGCGAACGTTACGGGACGCCCCGTGACAACCTGGACCGCGCGCGGAAAGCCGGTGCCCATCTCCTGCTGGACATCGACGTCCAGGGGGCCCGGCAGGTGTGGGAGGCCGTCGCGGATGTCCTCTCCATCTTTATCGTCCCGCCCACCGCGGAACGGATTGCGCGGCAGTTGCGGGGGCGGGGAAGCGAGAGCCCGAAGCAACTCCGGCGCCGGCTCGTGAACGCCCGATCGGAGTTGCAGGCCGCGGCGGAGTTCGATCGTCTCGTCGTCAATGACCGGATCGAGGACGCCGTCGCCGAGGTATCGGCGCTCGTGGCGAAGGGCCTCGCGCCCGCCGGCTGCCTCGGCGCGGCGGAGTGGCGGTACGTGAAACGCATCATCAAGGAGTTGGATGCCGTTTGACGCATGTGGTAGATTCCTGAGCGGGCGCGGTCCGGCGAGGGACCGCGGCCCACGATGTCATGGAACGCGCTGGACCGCGATGGTCGAGGGAGAAATAGAATGAAGGTGTTTACGCCGGACGCCGTCGCGAAGGCGGCGACCAACAAGTATCTGGGCGTGCTCGTCGCCGCGAAGTATGCGCGCGAGCTCAACGCCTTGCCGCTCGAACGCTCGCCGTACGGCGCGGAGAAGCTGACGACGGTCGCCGCGGATGCGCTGACCTCGGAAGAGAAGAAGCTGCAGTACCGGCTGGTCCGGGCGCGCCCCACCCTGATGCCCTAGCAGCTCCGTGCGGCCCTTCGACGGTCGTCGCGTGCTGCTCGTCGTATCCGGCGGGATCGCCGCATACAAGAGCGCGATCCTCACCCGCCGCCTGATCGAGGCCGGGGCCGGGGTCGAGGTCATCCTGACCGCGTCGGCCGAGCGCTTCATCGGCCGCGTCACGTTCGAGGGGATCACGGGCCGCCCGGTCCACGCGTCGCTGTGGGACCGGCCCATGGCGCATCTGGATCTCGGGCTCGAAGCCGATGTCGTCGTCGTCGCGCCCGCGACGGCCAACCTCATCTCCAGGCTGGCGGTCGGCGCCGCGGACGACCTGGCGACGACCGCCGTGCTGGCCTCGCGGGCGCCGGTGATCATCTGTCCCGCGATGAACACGCGGATGTGGGAGCATCCGATCACACAGGCGAACGTGGCGCGGCTGATCGACGTCGGCTACGGGATCGCCGGGCCGGCCGATGGTCCGCTCGCGGAGGGGGAAAGCGGGCCGGGGCGGCTGCTGGAGCCCGAAGAGATCCTGCCGCGCATCGGACGGGCGCTCGAAACGGCGACCGGTCTGCGCGGACGGAAGGTCGTTGCGACGGCGGGGCCCACGAGAACCGCGCTCGATCCCGTCCGCTTCATCTCGAACCGTTCGTCGGGCCGCATGGGGTTCGCGCTTGCCGAGGCCGCCTGGCGGCGTGGGGGCGAAGTCACGCTCATCAGCGGACCCAGTCGCGTGCCGCGCCCCGCGGGGCCCGACGTGGTGGAGGTCGAGACGGCCGGGGAGATGCTGGCCGCGCTGGAGACCGCGTTGACCGATGCGGACATCCTCCTGATGGCTGCGGCCGTCGGCGATTTCGAGCCGGCCCGCGCGGCGGACTCGAAAATCAAGAAGACGAGCGGAGCCGGGAAGGGGTTCGAACTCGCGCTCCGGGCGGGACCGGACCTGCTGCTGGAGACGCGGGCGTTCCGCGAACGGAAGGGAATCTTTACTCTGGGTTTTGCGCTCGAGACGGAGGATCTTCTCACCCGCGGACGGGAGAAGCTCGAGCGGAAGGGCATGCACCTCGTCGCCGTGAACTCGGCCGTGGAGCCCGGCGCGGGATTCGAGTCCGAGACGAACCGCATCACGTTGATCGACCGAAGCGGCAGGGTCGAGGAGTTGCCTTTGGCGAAGAAGACCGAGTTGGCGGACGAGCTGCTCGACCGGATCGAAGCCTCGATCCCGGCGGCGGCGGGGCGGTGAGTCCGCCCGACCTCGGGGCCCGGACGCTCGCCCGCGCCTTTCTCGAGCAGACGCTCTCCGCGGAGGGGAACGCGCTTATGCTCGAGCACGCCACCCGCGAAGAGGTCGTCGGCGGCCTGGCCTCCGCCGGGCGCGCGGTGCGGGAGGACGCCGCCGCCCTCCCGGACGGGGCCCCGAGCCCGGATCCCGCGCCGAAGGAGCCGGAGGTCGTGACGGGGCCGCAGATCGCCGAGGCACCGGACCTGGAGACGCTGGCCGCGCTCGTCGCCTCCTGCGCTCGCTGCACGCTCCACGAATCGCGGAAGAACCCGGTCTTCGGCGAGGGCGCGGCGAACGCCCGCGTCGTGTGCGTGGGGGAGGCGCCCGGGGCGCGCGAGGATGAGACCGGCCGCCCCTTCGTCGGCCGTGCCGGCGGACTGCTCGACCGTCTGCTGCTGTCGATCGGGCTCCCGCGGACGTCCGTCTACATCTGCAACGTCCTGAAGTCCCGGCCGCCCCGGAACCGCGACCCGCTCCCCGAAGAGGTCGCGGCCTGTTCCCCCTATCTTCTGCGGCAGCTCGCGCTCATCGAACCCGAGGTGATCATCGCCTTCGGTGCCTTTGCGGCGCGCACGCTGCTCGAGACGAAATCCGCGCTGGGCCGGCTCCGCGGCACCGTGCACCGCTATTCCGGATATCCCGTCGTTGCCACGTATCACCCGGCGGCGCTGCTCCGCAACCCGGGCTGGATCCGGCCGACGTGGGAGGATCTGCAGATCGTGCGCCGCATGCTCGACGGCGCCGGAGATCGAGAGGCCCGCATTGGTTGACACGGCGATCAGCCTCCCCAGCGACGGGATCGAAGCCCGCCGCACGCCCTGGTCCGAGGAGGCCGAGATCTCCGTCCTCGGGGCGATGCTCATCGACGGCGATGCCGTGGCCGTCACCCTCGAACAGATCGACGATTCCGCCTTCCACCGGGAAGGCAACCGCCGGATCTTCCGCGCGATGGTGCGCCTGTACGGGCGCGGCGACGTCATCGACGCCGTCACGCTGGCGGACGAACTGCAGACGGCCGCGGAACTCGACGCCGTCGGGGGAATGGCGTACCTCGCGAGACTCGTGGACGCGGTGCCCACTGCCGCCAACGTCGGCCACCACTGCCGGATTCTGCGCGACAAGACGGTGCTCCGGCGGCTCATTTCCAGCGCCACGGAGATCATCCAGGACGCCTACGAAACGGGGTCGGGCGACGTCGACGAGACGCTCGACCGCGCGGAGCAGATGATCTTCGAGATCTCGCAGGCGGAGCAGCGCGGGACCTTCGTCCGCATCAAGGAAGTCCTGCGCTCGACGATGGACCGGATCGACGAACTCGTGCGGAACCCGGGCACGATCACCGGCGTCGCGTCCGGGTTCCCCGATCTCGACCGCATGACGGCAGGGTTCCAACCGGCCGACCTGGTCGTCCTCGCCGGGCGTCCCTCGATGGGCAAGACGGCCCTCGCCCTGAACATCGCGCAGCATACGGCGATCGGCGAGGACGTTCCGGTGGCGATCTTTTCGCTCGAAATGTCGAGAGAGTCGCTCGTTCAGCGGATGCTGAGCGCGGAGTCAAAGGTGGATTCGAGCCGTATCCGCACGGGGCGGTTGTCGTCCGACGACTTCACGCGCCTGGCGAGCGGAGCCGGACACCTGAACACGGCCCCGATCTGGATCGACGATACGCCCGCGATCTCGCCCATCGAACTCCGTGCCAAGGTGCGGCGTCTCCACGCCGAAGTCGGCGTCGGGCTCGTCGTGCTCGACTACCTGCAGCTGATGTCCGGCGGAGCGCGGATCGAGAACCGCCAGCAGGAAATCAGCGCGATCTCCCGGTCGCTGAAGGCGATCGCGAAGGAGGTCGGCGTGCCGCTACTCGCGCTCTCCCAGCTCTCGCGGGCGCCCGAACAGCGCGAGGGGAATCGGCCGCGGCTCTCCGATCTGCGCGAGTCCGGAGCGATCGAACAGGATGCGGACGTCGTCCTCTTCATCTTCCGCGAGGAGATGCACCGCAAGCCGGAAGAAGTGGAGGAACGGGGATTGGCGGGGAAGGCCGAACTCATCGTGGGCAAACAGCGCAACGGGCCCACGGGAACCGTCGAACTCTACTTCCACAAGGCCTTCACGGCGTTCGAATCCGTGAGCCGCCGTCCGGAACCCGACTAGTGCGGGCCGGAGAACCGGCGGCCCCCCGCGGCGTCGGCGCCGTCGTCGTCGCGGCCGGGCAGGGGCATCGCTTCGGCGCGTCGCGGCCCAAGCAGTTCGTCGACCTCTGCGGAATTCCGGTGCTCGCCTGGTCGGTACGGACGCTCGTGAACCATCCCGACGTCGACCGGGTCGTCGTCGTGCTGTCGCCGCAGCGGGCGGCCTCGCCCCCGCCGTGGCTTCCGAATGGGGTGCTCGTCGTGTCGGGCGGAGTGTTTCGGGCTGATTCCGTGCGCGCCGGCGCTGCGGCGCTGGGCGGGCAGGTCGAGACGGTGCTCGTGCATGATGGGGCGCGTCCGTTCATGTCGGCCGAACTCATCTCCCGCGTCGTGGCTGGGGCCCGGAATGGCCCGGCGGTGCCGGTGATAGCCGTGGAGGACACGGTGAAGCGGGTGGATGAGGGAGGCTGGATCGAGGCGACCGTGCCGCGTGAGCGACTCCGCCGCGTACAGACGCCACAGGGGTTTCCGGCCGAAGTTCTGAACCGTACGCACGCGCTCGACGATGCCGGCGCATGGGAAGCGCAGGACGCCGCCGCCATGACGGACGACGCGCTGCTGTGCGAGCGGCTCGGCATCGACGTTTCCACCGTGGAGGGCGATCCGGCGAACCTGAAGATCACGACGGCGAGCGACCTGGCGCTCGCGCGCGCCATGGTTGAGAGCGGGTTGATCGCTTTGGGGAGCTAGGGTCATGGACGGGGGCGAGAAGGGGTTCGACGTGGTAAAGTGGCGCGAGTGGGTGGGCGCTGCAGGGGAAGCCGGGCCGGGCCGGGCGCTGGCGACGGACGACGAAGCGCTGGCCCGGGCGGCGGCGCTGCTCGACGCCCGGGGGGTCGTGGCGCACCCGACCTCGACGGTGTATGGCCTGGGCGGCCGGCCATGGCCGGATGTGGACGCGCGGATCGCCGCGATCAAACGCCGTCCGCCCGGGCCGCTGATCCGGCTCGCCGCGAGCCGCGATGCGCTCATGGAGGCGCTGCCCCGGGCGCGGTGGACGGTCGCCGCGTGCCGGCTCGCCGACGCCTTCTGGCCGGGCCCGCTTACCCTGGTGCTGGATGACGGGAGCGAATCCGGCATCGCGGTGCGCGTCGATCCGCATCCGGTCGTGAGAAGGTTGCTCGAGCGGGCCGGAGGGCTGATGACTTCCACGAGTCTGAACGTGACGGAAACACCCCCGGCGAGGACGGGCGCGGAGGTGCGCGCCGCGCTGTCCGCGGTCGGATCCGGGGCGGGCACGGTGGGTTGGCTCGACGCGGGCGATCTCGCCGATTCGATGCCGTCGACCCTCGTGCGCGTGACGGAGGAGGCGGTCCACGTCCTGCGCGAGGGAGCGGTTCCGGCGACGGACCTTACCCGGGTCCTCTCCGCGCATCCCGCCGGAAGATCACCCGGATGAACCTCCTCTTCGTCTGCACCGGCAACATCTGCCGCAGCCCGCTGGCCGAGGTCATCGCGCGGGCCGAGGCCGACGCGCGGGGGTGGGCGGACGTCTCCTGCGCGTCGGCGGGCACCTTCGCGTTCCCCGGCCAGCCGGCCTCGGGTCCCGGGGTCGCGGTCGCCGCCGCACACGGACTCGACCTCGCGGCGCACGCCTCGCGGGAACTCTCGCTGGAACTGCTCGAATGGGCCGACCTGATTATCGGCATGGAGGCGTCGCATGCCCGGGCGGCCGCGCGACTGGTGCCGGACGCGGCCGTACACGTCATGACGGACTTCCTGCCCGCGCACCACGAGCGGAGCAAGGGTGGGGTCCCGGATCCGTATGGCGGAGATGTCGAGACGTATGAGGCGACCCGGAAGTTGCTGGCGCTGGCCATGCGGGGGCTCTTCGACGCGCTCGGCGACGACCCGCGAGGAGGACGCGAAGGGTCCGGCCCGTGACGCTCCGCTTCACGCTGCTCGGGGATCCCGTGCGGCACTCGATTTCACCCGCCATGCACCGCGCGGCCTTCGAAGTCCTCGGACTCGACGCGGAATACGTCGCCCGGCGGATCAGGCCCGACGAGGTCGGACCGGTCATGCGGAGCGCGGAGCTGGCCGGCGGAAACGTGACGCTCCCGCACAAGCTTCGGGCGGCCCGAGCGCTCGTTGAGCCGAGCGCCGCGGTCCGAGCGACCGGGGCCTGCAACTGCTGGTGGCGTCGACCGGATGGCGAACTCGCGGGCGACAACACGGATGTCGGCGGGCTCGACATCGCCCTCTCCCGCTTCGGCTTCCAGCCGCAGGGCGCGCGCGTACTTCTCCTCGGCGCCGGGGGCGCGGCCCGAGCGGCGGTCCATGCGCTGCTCGAAGGCGGAGCGTCGTCCGTCGAAATCCTCAACCGGACGTCGGCACGGGCACACGGGCTGCGCGATGGGGCGATCGCCCACGCAACCGACGCCGACCGCGTGGCGGACGCCGTGCGCGTGGTCGCGGCCCCGTACTCCGGCGCGACGTACGATCTCGTGCTTAACTCGACGAGCCTCGGGCTCTCTTCCGGGGATCCGCTCCCCTTCGACCTGGATCGGGACGCGGTGCGGGGCCGGTTTGGCGCCGCCTTCGACATGGTGTACGCGGCCGGAGAGACGGCGTGGGTCCGACACGCGCGCACCCTCGGAATCCGGGTCACGGGCGGACTCGACATGCTCGTCGGCCAGGCGGTGCTCTCGCTCGAGCGCTGGTTTCCCGGGCGCGCGGCCCCGTTCGAAGCGATGCGGGAGGCGGCCGCGGCAGAACTCGCGTTGCGACGGGGACCGGACCCCGGGGACGGATCGAGCGTCGTGTGAGGGCCGTGGCGCGCGGCGACCGGCTCCGTCTCGTGGGCAGAGCCGCCGCCGCGGCCTTCGATGCCCTCGTGCCCGCGGCATGTGTAGGGTGCCGGCGCGGCGTCGCCCCCGATGGCCCGCCGCTCTGCGCTCTGTGCCGGTCGCGACTCCCTCGGCTGGCGAATCCCCGCTGCTTCCGTTGCGCTCAACCGCTCGGCAACCTCGCCGCGGCGGCCGGCGAGCCTGTGCGGTGCGGCACGTGCGAGGAGTGGCCCGACGTCCTCGTCGCGGCCGACGCGCCCTTCGCCTTCGAGGGCCCGGTGGCCCGCACGGTACGTGCCCTGAAATACGACCACTGGCGCGCCCTCGCGCCCTGGATGGCCGGCTGCATGGCGCCTGGCGCCGAGGCGATTGCGTCCCGTATCGGCGAAGGCGCGCCCTGGCTGGTCCCGGTGCCGCTCACGCCGGCCCGACTGCGGGAACGGAGATTCAACCAGGCCGGGGAACTCGCCCGCGGCTTGGCCGACCGGGGCGTCGGGTCGCTGGGGCCGTTCCTCGACCGCCTCCCGGGCGGCGGCCGCCAGGCGGGCCTCCGCGGGGCTCTGCGCCGAACGAACGTACAGGGTCGTTTCCGGTTACGTGCCGACCCCCCGGACGTATGCCGGAGCGCCATCATCATCGATGATGTGCTCACAACCGGAGCCACCGCCATCGCCTGCGCCGAGACACTGGCCGAGGCTGGATTCCGCAGCGTGGCCACCGTTAGTTTTGCGCGCACCTTGCGTCCCCTGGACGGGGACGAATCGCCGACAGGGGCCTTCGCCCCCAATCCTTCCCGAGAGGAATCCGAATGAGTGTGAGGGTTGCCATCAACGGTTTCGGCCGCATCGGCCGGAATATCCTCCGCGCGGCGCTTCAGAATCCGCGCGGGGACCTTGATTTCGTTGCGATAAACGATCTCACGGATGCGGCGACGCTCGCCCATCTGTTCAAGTACGACTCCGTGCACGGGCGCTTTCCAGGCGACGTCCGCGTGGACGGCGGAGAACTCGTGCTGGGAGAGGAACGCGTGCGCGTCTTCTCCGAGCGAGATCCGGCCGACCTCCCGTGGGCGGAACTCGACGTGGACATCGTGATCGAATCCACGGGGATCTTCCGAAAGCGGGAGGACGCGACCCGGCACCTGCGGGCCGGCGCGAAGAAGGTCCTCATCTCCGCGCCCGGCATCGAGCCGGACATCACGCTGGTTCTCGGCGTGAACGCGGACGAATACGACCCGGCACAGCACGACGTGATCTCGAACGCGAGCTGCACGACCAACTGCATCGCTCCGGTCGTGAAGGTTCTGCTCGACCGGTTCGGTTTCGAGCGCGGCCTCATGACGACGGTCCACGCGTACACGAACGGCCAGCAGCTCCTCGACCTCCCGCACAAGGACCTCCGGCGCGCCCGCGCCGCCGCGCTCTCGATCATTCCCACGACCACGGGCGCGGCGAAGGCCGTGGGCCTCGTTCTCCCGCAGGTCAGGGGGAGGCTCGACGGGATGGCGATGCGGGTCCCGACGCCGGACGTATCGATCGTGGACCTCGTCGCCACCGTGTCGCGGGACACTTCGGCGGACGAGATCAACGCCGCATTTCGGGAGGCGGCGGCAGGGCCGCTCGACGGCGTGCTCGAATACACCGAAGAACCGCTCGTATCCGTCGACTTCACGGGACACCCGGCCAGCGCGATCGTCGACGCAAAGTCGACATCCGTCATGGACGGCACGCTCGTGAAGGTCATCTCGTGGTACGACAACGAGTGGGGGTATTCGAACCGCCTCGTGGACCTGGCGAGTTTCGTCGGAGAGCGTTTGCCCGCCGGCGTCGGCGCCTGAGCGGCCCCGACCCGTTCCGTCGTGACCCGAACTTTGGGCGACCTCCCGGCCGATCTGGCCGGGAAGCGGGGACTCGTGCGGGTGGACTACAACGTGCCGCTCGACGCCGGGCAGGTCGCGGATGCGACGCGCATCGAGGCATCGCTGCCGACGCTACGGTGGTTGCTCCGGCGTGACGCCCGGCCGGTGCTGCTCTCGCACCTGGGCCGGCCGGCCGGCCGGCCGGATCCCGCGCTGTCGCTTGCGCCTGTAGCCTCCGCGCTCGCCGACCGGCTCGGGACCGACGTCCTCTTTTCCGCGCCGTGCGACGGAGAAGACGCGCTCCGCGCAAGCCGCGAACTGCGAACCGGGCAGGTGCTCCTTGTCGAGAACACGCGTTTCCTCCCCGGGGAGACCGCGAACGACGACGTCCTCGCCGGTCGCCTCGCCCAACTGGGCGACTTTTTCGTCAACGACGCGTTCGGCACGCTGCACCGCGCGCACGCCTCGACGACGGGCGTGCCCGCCCTCCTGAACCCTTCCGCGGCGGGGTTGCTGGTCGAGCGCGAACTGGAGGCACTGGGCGCGCTGGACCGCCCGGGTCGTCCGTTCGTCGTCGCCTTCGGGGGAGCCAAGATCGGTGACAAGATCGAACTCATGCGCCGCTTCGCGGAACGCGCCGATCTGATCCTGGTGGGTGGCGCCATGGCGAACACGTTCCTCCGCGCACAGGGCATCGAGACAGGGACCTCGCTCGTCGAGGAGGCGGCGCTGGATCTCGCCCGGTCCATCCTGTCCGCGGGAGGGGAACGGATTCGGCTGCCGACGGACGTGATGGTCCTGGACCGGTCGGGTGGGGAGGGAGAGAGGGTCCACTGCGTCGGGGTCGATGCGATCAAACCGGAGATGGCGGCCCTCGACATCGGGCCCGAGTCTCGTGTCCGCTACGCCGAGGCGCTGCGCTCGTGCGCCGCCTTCTTCTGGAACGGTCCGATGGGCCTGTTCGAGGACCCGAGGTTCGAGGCGGGCACGTTCGCCATCGCGGAAGCCGCCGCGGAGGCCACGGCGGCGGGCGGATTCACCGTCATCGGCGGGGGCGACTCCGCGGCCGCCGTTCGCCGGGCCGGGCTTTTCGACCGCGTGTCGCATGTCTGCACCGGCGGCGGCGCGGCCCTCGAGTACCTGTCGAGCGGGCGTCTGCCCGGACTCGACGTCCTCGCTGAAAGGAGGCGTCCGTGAGCCAGCCGCGCACCCCCGTGTTCGCCGCGAACTGGAAGATGTGCCACGGCCCGGATGAGACCGGGGCGTTCGTGGAACGGTTCGCCGCCAGCTACAGGCCCCGCAGCGACGCGACCGTGGTCGTGTTCCCTCCCGCCATCAGCCTGGCGGCCTTCGCCGCCGCGGTTTCCGGGCGTCCGGACCTCGAGTTCGGCGTGCAGGACGTGCACACCGAGGTCGAGGGCGCGCACACGAGCGCCATTTCGGCCGCCATGGTCCCCGCGACCGGCGCCACCTGGGCGCTCGCGGGCCACTCGGAGCGCCGGCGGGAGTTCGGCGATACCGATCCCGAGGTGGGACGCAAGCTGGTTCGCATCCTCGAGGCCGGACTCCGCTCCGTCCTGTGCGTGGGCGAGACGCTCGAGGAGCGAGAATCGGGGCGGCTCGCGGCGGTGCTCGAGACGCAGATTCGGGAAGCCCTCCACCCTCTCGACCGCGAAGGCCGCACCCGCCTCGTCTACGCCTACGAGCCCGTGTGGGCGATCGGAACCGGACTCACGGCGAGCCCCGCCGACGCCGCGGAGGCCCACGCGATCGTCCGCGAGCGGCTCGCGCAGACGGAAGGATGCGATGCGGAACGGGCGGTGATCCTCTACGGCGGGAGCGTCAAGCCGGCCAACATCGATGCGCTGCTTGCCGCCCCCGGCGTGGACGGCGTGCTCGTGGGCGGCGCGAGCCTCGATCCCGACAGCTGGGCCGCAATCTGCGCGGCGGGCCGGTAACCCGGATCTCGGCCGGTGCCGTCGGTGCCGCCCGCGCGGAAAACTGGCCCCGTGCACCGATCCGCCCTAGCTTAAACGGCTGATCCAACCATGGCAGGTAGATGATGTTCCCGTTCCTGATCGTATTGATTTCGCTCATCGCGCTCGTGCTGTGCGTGATGATTCTCCTCCAGTCCGCGAAGGGCGGCGGGCTCGCCGCCTCCTTTGGCGGAGCCTCGTCCTCCACGGACTCCTTCATGGGAGGTCGCCAGGCGGCCAACGCGCTGACGAAGATGAGCTGGTACGGTGGGGGGAGTTTCCTCTTCCTCGCGCTCGTGCTGACCGTGCTCTCCGCCCGTCCGGATGCGGCGCCGGAATCGATCCTGCGTCAGGGACTTCCCGGCCAGCAGAGTCTCCCGGAAGCGCCGCCTTCGCTGCTGGACGTTTCGCCCGACCTCGGAGAGGGCGCGGCCCCGTCCGACGAAGCCGACACGCCCGGCTCGGAGGAGGGCGCCGCGGAAGAAGACCCCGGCTCCTAGCCGGGGGGGCGAGGGTCCTCGGCGAACGCGTCGCTCGGCAGGTCCAGAAACTCGACGAACCGCTCGCGCTCCTGCTCCTTCGCGAGCCAACTCTCGAATCCCGATGGGATGAGTCCGTCCGTGCCCCGCCGCTCCCGCGCCGCCGTCACGGCAAGGTGGTCCGCGTAGGCGTTCTTCACGTCGTCGGCATGTCCCCGAGTCCAGCGCCACTCCACGCGGTGGCGCGCGGCGGCCCGCACGAGTTCCCGCCAGAGATCGAGGTTCTCGATCGGTCCGCCCTTCCGGCGCCAGCCGCGCCGGGCCCAGCCGTGCACCCATTCCTTCATGCCGCGGACGAGATACTGGCTGTCGCTCGTGAACACGACGCGGCACACCCGCCGCAGGGAGCCCAGCCCGACGATGCCGGAGACGATCGCCATCCGGTTGTTCGTCGTGTCCGGATCGAAGTGGGCGAAGTCCCGCCGATACCAGCCCCCGCGCTCGTCGAACCGTTCGATGAGACCGGCCGCCGCCCCCGGATTCCTGCGATTCTCGAACTGGTTGCCGAGGCAGGACTCGTCGGCGAAGATATGAACGAGCGGAGCATCGGTCCCGCTCTCCCGCCCGGGTCCGGAGTCGGTCGTCAACGCGCCTCCTGCAGCTTGGGTTCGCGTGGCACGCGGGCCGCGAGCCGATGCCCGGGTCCCCGCACCTTCAACCGCCACATTGGACGC
This sequence comes from Candidatus Palauibacter soopunensis, assembly GCF_947581735.1. Taxonomy (NCBI): domain Bacteria; kingdom Pseudomonadati; phylum Gemmatimonadota; class Gemmatimonadia; order Candidatus Palauibacterales; family Candidatus Palauibacteraceae; genus Candidatus Palauibacter; species Candidatus Palauibacter soopunensis. Next base: position 197,470 of record NZ_CANPVT010000053.1, read on the forward strand.
GCCACGTGAGCGAGACGCAAGCACGCCCCGGATACCTCCTGCTCGAGGACGGCCGCCGATTCGGCGGCGAGTACGTGGGTCCCGAGACCGAGACCGCCGGCGAAGCGGTCTTCACGACGGTGATGACGGGATACCACGAGGTGCTCACGGACCCTTCCTTCGCCGCGCAGATCGTCGTCATGACCGCGCCCATGCAGGGGGTCTACGGCATCCGCGATCCCGACGTGCAATCGCGGCGGCCTTGGGTCGCGGGCTTCGTCGTGCGGCACCTGTCGCACGAGATCGGGTCCGGGCCGGCCGATTCCACGCTGCCCGAGTACCTCGCTTCGCACGGGATTCCGACCCTCGTCGGCGCGGACACGCGGGCGCTGACCCGCCATATCCGCGATGCGGGCGCGATGCGGGCGGTCGTGGCGCACGACGGGGTGCCGCCGGAGCGCGCCGCGGAGCGCCTGGCCGCCGAGCCGGAGATGTCCGGCCGCGACCTCGCGACCGCCGTCTCGACGCCCGATCCGTACGAACTCGACGCCCTCAACGGGTCGGCCGAGCGCGGCCTCGTGCTCTGCCTCGACTACGGGGTGAAGACGCGCAGCCTCGACCTCTTCCGCCGCGAGGGATACCGGGTTCGCGTCGTCCCCTGCGACACCGACGCCGAGGTGCTGCTGGCCGCCCGCCCGGACGGCGTCTTCGTCTCGAACGGGCCCGGCGACCCGGAGGCGGTGCCGGGCGCCGTCGAGCGCATCCGCACCCTGAGCGACGCGGGAGTCCCGCTGTTCGGGATCTGCCTCGGACATCAGCTCATCGCGCGCGCATTCGGGGGCACGAACTACAAGCTGCCCTACGGGCACCGGGGCGGGAATCATCCCGTGCTCAACCATGCCACGGGCGCGGTGGAGATCACCTCCCAGAACCACGGCTTCTCCGTGCTCGAAAAAGATGGACGGATCGAGGGCGGAGACGACCTCGAGATCACGCACCGAAATCTGAACGATGGCACCGTGGAAGGGCTCGTCCACCTGGAGCGCCCGGTGTTCGCGGTGCAGTACCACCCCGAGTCGGCCCCGGGACCCCACGACAGCCGGTACCTGTTCAACCGCTTCGTCGAGAAAATGGAGCGTTGAACGTTCGCGTTGTGTGGTCTAGGTTGCGGCGGGCCTTCGCCAATGGACCCTCACACACGGACCGCCGCGCGACGTGACCTACGACAAGCGAAACACGGTGATCGCGCTCCTGGCGCTGCTCGGCCTCTTCGGCGTGGGCGCGGTCCTGTCCATCTGGTGGACGGTGGGGAATACGTCGTTTCTCGCGGGAGGACGGGTCGCGGTCGTCCCGCTGCGGGGCGTGATCACGGACGAAGCCGCGTTCACGAAGGCGCTCGACGGTTTCAGGGAAGACCCCGGTGTGCGTGCGTTCGTGATCGAGATCGAGTCCCCGGGAGGGACTGTGGGGGCCTCGCAGAGCATCTTCGAAGCCATCCGCGATCTGCGAGACGACGACGAGCGGCCCGTCCTCGCCTGGATGGGCGATGTGGGAGCCTCCGGGGGATACTACGCCGCGGTCGGGGCTGACAGCGTGTACGCGCTGCCCGGCACGATGACCGGGTCCATCGGCGTCATCATGGAATTTCCCAACGCCGAGGAATTTTTTCGCAAGGTCGGCGTCGGCTGGGAAGTCGTGGCGAGCGGCGAGCACAAGGATCTGGGCGGCTACGCCCGCGCCCTTTCTCCCGAGGGCCGCGAGATCCTCGAGGAAGTCGTGGGCGACGTGCACGAGCAGTTCGTCGAGGTGGTGTCCGAGAACCGGAACCTGGATCGGGAGACCGTGCTCGGGCTGGCGGACGGCCGGGTCTTCTCGGGCCGGCAGGCGAACGAACTCGGACTCGTCGACGGCTTGATGACCCTGCCCGAGACCATCGCGCTCGCCGGTCGGATGGCGGGCCTGGGAACGGACCCGCGGACTGTGCGGCCGCGCGAACCGCGCGTCAGTCTGTTCGACCTGCTCGGCGGGCTGAGCATCGGCGATGCGCGGACGTGGATCGCGTCGCTGGCGCCCCTGCGCCCAAGCGCGCCGAGACTCCTGTTTGAGCTGAGATAGCCGCTCCCGTCCCGGAGCGGAACGCCAATACACAGGATTGCAAACGCTCGGAGGGGAGGGAGAATGACGAAGGCGGATCTCATTGAACAGGTCCACGAGGCCATCGGCCCCGGCGTGACCAAGAGGGACTGTGCCGCGGTGGTCAACGCGTTTCTGAACGCGGTCAAGGGAGCCGTCGTGCAAGGCAACCACATCGAGATTCGCGGCTTCGGCACGTTCAAGGTTCGGGAGCGCCGGACCCGCATGGCGCGCAATCCGCGCACGGGAGATCCGGTCCGCGTGCCGCAGAGGAAGGTGCCCGTCTTCAAGCCCTCTCGTCTGCTGCGCGACGAGGTGGCCGCGAGCCTCGAGAACCGGGGCTGACGGCGCCGCACTGGAGCTGACCGGGCCGCATCCGCGGGTCAGCCGAAGAAGCCGGCGATCCGTTCCAGTCCTTCTTCCAGGACTTCCCGCTCCACCGCGAAGTTGAAGCGCAGGTGTCCCGGTGAACCGAACGGCTCCCCGGGCATGCACGCCACCTGCGCGTCGGCGAGCAGCCGCTCGGCGACGTCGAGCGACGTGGCGACGCGGTCGGTGATCCGCCCGTAGAAATACAGGGCGCCGTCGGGCGGAAACGCCTCGATCCCGTCGATCTCCGCGAACCTCGACAGCCCCAGTTCCCGAAGTTCGGAGAGCCTGGACAGGAGGTCCGCCACGAAAGCCTCGCGCGGCGCGCTCTCGCCGAGCGCGGCCGTGGCGGCGTGCTGGGAGGGGCCGACGGCCCCGGAGGTCGTCTGTCCCTGCAGATCCGCCATCTTCCGGACGACGTCCGTCGGCCCGACCGCATACCCGATGCGGAACCCCGGCATGCAGAACGCCTTCGAGACGCCGTCGAGCAGGATCGTCCTCTCGCCGCGCTCCGCGATGTCGAACACGGACGGCGCCGGGGCTCCGTACGCGAGCCGCCGATAGATTTCGTCGGAGAGCACCCAGATCCCGTGCCGCTCCGCCCACGTCATGATTTCACGCAGAAGGCCGGACGGGATGACCGCGCCCGTCGGGTTGCCCGGGCTGTTGAGCATGAGTCCCCGGGTCCGCGCCGTGCGGGCCGCCTCGAGGTCCTCGACCGTCGGCACGAACCCGCCATCCCACGTCGTCTCCGCGATGACGGGCTCGGCCCCCGCGAGCCGGACGATCGTCGTATAGCTCGGCCAGAAGGGGGAAGGCACCAGCACTTCCTCGCCGGCGCCGAAGAGGGCGTAGCAGCAGTTGAACAGGGACTGCTTCACGCCCGCGCTCACGATCACGGCGTCCGGATCCACCGTCCCGGCGGCCGTCGTCTCGCGCAGATAGCGCGCGATCGCCTCGCGCAGCTCGGGGAGCCCGGACGTGGGAGGATATCCCGTCTTTCCCTCTTCCACGGCCCGAATGCCGGCGCGGGCGGCGAAGGGCGGTGCGGGGTACTGCGGCTCGCCGGCCGAGAGGTCCACAACCGGAACTCCCGCAGCTCTCAGCTTCCGGGCGCGGGCGGCCAGCACCAGGGTGGCCGATGCCTCGAGCCGGGCGACGTTCGGGGAAAACTGCGTAACGGGCACGGTCGCGCACTCTTGTCGAAGGGGGTGGGTCCGATTTGAGAGAGGGCTGCGGCGCCCCTATCTTTCGGCTGCTGGATGGTACGCGGGGAGAGTCCATGACGACAGAGACCGCAAGCGCGCTGGCCCCGGCGGATGTGCTGGCCGCCACGCGAGACTTCTTTCTCGGGGACGACCGGATGGTGGACGCCTGGGTCGACACCGAGAGCGACACGCACATCGCGTTCTGCACCTTCAGGGGCAACCTCTCCGTTGCCGCCTTCCCGGATCCCGCCGGGTCCGACGGGACGCGGGTCCGGGTGACGACGCTGCGCGAAGAGGGGATCGTACCGCGGCTCCTCGCCCACCTCGCGCTCGCGAACGCGCGCCCATGAACAGGCGCCCCTGATGGACCGGATTTCGGTTCGCACCCTCTTCTTCGGCGTGTACGGCGAACTCGCCGCGCGCAGGGAGGGATCGGCGGAACTCGCGGCGGACAGCACGGTGGGGGACCTCGTTGAGGCCCTGCGCGGGTCGGGCGGGCTCGACTGGCTCCCGGAGAGGGTCGTCGTCGCCGTCAACCAGAGCTACGCGGAGGCCGGCACGACCCTGTCCGACGGAGACGAGGTCGCGCTCATCCCCCCCGTAGCGGGGGGCTGAGTCGATGTCAAAGGGGGCAAACGACCGGGTGCGGACCTGGATCACCCGCGAAAGTCTGGACGATTTCGCGCAGTTCGAGGATATTGTACGGGAGATCGGGTCCGTGGAAGACGGCGCGCTGCTCTTTTTTCAGGGGCGCGTTCGCCGCACGAACCGCGGTCGCGCGGTGTCGCGCCTCGCGTACGACGCGTACGGGGAGATGGCGGAGCGGGAGTTGTCCGCCATCTGCGACGAGGCGCTGGAGCGGTTCGATGTCGGCTCCGTCGCCGCGGCCCACCGCGTGGGCGACCTCGGGCTGGGAGAGGTCAGCGTGGCGATCGCGGTCACGTCGGCACACCGCGACGACGGCTATCGGGCTTCGCGGTGGATTATCGAAACGATCAAGGTCAGACTGCCGGTCTGGAAACACGAGCACTATGAGGACGGCGAGTCGCACTGGGTGGGAGCCCCGGCCCTGGAGGCCGAAGCCCCCGCCGGCGGCGCGCGGTTCGAGTAGGGAGGGCTGGTCAAGGGCGGTCCGACGGATTCCGAGGCAGCCGGTCTCGGACGCGGGCGCCCAAATCGAGGAGGACGCCATGTTGAAGATGGTCCGCAACCTGTTGGTCGTCGCGATGATCGCGACGGTCTCGTTTGCCGGGGACTGTGGCGACGATGACGACAACATGATGATGCAGGAGGGCGTCACGGCGATCAGCTAGTGTCGTATCGACACTAGTCGTCCGCAGCGGGGACTCCGCGCGGCTGCGAAAGGCTGCGCGGAGTCCCGCCACTCGCCGCTCCCGGCCCGGGGGAGCGCTGAGCTTCCCGCGAAACCCACACGATCGGTGCCATGAGAGATCAGTTTGGTCGCCGGATCCGGTATCTCCGGATCTCGGTCACGGATCGCTGCAACCTGCGCTGCACGTACTGCATGCCGGAGGAGGGGCTCGCGTGGATCCCCAAGCCCGAGATGCTCGCGTACGAGGAGATCTCCGAGATCGTACGCCAGATGGCCGCGCTCGGGTTGGAGCGGGTCCGGATTACGGGCGGAGAACCGCTCGTCCGCAAGGACCTGCCCGATCTCGTCGACATGATCGCCGCGGTCCCCGGCATCGACGACATCTCGCTCTCTACGAACGCCATCCTCCTGCCGCGTTTCGCGACGGCCCTCCGGGAAGCCGGCGTCGCGCGCGTGAACGTCAGCCTGGATACGCTCGACCGGGATGGGTTCGAGGAGATCGCCCGGCGGCCGGCACGGCGCTTCGATGAGACGATGGAAGGCCTCCGCGCCGCCGAGGAGGCGGGGTTCGCTCCGATCAAGATCAACTGCGTCATCATGCGAGGTTTAAACGACCACGAAGTCGTCGACTTCGCTGAAATCACGCGGGAGCGTCCCTGGCACGTGCGCTTCATCGAACTCATGCCGGTGGGAGAGAACCTGCACCTCAGCGACCGTTTCATCTCGACGGATGAAGTACTCGAGAAGATCCGCGCGATCGAGGACCTCCTGCCGGACCCGGGACCGCGGGGGAACGGGCCCGCCGTGTACTACCGCTTCCCGGGCGGCGCCGGGACGGTGGGCGCGATCACGCCGCTCTCGCACAACTACTGCGAACGCTGCAACCGCATGCGGCTGACCGCCGACGGGAAGCTGCGCACCTGCCTGTTCGGCGACCACGAGGTCGACCTGAAGGGCCCGCTGCGCGACACGGGCCGTATCGAGGAGGCTGTAGCGGAGGCGCTCGCCGGGAAGCCGAAGCGCCACTACCTGGAGTTGGGGACGGCGGCCGGGAGCGGCGGGCTCGCCGCCCTGAGTCAGGTCGGCGGATGACGAGCTACGAGGAACGACTCCGCCACAGGGATCTGCTCGAACGCGCGACCGACCTGCGCAGGCGGCTCGAAGCCGAAGACGGCGATTCCCCCATGCGGCGCGAGGAAGGGGCCGAACTGGCGGCCCTCGTCGAAGCCACGCTGGCCGAGATCAGTCCGGAGCGCTGGGACCGGGTCATGGAGACGATCGCCGGCGAGGCGGCGCGGAGGGCGGGCGCGGGCGCGGCCCCGATGTTCGATTGATCGTCTTCGCTTGACCGGCGCTGATTCGCCGCACCGCAAGCTCCTCGCGGGCGGGTGCCTGCTCGCGGGCCTCGGCGTCGCGGCCGGAGCGTTCGGCGCGCACTCGCTCGAAGGCCGCCTCTCAGCGGAGGCCCTCGCGATCTTCGACACGGCGGCCCGCTACCACATGCTGCACGCCCTGGGGCTCATCCTCCTCGGCCTCGCGGCGGCCCGCTGGCCCGAAGCGGCGTGGCACTGTCCCGGGCTCCTCATGCTGTGTGGCATCGCGGTGTTCAGCGGCACGCTCTACGCCCTCGCCCTGTCCGGAATCGGCTGGCTCGGCGCGATCACGCCCATCGGCGGCGCCGCCCTCATCGCCGCCTGGATCTGGGCCGCCTGGATCGCCCTCACCCGAACCTGACGCGCCCGCGACACACCGACGCGGCTCGGCCCTTGACGCACGCGTAGGTTGACGCGGGAGAAAAACGCCCCACCGAGAGGTCCGATGGCGATCAAGAGCGACGGCTGGATCCGGCGCATGGCGCGCGAGCACGGGATGATCGAACCCTTCGCCGACCGCCAGGTGCGCGACGGCGTCATCTCCTATGGCGTCAGCAGCTACGGCTACGACATGCGGGTCGCCGACGAATTCCGGATCTTCCACAACGCGCTCTTCCCGGTCGTCGACCCCAAGAAGTTCGACGAGCGCTCCTTCCTCGAGTACTCGGGCGACGTCTGCATCATCCCCCCGAACTCCTTCGCCCTCGCGCGCTCCATCGAGTACTTCCGGATTCCGCGCAACATCCTCACAATCTGCGTGGGGAAGAGCACCTACGCCCGCTGCGGCCTCATCGTGAACGTCACGCCCTTCGAACCGGAGTGGGAAGGGCACGTGACGCTTGAGATCTCGAACACGACACCGCTGCCCGCGCGCGTGTACGCGAACGAGGGGATCGCGCAGGTCCTCTTCTTCGAGTCCGACGAGGTCTGCGAGGTCAGCTACGCGGACAAGGCCGGAAAGTACCAGGGCCAGACCGGAGTTACGCCCCCGAAGCTCTAGCAGCTGCCGGGGGCGGGGCCAACCGGCCAGCCATTTCCCCGAGGAGGCGGGCCAGGAGCCGTGGGTGCTGCTCCGTCAGGACGTGGCCGCCGTCGGGGGATAGCGTGAAGTCGCAGTCGAGGCGGGAGGCGAGGCGCCTGGCCGTCTCGACGGGGATCCTCGGGTCGTGGGCGCCGGTCACGACGTGCGCGGCGACGGGGCGGCGGGGCATGCGGGCCTCGAGTTCCGCAGGATGCCAGTCGGCGAGAATGCGCAGGAGCGTGCGGGCGCGCGCCGGGCTCGACCACGGCCGCGCGTAGGCGGCGACCAGCTCCGAGGGGGCGCGGAAGGCGGGGCCGCACGCCCGCCGCAGAACCAGGTGACCCAGTGGCGCGTGAAGCGGCGCCAGGACGCTCCCGACCGCCCGCCGCACCGCGGATGACCGCAGCAGCCTAAGGATGGCCGGACTCCGGATTTCCGGCGTGACCGGGTTCGAGAGCAGGAGGCCGCCGATGTCCGGTTCCGCCTCCGCGAGGGCGAGCGCGATGGCCGCCCCCTGCGAATGTCCCGCGATGAGTCGCGGCCGGGGGCCGTCCGGCGCCAGCGCCCGCACCACCGCGCGAAGCCGGCGCACCTCGTCGTCGAGCGTGTAGGAGAGCTCTGCCCGCGCGTCCGAGTCGCCCCGCCCCGGGAGGTCGGGGAGCCAGCATTCCCACCCCTGGTGCGCTTCGGCGAAGCGTTCGGCGACGGGCCGCCACGCGCGTCCGTGGGCGCTGATCCCGTGCAGGAAGAGGACGGGGCGTCCCCGGCCCAGAACCGTAACGCGTACCGTGCCTTCGCCGATCGCCACATTGCGCACCACAGCCCGCTTTCGACTCACTCGCTCCCTCTGCTTCCGAGGCCAAATACCGCTTGCCGCTCCTACCCCTCCGCGATACCTTCGCGGCGCGGGAAAGTGAAGAAATTCACAAGCTCGCACGAGAGGAGCGAACCCCCTTGCTCGACCCATATCTCGGCATCCTGATCCTCGCGTTGGTCGGCGTGCTGAACGCGGCCGCGATGATGGGCGTATCGCATTTCGTCGGCTCCCGCAGACCGACTCCGGTGAAGGCGAGCCCGTACGAGTCGGGGATTCCCCCGCTCGGGACGACGCGGGAGCGTTTCTCGGTCAATTTCTACATCGTGGCGATGCTCTTCATCGTCCTCGACATCGAGACGCTCTTCCTCATTCCGTGGGCCGCGATCTTCCGGGAGTTGGGGATGGTCGGGTTCATGGAGATCACGGCGTTCCTCACCGTGCTCGGCGTCGGACTCGTGTACGCGTGGAAGAAGGGGGCCCTCGAATGGGACTGAACTCGGGACCGGACGGAGGGGCGCGATGAAGACGCTCGACACGCTCCCCCCCGGCGCGCACCCGGACGCGCACTCCGACGAACTCGACACCGGCATCCCGCACAACTGGATGACGACGAAGCTCGACTACGTCGTCAACTGGGCGCGGCGCAACTCGCTGTGGCCCATGCCGTTCGGGACCGCCTGCTGCGCGATCGAGATGATGGCGTCGGCCGCGAGCAAGTACGACATCGGCCGCTTCGGGATGGAGCGCATGTCCTTCAGCCCCCGCCAGGCGGACCTGATGATCGTCGCCGGCCGGGTGACCTACAAGCTGGCCCCGGTATTGCGCCGGGTCTGGGACCAGATGCCGCAGCCCAAGTGGTGCGTGTCCATGGGCGCGTGCGCGAGTTCCGGCGGGATGTTCGACAACTACACGATCGTCCAGGGGATCGACACGATCGTGCCCGTCGACGTCTACGTCCCGGGCTGCCCGCCGAGGCCGGAAGGTCTCATCTACGGACTCCTCATGATCCAGGAGAAGATCAAGGGAGAGTCGCTGTCCGATCCCCGGGCGCGGGACGAAGCGCCGGAGGCGGTCGGACGCCCGAACCTGCCCCCGGAAACGATCGAACTCGTCGCCCAGCCGTTCGGCAACTCAACGAACCAGAACCGCATGAGCGGGCTCGGCCCGACGTCGGCGCTGGCCCGGTCCCGCGACCGGCGCGAACGCCGCCTGGAACACCGGGATTGACCGGGGCGATCCGCCGTTGACGACCGCGACGACGACCGCGCCCCCGCGCATGGTGCGGGTCGCACCCCCTGAGGGGGACGCGGCGAGCCATCCTTCCGTCCGCGCCCTTCGCGAACGCTTCCGAGAGGGCGTGCGGCGCGTGGAGAGCGACGCGCTCGGTTATCCGGTCGTGTGGATCGATCCCGGCATCAACGCCGAGGCGCTCCGCTTCCTCCTCGAGACGCCCGACCAGGCGTACGACCTGCTCGCGGACGTCATGGGCGCGCACGCCGGCATCGGCGCCCCGATCCAGGTCTGGTACCAGCTCTGGTCCATGGCCCACGGCCGCCAGCTCCGCGTCGCGTGCGAGGTCCCGATGGACGACCTCGAGCTGGACAGCGTCACCGACCTGTGGCTCGCCGCCGACTGGCTCGAGCGCGAGGTGTGGGACATGTACGGCGTGAGCTTCCGCGGCCATCCGGATCTCCGCCGCATCCTCATGCCGGAGAACTACGAAGAGGGGTTCCCGCTCCGGAAGGACTTCCCGCTCCGCGGACGCTTCAGCCGCTCCCGGCAGGTGAGCCGCGCGCTCTCCCGCGACCTCGTCGACATGTACGCGGTCGAGGAACTGGAGATGGCGGGCTACGCCGTCACGGAGGACGGAGAAGTGGAGGCCCCGTCGGAGCGCGCGGAGGGCGGCGCGGCGGCCGGCATCCGCGACCTGAGCCCGGACGAGAAGCCCGAGGACGCGCTCGAGGGCGAGCCCATCCTCATCAACATGGGCCCCCAGCACCCGGCCACCCACGGCGTCCTCCGGCTCGTGCTCCAGCTCGACGGGGAGCGCATCGTGCGCTGCTCCCCCCACATCGGGTACCTGCACACGGGCTTCGAGAAGACGTGCGAGTTCCGCGAGTGGAACCAGTGCGTCCCCTACACGGACCGCATGGACTACCTCGCGCCGATGCTCTACAACATCGGCTTCGCCGGGGCGGTCGAAGCGCTCCTCGACGTCGAGATCACGGAGCGCTGCCGCGTCGTCCGCGTCATCCTCGGCGAGCTGAACCGTATCCTCGGCCACCTCCTGTGGCTGGGGACGACGGCGATCGACATCGGCGCCTTCTCCGTCTTCCTCTACACCTTCCAGGAGCGCGAGCGGATCTACAACCTGCACGAGGCGTACACGGGGGGCCGGATCACGACCTCCGTCACGCGGGTCGGCGGGATGATGGCGGATCTGCCCGTGGGCTGGACGGCGGCGGCGCGCGACTTCACGGCCACCTTCCCGGAGACGCTGGACGAGGTCGAGCGGCTCCTGTCGCGCAACGCCATCTGGCAGGGCCGCACGATGGACATCGGCGTGCTCGACGCGGACAAGGCCGTGAGCTACGGCGTCACCGGCCCCACCCTGCGCGCGAGCGGCGTGGCCTACGACGTGCGCAAGGCGCGCCCCTACCTCGGCTACGAGGAGTACGACTTCGACGTGCCCGTCGGGACGGAGGGGGACGTCTACGACCGCTATCTCGTGCGGGTGGAGGAGATGCGGCAGAGCCTCCGCATCATCGAGCAGGCGCTCGACCGGCTGCCCGGCGGCCCGATCAACATCGACGACTACCGGATCGTCCTCCCCCCGAAGGGCGAGGCGATGGGGTCGATCGACACCATGATCTCGCACTTCAAGCTCGTGATGGAGGGCGTCCGCGTGCCGGCCGGCGAGACGTGGTACTCCATCGAAAGCTCGAAGGGCGAACTGGGATTCGGGATCATCTCCGACGGCGGCACGAAGCCCGTCCGCTGCCGGTTCCGCGGCCCGTCGTTCATCAACATCGCCTCGCTGCCGGAACTCGTGCGGGGCGAACTCGTCGCGGACGTCGTCGCGATCAACGCCTCGCTCGACGTCGTGCTCGGGGAGATCGACCGGTGAGCCGGCGCATCCATCCCGCGGTCGTCGGCGCGCAGCCCTTCCAGCTCACGGCGCGGGAGACGTTCGACGGTCCCATCTTCGAGACGGAGGAAGGGAAGCACCGGCTGGAGGCGGCCCTCTCCCGCTATCCGACGAAGCAGGCGGCGCTCCTCCCCATGCTCGGCTACGTGCAGTCGGTGAAGGGATGGATCGAGCCCGCGGACATGGTCGAGGTCGCCGAAGCGCTCGACCTGACGCCGGCCTACGTCCATTCGATCGCGACCTTCTACACGATGTACAACAAGCACCCGGTCGGGCGTCACTTCGTCCAGGTGTGTACGAACATCTCCTGCCACCTGAACCGGGCCGAAGAGGTGCTGCGCGGCTTCCTCGCCGAGACGGGGACCCGCGAGGGGGAGATCTCGGAGGACGGGGAGTTCACGGTGATCGAGGCGGAATGTCTCGGCGCGTGCGGGTTCGCGACCGTCGTGCAGGTCAACGAGCGCTACCTGGAGGACGTCACCCCGGAGCGCGTGCCCGAGATCGTGGCCGGCCTGCGCGGCGCGCGCGACGGAGCGGAGGCCCCATGAGCTTCCCGCACCGGAGCGATCTCGAGGCCACGACGCGGCTCTCGCGGCACCAGGGCGAGGCCGAGGCGCGCACGCTCGACGGCTGGCGCGCCCGGGGCGGCTACGAGGCGCTGCGGCGCTCCCTCGACATGCAGCCGGCCGACATCACGGAGGTCGTGAAGGCCTCCGGGCTCCGCGGGCGCGGCGGCGCCGGCTTCCCGACCGGCCTCAAGTGGAGCTTCATGCCGAAGGACGACGGCAAGCCGCACTACCTGTGCTGCAACGCGGACGAGTCCGAGCCGGGCGCCTTCAAGGACCGCGAGGTCATCCGCTGGACGCCGCACCTCCTCATCGAGGGCTGCCTCATCGCGTCGCGCGCGATCGGGGCGGAGCACGCCTACATCTACGTGCGGGGCGAGTTCTTCGAGGAGACGGAGGTCCTCAACGCGGCGGTCGTCGAGGCGTACGAGGCCGGGCTCGCGGGGGACGGAATCCTGGGCTCGTCGTGGTCGTGCGACGTGACGATCCACGCCGGGGCCGGGGCCTACATCGCCGGCGAGGAGACCGGCCTCATGAACTCGCTCATGGGCAACCGCGCGGAGCCCTGGGCCAAGCCGCCCTTCCCGGCGCAGGCCGGGGCGTTCGGGATGCCCACGACGGTGAACAACGTCGAGACGCTCGCCGCGGTCCCCATGATCCTCGAGAACGGCGCGGACTGGTACCGGCAGTGGGGGAGCGACGAGTCCCCCGGCACCAAGCTGTGGAGTTGCTCCGGGCACCTCGTGCGCCCCGGCAACTACGAGTTCGCGCTCGGGCTGCCGCTGAGCGACATCATCTTCGACGCCTGCGGCGGCACGCCCTCCGGCAAGCCCGTGAAGGCCGTGATCCCGGGCGGCTCCTCGACGGCGTTCCTGAGCGGCGACGAACTCGACTGCGCGACGACGTACGAGGGGCTCGCGGAGGCGGGCAGCGCCCTCGGCACCGCCTCGCCGATCGTGATGGACGAGGACACCGACATCGTCGCGGCCATGCGCCGGATCGCGCAGTTCTACGCGCACGAGTCGTGCGGCCAGTGCGTGCAGTGCCGCGAGGGCACGTCGTGGGTCGTCCGCATCCTGCAGCGCATCGAGGCGGGCGACGGCCGCCCCAGCGACATCGACACGCTGTACGAGCTGTGCGAGCAGATGACGGGGCGCACGATCTGCGTGCTCGCGGACAGCGTCGTGTTCCCGCTCGAGTCGTCGCTCGACAAGTTCCGCGCCGATTACGAGGCGCTGATGAAGCCTTCTCTGGTCGCGGCGGGCGGCAGGGTGACGCATGGCTGATAACGGCGCGAAGGCGACGGTCACCCTCACGATCGACGGGGTCGAGGTCACGGTCCCGAGCGGCACCCGGGTCATCGAGGCGGCCGAGCACGTGGGCGTCGTGGTGCCGCGCTACTGCTACCATCCGGGCATCCCCACGCGGCCGGCGCAGTGCCGCATGTGCCTCGTGGAGGTCGAGGGACGGCCCAAGCTCGAGCCCTCGTGCACGCTGCAGGCGGCCGACGACATGGTCGTGAACACGGCGAGCGACACGGCGCGCACGGCCCGCCAGTCGGTCATCGAGTTCCTGCTCGTCAACCACCCGCTCGACTGCCCCATCTGCGACGCCGCGGGGCAGTGCATGCTGCAGGACTACGCCTACGTCACGAACCAGCTCGAGAGCCGGGTCGACGAGCCCAAGCGGATCATGGGCCGCGACCGCATCTCCGACGACATCCTCTACTTCGCGGACCGCTGCGTCATCTGCACGCGCTGCGTGAGATTCATGCGGGACGTGGCGGAGGATGACTCGCTCATCGTCGCCCAGCGCGGGGACAAGGCCTACATCGACACCTTCCCGGGCCGCGAACTCGACAACCCCTTCCAGGGGAACATCGTCGACGTGTGCCCCGTCGGCGCGCTCGTGCACGAGGACTTCGTGTTCAAGGCGCGCGCGTGGGACATGGACGCGGCGGCGAGCGTGTGCCCCGGCTGCCCCACCGGCTGCAACGTCACGATCGACACGAAGGAGAACCAGATCGTGCGCGTGAAGCCGCGCCACAACGCGGCGGTGAACTCCTGGTGGATGTGCGACTACGGCCGCAGGCACCTCGTGATGACGAACCGCGGCGTGCGCGCCGAGGTCCCCCTCATCCGCGACGGCGGCGGCGACGGCGAGCGCGGCGAGCTGCGGCCGGTCGACTGGGCCACGGCGCTCGACTGGGTGGCCGAGAAGATCGACGCGCTCGACGCGCCCGGCGGGAGTGCGGTCGTGTCGCCGGACGCCTCGAACGAGAACCTGTTCTACGTCCGGCGGCTCCTCGACCGGCTCGGCGTCGCGGGCGCGGCCTTCCGGGTCGCGCAGGGCGAGACCGCCGCGCTGCCCACCGTGCCCACGCTCAAGCTGCGCGCGGACCGTGCCGCGAACGTCGCGGGGGCCGGACTGTTCGGCGGCCGGCGCACGGATGCGCTCCCCAACGGCGCGGCGGCTGGCGGCGCGGCGGCCGGAGCGCTCGTCGTGCTCGACGACGAACTCGAGGGCGCCCCCGACGACTTCGGCGCCTCGGCCGGCTTCTTCCTCTACGTCGGCACGCGGCTGCCCGGCGCGGCGCGCAACGCGGACGCGGTGCTCCCGATCGCGACCTTCGCGGAGATGGACGGCACGTTCACGAACTTCGAGGGCCGCGTGCAGCGCTTCCACCAGGCGCTGCGGCCGCCGGGCCTGGCCCGCCCGGGTTGGATGGTGCTGAGCCGCGTGCTCGCCCGCCTGGGAGACGGCGAAGCCGTCAACGACGTGCGCAGCGCGTTCGAGCGCATGGCGGCGGAGGCTCCGCCCTTCGCGGGCCTCACGTGGGACGGGATCGGCCTCAAGGGCGCCCCGGCCGCCGGCGCAGCCGCGGAGGCCGACGCGTGAGCCCGGTCACGGGCGGCGCCTTCGCTCTCGCCACCGTGGGGAAGGTCGTGCTCTTCTTCTCGGTGCTGATGCTCGCGGTCATGTTCGCGACGATCTTCGAGCGCAAGGTGTGCGGCTTCATGCAGGACCGGAGCGGCCCCAACCGCGTCGGCCCGTGGGGGCTCCTCCAGGTCATCGCCGACGGACTCAAGAACCTCCTCAAGGAAGAGACGATGCCGGAGCAGGCGATCCGGCCCTTCTTCCTCCTCGCGCCCGTCCTCGCGATCCTCCCGGCCACCATCCTCTTCGCCGTCATCCCCTTCGCCTCGCCGCTGCCCACGCAGTGGGGACTCGTGGAGATGATCGTCGCGGACGTCCCGATCGGCTTCCTCTACGTGCTCGCGATCGGCTCGATCGGCGTGTACGGCGTCGCCATGGGCGGCTGGGCCTCCGGCTCGAAGTACTCGCTGCTCGGCGGCCTGCGCGGCTCCGCGCAGATGGTGAGCTACGAGGTCGCGCTCGCGCTCAGCCTCGTCCCCCTCATCCTCCTCACCGGGGATGTGCGCGCCCCCGAGATCGTCTCCATGCAGCAGACGTTCACGGCGGGCCCGGCGACGTACGCGACGTGGTTCGTGTTCCCGCTCCTCGTCGGCCTCTTCTTCTTCTTCGTGTCGGGACTCGCGGAGACGAACCGCCTCCCCTTCGACATGCCCGAGGCGGAGGCCGAACTCATCACCGGATACCACACCGAGTATTCGGCGATGAAGTTCTCGATGTTCATGATCGGCGAGTTCGCGCACGTGATCACGGTCGCCGCGCTCGTCACCGTTTTCTTCCTCGGCGGGTGGGACATCCCGTTCTGGCAGGGGGACAACATCCGCGTCCTCTCCGACGGGACGGTGATCGGGGAGCCGACGTGGTGGAAGACGCTGCTCACGCTCGGCGCCTTCGGCGTGAAGACGTTCCTGCTCGTGCTCGTCTTCGTCTGGATTCGGTGGACGCTGCCGCGCTTCCGCTACGACCAGCTCATGGACCTGGGCTGGAAGTTCATGCTCGAAGCGGTGACGGTCTACATCCTCGTCATCGCCTTCGTCATCCTCGCCATCGAGGCGGTCGGGATCCCGCTCGGCGGCTGGTATGCGTTCGTTCTGTTCCTCGTGAACCTTGCGCTCGCGGGGGTGCTCTTCTTCGCCATGGACCGGGGGACGCTGATCCGGGGCGGGGCGAAGGGGAAGGGAGGGTAGGATGCCTGGAGATGTGAAGGTCGTGGAGCGGCCGCGGGCCGAGAGTTCGTACGTGCGGGCGGCGGCGAAGGGGATGTCGATCACCATGCGGCACCTCCTGAGCCCCAACAAGAAGACGCAGCAGTACCCGGACGAGAAGTGGGAACTCGCGCCCCGGACGCGCGGCACGCACCGCATGGAGGTGCACGAGGACGGACGGGCCAAGTGCGTCGCGTGCGGCCTGTGTCCGACGGTATGCCCGGTGAACTGCATCAAGCTCGTGCCCGCGGAGGACGAGAGCGGCGAGCGCTACGCGGCGATCTACGAGATCGACGAGTTCCGCTGCATCTTCTGCGGCTACTGCCAGGAGGTGTGCCCGGTCGAGGCGATCCACCTCGGCGTGCACTACGAGAACGCGGAGTACTCGCGCGAGCGCTGGGTGTACGACCTCGAGCGCCTCGTCGAGCAGGAGCACGACGTGACCGCGCTGTGGGATCCCCAGGACCCGGCGTCGCAATGATCCAGGACCCCGCGGCGCGATGATCCAGGACTTCCTCTTCCAGGCCTTCGCGGCGAGCGCGATTCTGGGCGCGGTGATCATGGTCACGCGCCGCAATCCCGTGTCCGCCGTGATCTTCCTGGTCGGCGTGTTCTTCGCCACGTCCGGCATGTTCCTCATGCTGGACGCGCACTACATCGCGGCGATCAACGTGATCCTGTACGGCGGGGCCATCATGGTCCTCTTCCTCTTCGTCCTCATGCTCCTGAACCTGGGGCACGCGGACTGGCGCGACCTGCGGGGGCCCGTGGGCGGGCTCATCGGCGGCTCGATCTCCATCGCCTTCCTCGGCGTCCTCACGCGCCTCTTCGTCGGGGGGACGGACGCGCGGCCGGTCGTGGAGATCGCGGGCAGCGCGCTGCGCGAGGCGGCCGCCGAACAGGGCGTCGTCGGCGTCGTGGCCCGGCCGCTCTTCACGGAGTACACGATCGTGCTCGAGGTCACCGGCGTCCTCCTGCTCGTGTCCATCGTGGGCACGATCCTGCTCGCGCGCAGGGAGCGGACGTGAGCGAGGCGGGCATGGCGGCCGCGCTCGGCCTCAACGGGCTCATCGCCCTCTTCGTGAGCGCGATCCTGTTCTCGATCGGCGTCATCGGGGTCCTGCTGCGGCGCAACGCGATCATCGTGTTCATGTGCATAGAACTCATGCTGAACGCCGCGAACCTGTCGCTCGTCGCCTTCGCGCGCATGCACGGGATCGAGGGCCAGATCTTCGTCTTCTTCGTCATGGCCGTGGCCGCGGCGGAGGCCGCCGTGGGGCTCGCGATCATCATCGCGATCTTCCGGCACTATGAAGTCGTGGACCTCGACCGCTTCCGGCTCCTGAAGTGGTGAGCTTCCAGCCCGTGCTCCCGTGGCTCATCCTCGCCCTCCCGCTGCTCGGGGCGGCGGTGAACGGCGCCGGCGCCTTCCTGTGGCACGACGACAAGCGCATCCCGACGATCGTCGGGCCCGCCGCGCTCCTCGGGAGCTTCGCCGTCGTCCTCGTGAACTTCATCGCGATGATCGGGGCCGACCTGAGCGGCGCGGACCTGCACGGCGCGGAAGTCGTCAGCCTGTGGACCTGGATCGTGTCCGGGGACCTCCGCATCGGGGTCGACCTCCAGTTCGACCAGCTCTCGATGCTGATGTGCATGATCGTCACCGGGGTCGGGAGCCTGATCCACATCTATTCCGTCGGCTACATGCGCGACGATCCCGGCTATTCGCGCTACTTCTCCTATCTCAACCTGTTCGTCTTCTTCATGCTCGTCCTCGTTCTCGGGGCCAGCTTCCCGCTCATGTTCGTGGGCTGGGAGGGCGTCGGGCTGTGCTCGTACCTGCTCATCGGCTTCTGGTACGAGAACCGGGACTACGCGAACGCGGGCAAGAAGGCGTTCATCATGAACCGGATCGGCGACGCGGGGTTCCTCGTCGCCATGTTCCTCATTTTCGTCGCCTTCGGGACGCTGGACTTCGTGCCCGTCCTCGGGGCGGCGGAGGGGACGCTCGCGTACGGCGGCGCGCTCGTCACCGGCATCACGCTCCTCCTCTTCCTCGGCTGCACGGGGAAGTCGGCCCAGATCCCGCTCCACACCTGGCTGCCCGACGCGATGGCGGGTCCGACGCCGGTCTCGGCGCTCATTCACGCGGCGACGATGGTGACGGCGGGGGTCTACCTCATCGCGCGCACGAGCGTCCTGTTCGCGCTCTCGCCCGTGTCCCAGGGCGTGGTGGCGGCGGTCGGGGCGGGGACGGCGCTGTTCGCGGCCTCGATCGCGATCCGGCAGTACGACATCAAGAAGGTGCTCGCGTACTCCACGATCTCGCAGCTCGGCTACATGTTCCTCGCCGTCGGGATCGGCGCCTTCACGGCCGGCGTCTTCCACCTCATGACGCACGCCTTCTTCAAGGCGCTCCTCTTCCTCGGGGCCGGGGCCGTGATCCACGCGGTGCACCACGCGTGGGCGCACGGGGACGACGCCCACGGCGACGCGCACCACGGCGACCCGAACGACATGCGGAACCACGGCGGGCTGCGAAAATTCATGCCCCGCACCTTCGTCTTCATGTGGGTCGCGACGCTCGCCATCGCGGGCGTGCCGCCGCTGGCCGGGTTCTTCTCGAAGGACGAGATCATCTGGTATTCCGGGGCGTACGGATACCCGATCCTGTGGGGCGTGGCGCTGGCCACGGCGCTGCTCACGGCCGTGTACATGGCCCGGCTCATGGTGATGACCTTCCACGGCGGGAACCGCACCTTCGGCCACGAGGGCGCCGCGGAGGCCGGGCGGAAGCTGCACGAGGTGCCCGTCGTCATGTGGGCGCCGCTCGCGGTGCTCGCGGTCCTCTCCGTCGTGGGCGGATGGGCGAACATCCCCGAGGCGCTGCCGCTGCTCCCGACCGTCGAATGGCTGCACCACTGGCTGGAGCCCGTGTTCGCGCCCGCGATCGCCGTCAAGGAGGCGCACGGCTTCGCCCCCGAATACCGGTCGCCCGTCGGGGGCGGCGAGGCGCTGTGGGCGGTGATCTCCGCCGCGATCGCGATCGCGGCCGTCGTCGGGACCGTCCGGGTCCTGTCGCCGAAGCCGGTGCCGAGGGAGGCGGAGGCCGTGGCGCCGACCGGGTTCGCCCGCGTGCTCCACGACAAGTGGTACGTGGATGAACTGTACGACCGCGCGATCGTCCGCCCCTCGCTCGCCCTGTGGCGCGCCTGCTGGCGGATCGTGGACGCGGGGATCATCGACGGCGCCGTGAACGGCGCGGGGCGCGCCGCCCGCCTCCTCGGCTGGGCCGGGGGACAGCTCCAGACGGGCCGCGTGACGACCTACCTCGTCGCCTTCATGCTCGGGGCCCTCCTCGTCCTCGGGGTGCTCTCGTGACGGCCTTCTACGACGGGCACTGGATCCTGACCGCCCTCGTGGTCCTCCCCCTCATCGGGGGCGCGGCCTGCCTCGTGGCGCCGGAGGCGCGCGCGAAGACCGTCGCCCTGGTGACGACGCTCGTCCTGTTCGCGCTCTCGCTGCCGCTCTTCTGGACCTTCGACACGGCGGAGCCCGGGTTCCAGAATCTCGTCTCCATCCCGTGGATCGAGGCGTGGGGGATCTCCTACGCGGTGGGCCTGGACGGGATCTCGATCCTCATGATCCTGCTCACGACCTTCACGATGCCGCTGGCCGTGGCGGGTTCCTTCTCCTACATCCGGACCCGCGAGCGCGCCTTCTACGCGATGCTCCTCTTCCTCACGGCGGGGATGATCGGCGTGTTCGTCGCGCTCGATCTCTTCCTGTTCTACGTGTTCTGGGAGATCATGCTGATCCCGATGTACTTCCTCATCGGGGTCTGGGGCGGGGAGAGGCGGATCTATTCCGCCGTGAAGTTCTTCCTCTACACGGCGGTGGGCTCGCTCCTCATGCTGGTCGCGATCGTGACCATGGCCTGGATCTTCCAGGACGGCTCGGGGGCGTGGAGCTTCGCCTACGAAGACCTCGTGTCGCTCGAACTCGCGCGGCGCGCGCAACTCTGGCTGTTCGGGGGGTTCGCGCTCGCGTTCGCGATCAAGGTGCCGCTCTTCCCGTTCCACACTTGGCTGCCGGACGCGCACGTGGAGGCGCCGACGGCGGGCTCCGTGATCCTGGCGGGGGTGCTGCTCAAGATGGGCGTGTACGGGTTCCTGCGCTTCGGGCTGCCGTTCTTCCCGGCCGCGGCGACGGATCCCATGGTCGTGAACGCGATGCTCGTGCTGGGGCTGATCGGCATCCTGTACGCGGCCTGGGTGGCGGCGGTGCAGCCGGACGCAAAGAAACTCATCGCCTACACCTCGGTCGCCCACCTCGGCTTCGTCGTGCTCGGCGTGTTCGGGCTCACGACGCAGGGGATCGAGGGCGGCATCCTCCAGATGGTGAACCACGGGATTTCCACGGGGGCGCTCTTCCTCCTCATCGGGATGCTGTACGAGCGGCGGCACTCGCGGCAGATCGCGGACTTCGGCGGCATCGCGAAGGTGATGCCGGTGTTCGCCTTCGCGCTCGTCGTCGTCGCGCTGTCCTCCGTCGGGCTGCCGGGGACGAACGGCTTCGTGGGCGAGTTCCTCATCCTCGTGGGGACGTTCCGGACCCACCCGTGGATCGCCGCGATCGCGACGACGGGCGTGATCTTCGCGGCCTGCTACATGCTGCCCATGGTGCAGCGGGTCCTCTTCAACCGCCTCGACCGCGAGGAGAACCGCGCGCTCACCGACGTGAACCGCCGCGAGCGCCTGATCCTTGCGCCGCTGCTCGCGCTCATCCTGCTCATCGGCGTGTGGCCGGGCCCGTTTCTGAACCGGACGCGGGCGTCCGTGGAGGCGCTGATCGAGCACGTGGAGACGCGGTCGGCGAGCGTCGAAGCCATGCCGGTCGAACCCATGCCGGTCGAGGCCGGGGGAGGGGAGTGACGTGAACCACTGGGTCGCGCTCCTGCCCGAGGTCATCCTGTCGCTGGCGGCGATGTTCATCCTCATGCGCGACGCCTTCGTGCGCGCGGGGGAGACCGACGACGGGCGGATGTCCGTCGACTGCCTCGTCACGCTGTACTCGATCGCGGGCGCCTTCATCGCGAGCCTGTGGCTCATGGACGCCTCCGCCCCGCCGGACGCGATGATCGCGCTCGACGGCTTCCGCGTGGCGGCGGACGTGATCCTGTGCGGCGGCGCCCTGCTCGTCGTGTCGCTGTCGCGCGACTACCTGAGCCGGGAGGGGCTGCGGTCGCCCGAATTCCACGCGCTCGTCCTCCTGGCCCTCGTCGGGATGATGGTGCTCGTCGCGGCGCGCGACCTCATCCTCCTCTTCGTCGGCCTCGAGCTGATGTCGATCTCCGTCTACGTCCTCACGGGCTTCGTGCGCAAGAACCCGCGTTCCTCCGAGGCGAGCCTCAAGTACTTCATCGTCGGCGCCTTCGCGAGCGCCTTCGTCGTGTACGGGATCGCGCTCCTCTACGGGGCCACGGGGACGACGCGCCTCGCCACGGCCGCCGAGCGCATCGCGGCCGCGCCCGGGGGCGACCTCCTCCTCGTCGCCGGCATCGGCCTCCTGCTCATCGGCTTCGCGTTCAAGATCGCCGCCGTCCCCTTCCACATGTGGGCTCCGGACGCCTACGACGGCGCGCCGACGCCGGTGACGTCGTTCATGGCGACGGGGGTCAAGGCGGCCGCCTTCATCGCCCTCCTGCGTGTGCTGACCGTGGATCTCGGCGGCGCGGCGGAGGTGTGGAGGGGCGCCGTGTGGTGGCTCGCGATCCTGACCATGATCGTGCCCAACCTCGTCGCGCTCTCGCAGCGGGACGTGAAGCGCATGCTCGCCTACTCCTCGGTGGCGCACGCCGGATACCTCCTCGTCGGCGTCGTGGCGGCCTCCGAACTCGGCCGCTCCGCGTCGCTCTTCTACCTCGCGGCGTACACCGTGGTCACGGCGGGGAGCTTCGCCATCGTCTTCCACGTGGCGGGGCGGGGCGACCGCAACCAGCGCGTGGATGACTATCGGGGCCTGGGCTGGCGGCGTCCGGTGCTCGGCGCCGCGCTCCTCGTCTTCCTTCTCTCGCTGGCGGGCTTCCCGCCCACGGCGGGCTTCGTCGGCAAGCTGTACCTGCTTCGCGCCGCGGTGGACGCGGGGGAGACCTCGCTGGCGGTCACGCTCGTTCTGACCAGCCTCGTCGCCTACTACTACTACCTCCGCGTGGTGTGGAAGATGTACTTCGAGGCGACGCCCGAGGACGCGCACACGCCGCCGTCGCCGAAGCCGGGGTTCAACCTCGCAATCGGGACGTGCGTGGCGCTCATCCTGCTCGGCGGCCTCTTCCCGGGACGCATCATCGACCGGGCCCGGGAGGCCCTCGCCGATGTGCCCGCCGCCGCGCCCACCGCGGCGCCCGCGCCGGGCATGGTCGTCCAGGCCGAGGACCCGCCGTCGCCGTAATGCAGATCCCATCCGGAATCTTCCGCGAATACGACATTCGCGGGATCGTCGGGGACGACCTGACGGAGACGGCGGCCGAACTCGTGGGGCGCGCCTTCGGGACCGAACTCGCGGAGCGCCCCGCGCCGCGCGTCGTCGTCGGGCACGACAACCGGCCCTCGTCTCCGGCCCTCACGGCCGCGCTGTGCCGCGGCCTGTACGCGGCCGGGGTCGACGTGACGACGATCGGCACGGTGCCCACGCCGACCCTCTATTTCGCGGCCATCGAGTTCGGGACGGACGGGGCCATCCAGATCACCGGATCGCACAACCCGCCCGAATACAACGGCATCAAGATGGTGCGGGACGGCCAGGCGCTGTACGGCCCGGCGATCCGGGCGCTGCGGGACCGGATCGAGGCGGAGGCCTTCGCGTCGGGCCGCGGGGAGGTCCGGGAGGCGGAGATCCTGGACCGCTACGTGGAGGAGATCGCGGCGCGCGGCCGCGTCGAGGGCGACGTGCGCATGGTGCTCGATTGCGGGAACGGGGTGGGGAGCGTCGTCGCGGTGCGCGCGCTGACCGCCGCGGGCATCGACGTGGACGGCCTCTACTGCGAGTCGGACGGGACCTTCCCGAACCACCACCCGGACCCGACGGTGGACGAGTACATCCAGGACCTTATCGCGCGCGTGCCCGCGACCGGCGCGGATCTCGGCGTGGGACTCGACGGGGACGCGGACCGGATAGGCGCCGTGACCGAGGAGGGGAGGATCATCCGGGGAGACCACCTGCTGCTTCTCTTCGCGAAGGAAGTGCTCGCGGAACGGCCGGGGGCCGAGGTCGTGTTCGACGTGAAATGCTCCCAGGCGCTGCCCCGAGTCATCCGGGCGCATGGAGGCGTTCCCGTCATGTGGAAGACGGGACACTCGCTCATCAAGGAGCGCATGCAGGCCGGAGGGTCTCCCATATCAGGTGAGATGAGCGGCCATATCTGCTTTGCGGACAGATTCTTCGGCACGGATGACGCGATCTACGCGGCGGCCCGCCTCGCGGGTCTCGTGTCCCGTTCCGGGCGCCCGCTGTCCGAGTTGGCGGCGGAGATTCCGAGCTATCCGGCGACGCCGGAACTGCGCCTCGATTGTCCGGAAGAGCGGAAGTTCGGCCTCGTGGCGGAGGCCGTGCGCTTCTTCCGCGAGCGGTACGAGGTCATCGACATCGACGGCGTGCGCGTCCTGTTCGATGGCGGGTGGCTGCTGATCCGCGCGAGCAACACGCAGCCCGTCGTCGTAGCGCGCATCGAGGCGGACACGGACGAGCGCCTGCGGGAAATCGCAGGCGTGGCGCGGACCTTCCTCGCCGATCAAGGGGTCGACCTGCCGGCGGTTTGACGCGAGATTCGAAGCTTCCCGCCCCGACTCACGCGGGATCCAGAATGGGAGTGTGACCACGACTCAATGAACATTCACGAATACCAGGCGCGGGCGATCTTCGCGCGACACGGCATCCCCGTGCCGGAGGCCGAGGTCGCCGCGACGGCGGAGGAAGCCGCGGCGGCGGCCGAGCGCTTCGGCGGATCGGTCGTGGTCAAGGCGCAGGTCCACGCCGGGGGGCGCGGCAAGGCGGGCGGCGTCAAGCTCGCCGCGACGCCGGACGAGGCGCGTGAGAGCGCCGAAGCCATCCTCGGGATGGAGATCAAGGGGATCGAGGTGCGGCGGGTCCTCGTCGCGCCGGCGGAGGACATCGCATCCGAGGCCTACGTCGGCATCGTGCTCGACCGGGCGCGCCAGGCGGATACGATCATGGTCTCCTCGGAGGGCGGCGTCGACATCGAGGAAGTCGCCGCGACGATGCCCGAGGCGATCCGGAAGGTTGCCGTGGACCCGCGCTACGGGCTCCTCGCCCACCAGGCGGCCCTCCTCGGCCACCACCTCTACGACGACCCGCGCGCGGCGCGGCAGGCCTCATCCATCATTGCGAAGCTCTACGAGGCGTACCGCGCGAGCGGCGCCACGCTGGCGGAAATCAACCCGATGATCGTGAACCCCGCCGGAGAGGTGAAGGCGATCGACGCGAAGATGAACATCGACGACAACGCCCTCTTCCGGCTTCCCGACATCGCCGCGCTTCGCGACACGGAGGCGGAGAATCCGGCCGAGGTCCGGGCGCGCGAGGCCGAACTCTCCTACATCCCGCTCGACGGCAACGTCGGGTGCTGCGTGAACGGGGCCGGCCTCGCGATGGCCACGATGGACCTGGTCAAGTACTACGGCGGCGAGCCGGCGAACTTCCTCGACATCGGCGGTTCCTCGAATCCCGACAAGGTCGTGGCGGCGCTCGAACTCATCACCGCGGACCCGAACGTGAAGTCGATTCTGTTCAACATCTTCGGCGGCATCACGCGCTGCGACGACGTCGCGAACGGGATCGTGGAGGCGACGAGCCGCATGGAACTCGGGGTGCCGATCACGATCCGCCTGACGGGAACGAACGAGGAGGAGGGGGTCGCGATCCTCGCTGCGCGAGGGTTCGAAGCGATGGTGGACATGGACCGAGCGGTGGAGACCGCCGTTCGCCGCGCGGGCGGCGCCACGGAGGGCGGCCGCTGATGGGGATCTTCATCGGAGACGACACGAGGCTCGTCGTCCAGGGGATCACCGGGCGCGACGGCTCGTTCCACACCCGGCAGATGATGGAGTACGGCACGCGCGTCGTGGCAGGCGTGACCCCGGGGAAGGGCGGCCGGACGTTCGACGACGCCGTGCCCGTGTTCGACACTGTCGAGGAGTCGGTGGCCGAGGCGGGGGCGAACACGAGCGTCATCTACGTGCCGGCGCGCTTCGCGGCGGACGCGGTGTTCGAGGCGGCGGACGCGGGGATCGCGCTCATCGTGTGCATCACCGAGGGGGTGCCCGTGGGGGACATGCTGCGCGTGCTGCCGTACGTGCGGGAGAAGGGCGCGCGCCTCATCGGCCCCAACTGCCCGGGACTCATCGTCCCCGGCCGCTGCAAGGTCGGGATTCTCCCCGGCCAGATCGTGCGGGAGGGGCCGGTCGGCATCGTGAGCCGTTCCGGCACGCTCACCTACGAGGTCATCTTCCAGCTCACGCGGGCCGGGATCGGTCAGTCCGCCTGCGTCGGGATCGGGGGCGACCCGCTCATCGGCACGGACTTCGTCGATTGTCTCGCGGCGTTCGAGGCGGATCCGGAGACGGAGGCCGTCGCAGTGATCGGGGAAATCGGCGGGACGGACGAGCAGGTGGCGGCGGAATACGTATCGCGCGAGATGAGCAAGCCCGTCGTCGGGTTCATCGCGGGCCAGACGGCGCCTCCCGGACGGCGCATGGGGCACGCCGGCGCGATCATCTCGGGCTCCGAGGGGACGGCGGAGGAGAAGATCCGCGCCTTCGAGAGCCACGGGATCGGGGTCGCGCGGCGGCCCGCCGACCTGGTGGGTCTCATACGCGACCGCTAGGTCGGGTCGGAGGCGGGACGCTGCGACGCAGAACCGGCAGGAGGCGGCAATGAAGGTTCGGGAGATCATGACCCGCGACGTGACCACGGTCGCTCCCGGGATGTCGCTGGCGGAGGCGGCGGACATGCTCGCGCGCAGGCGGCTCCGCGCGATGCCGGTCATCGACGACGAGGGCCACGTGCTCGGGATGCTCACGGACCGCCTGTTGATCAGCCGCCTCCTCCCCGGGCTCGAGCGGGCGGATGCGGGCGCGCCGCTGGCGGGAAGCGCTCACGCCGGGGAGGTGCGCGACATCATGGAACGCGCCGTGATGTGCGTGAAGGATGACGAACCGCTGGCGAACGTGGTCCGTCTGATGCTGGACAAGGAAATCGAACGTTTTCCCGTCGTCCGCGAGGGCCAGCTCGTCGGGTTTTTGACGCGCGGCGACATCATCCGAAGGCTTCTTCTTCGGGACGCGGCGGGCGAGGCGGAAGAAACGAAAGGGGAGTGAAGACGTGCAGACGATGACGCTCGCGATCATCAAACCCGATGCGTTCGGGTCCGGGAAGGCCGGCAGGGTGCTCGCCGCGCTCGAGGACGCGGGCTTTCGCATACGGGGGTCACGGGTCCTGCGGCTCGGACGCGCCGGAGCCGAGGCGTTCTACGCCGTGCACCGGGAGCGGCCCTTTTTCGGGGCGCTCGTGGAGTTCATGACATCGGGGCCCTGCATGGCGCTCGCGCTCGAGCACGAGCGCGCGGTGCCGTACCTGCGCGAGGTCATCGGTGCCACGGACCCGGCGGAGGCCGCGCCGGGCACCGTGCGCGCGCTCTACGCGGAGAGCAAGGAGCGCAACGCGATCCACGGCTCCGATTCCGACGAGAACGCGAGGGTGGAACTCGGCTTTTTCTTCGGACAGGTCGACCTCATCGCCAGCGCGTGAGTCCGCGACGCGCAACGCCATCGCCGGACCCGGCGGAACCCGCCCGCATTGGACTCGCGGGCCTCGACGCCGGCCCCATCGAGCGGGCGTTTCGCGTGGAGAGCCCGGGCGAATCGCTCGGCGCCCTGCCGCTCCCCTTTGAATACGTCGACGTCGAGGTCGAAGTGCGGAGCGCGGACGGGGCCGCGGTTCGCGCCCGGGGCACGCTCGGCGCGCGGGCCGTCGTCGAGTGCCGCCGCTGCCTGGAGCCGACGAGGATCGGCGTGCGCGCGAAGTGGGCCGCGCTGTACCGCCCGCCCGGCCGGGTCACGTCCGGGGAAGAGGGGGTCTGGGCACTCGACGAGGGATCGGGCGAACTGGACCTGGCGGGGCCGATCCGCGAGGAGTTGTGGGTCAACGCGCCCACTTGGGTGGAGTGCTCGCGCGACTGCGCGGGGCTCTGTCCGACGTGCGGCGTCCGGCTCGCGGAACAGGCCTGTCGCTGCCCGCCGCCGGAACCCGACGCGCGCTGGGCCGCGCTGGAGGGATTGGGAGGCGATTCGGAGGGCACCTCGACGGGCGCTTCGGAGGGCGAGATTCCTTGACATTCCGGGGCAAAAAGCACCAGTTACCACGCTCCGTTCGAACGTCACGGAGTTCCATTCGATGGCTGCCAGGAGTGAGTTGACGATATGGCTGTTCCCAAGAGACGGACGTCGAAGCAGCGCAAGCGCAAGCGGCGTACGCACTACAAGGCGGCGGACAACGCGCGCCAGGCATGCCCCAAGTGCGGGGATCCGAAGCGACCGCATCGCGTCTGCCCGACCTGCGGCCACTACGCGGACCGCGAGGTCGTTCAGATCGACGACTTTTGAAGCCCCCGAGCGCGGCCGCCGCCCTCCGGCGGCCGGGCCGGGTAGATGAGTCGGGCGAGCAGCCCGTGATGCGGGTTGCACTCGATCTGTTGGGCGGAGACGCCGCGCCGGAAGCCGTTCTGGAGGCCGCCGCGGGAGCGCTCGACGCGTGGCCGGACGACCTCTCACTCCTGCTCGTGGGGCCCAGCGACCTCCTGCGTGAAGAACGGACCCGATTCCCGCGCGACCGGGTGGCGTGGCTCGCGGCGGAGGAGTTCATCGGCCCGGCCGAACCGCCCGCCCTCGCCGTCCGGCGGAAGGCGGACAGCACCGTGGTCCGCGGCCTCGAGGCCGTGCGTGACGGGAGGGCCGACGGCTTCGTGTCCGCCGGGCCGACGGGGGCCACGGTCGTGGCCTCGGTGCTCACGCTCGGCTTGCTCCCCGGCGTGGACCGGCCGCCCGTTGGCGCCCTCTTCCCGACCGCGACCGGACGCGTCCTCGTCATGGACGTGGGCGCGAACGTGGATGTCCGCCCGAGGCAACTGCACCAGTTCGCGCACCTGGGCTCGAGCTACCTGCGCCGCACGCTCTCGATCGGGCGCCCGCGGGTCGGCCTGCTCAACATCGGGGCGGAGGGAGAGAAGGGAGGGGGCCCGGTCGCGACGGCCCACGGCCTCCTCGCCGCCGACCCCGCGCTCCATTTCGTCGGAAACGTGGAGGGACACCAGATCGTGACCGGGGCGTGCGACGTGCTCGTGTGCGGCGGCTTCGTCGGCAACGTGCTGCTCAAGTTCTACGAATCGATCGCCGAGTTCGTGCTCGAGATCTTCCGCAACGCCGGCGTCGGCGAAGGGGGCGAACTGGGCGAGGCGCTGCGGTTTCTCGACTATGCGGAGTACGGCGGCGCGCCCCTGTTCGGCGTGGACGGGGTCTCGATCATCTGTCACGGCACCTCCCCCGCGCGCGCGATCATGAACGGGATTCGCACGGCGGCGGACTGCGCCGCCTCGGGCTTCACCTCCCTCACTCGCACCTCCCTCGCCCGGATGCCGCAGGAGAGCCGCGCGTGAGCGGGGTCGCGCTCCTCTTCCCGGGACAGGGCGCCCAGTACGTGGGCATGGGCCGGGACCTGGCGGAAGACGATGCATCGGTGCGGGAACTCTACGAGCGGGCCGACGATACGCTCGACATGCCGCTCAGCCGGATCTGCTGGGAGGGGCCCGAGGAGGAACTTCGGGCGACGGAGAACGCGCAACCCGCGATCATGCTGCACTCCTTCGCCGTCTGGCATCTCATCGCCGCGCGCGCCGGGAAGGCCGGCATCGGAGCGGGACATTCGCTCGGTGAGCTGTCGGCGTACCTCGTGTCCGACGCCTTCGGCTTCGAGGACGGTCTCCGGATCGTGCGCGAGCGCGGACGGCTCATGGGGGCCTCGGGCGCGGACCGGCCGGGCACGATGACCGCCATACTCGGGTTGGACGCCGCGTCCGTCGCCGACGCGTGCGCGCGTGCGGCGGAGGCCGGAGGGGTGGCCGTGCCCGCGAATCTCAACGCCCCGGGCCAGGTCGTCATCAGCGGCGATCTCGAAACCGTGGCCGAGGCCGGGCGGCTCGCTGCGGAGGCCGGCGCGCGCCGCGTCGTCCCGCTCAACGTGAGCGGCGCGTTTCATTCGCCCCTCATGGCGACGGCGGCCGACGGGCTGGAGGCGGCGCTCGAGGGGGCGAACTGGCGCGATCCGTCGTTCCCCATCGTCTCCAACGCCACGGCGACGCCCGTGACGGACTCGGGGGAGGCGCGGCGAACCCTCATCCTGCAGCTCACCTCGCCCGTTCGGTGGATGGAGGGGATCGACCGCATCCGCGAGGCGGGAACCGCCCGCTGGCTCGAGGTCGGACCCGGAAACGTGCTCTCGGGCCTCGCCCGCCGCATCGATCGAAGCCTGCGCGTGACCGCCGTCGGCGACTCGCCGTCCGTGGACGCCTACCTGGGATCTTCGGACTAGTGCTCGAATGGCCGCCGGATTCCTGCGACGCTAGACAGGGTGCCTGAAATGAGTGAACTGACGGGAGAGATCGCGATCGTCACGGGAGCGACGCGCGGGATCGGGACCGCGATCGCGGCGGAACTGGCCAGAGCGGGCGCCCGCGTGGCCGTGGTCGGCACCGGAACGGACCGGGCGCGGGTCGTGGCCGAGGGTCTGCCCGGAGACGGACATGCGGGTTTCGGCTGCGACATCTCCGACCCGGAGGCGTGCAAGAGACTCGTCGCGGACGTCTCCGAGACGCTCGGCGCCGCGACGATCCTCGTGAACAACGCGGGCATCACGCGCGACAACATCCTCCTCCGCCTCAAGGACGAGGACTGGCGGTCCGTGCTCGATACCAATCTGTCCGGGGCCTTCTATCTCATGCGGGCCGTCGCCCGCGGCATGATGAAGCGGCGCGCCGGAAACATCGTGAACATCTCCAGCGTTGTGGGCTTGACGGGAAACCGCGGCCAGTCCAACTATGCGGCGGCCAAAGCCGCCCTGATCTCGCTCACCCGAAGCGTCGCTCAGGAGCTTGCGAGTCGCGGTGTGCGGGCCAACGCCGTCGCGCCGGGGTTCATCGCCACCGACATGACCTCCGGACTGCCCGAAAGCGTTCAAAAAGCCATGTCGGAGAGGATTCCCCTCGGCCGGCCGGGATCCCCGGAAGATGTCGCCACGGTGGTGCGATTTCTCGTCGGTCCCGGGGCTTCGTACGTTACCGGGCAGGTGATCGTCGTCGACGGCGGGATGGTCATGCAGTCGTAGCGCCGACGCCGCATATTCGGTCGCCTGAAAGGGTCGGGAAACGGCGGGGCCGCGGGTCGGTCCCCTTCATTCAAGGAGAACACGCAATCATGGACAACGCGGCACGCGTGCGGGAGATCATCGCGCAGGAACTCGGCGTGGAGCAGGAGAAGGTGGTGGACGACGCGAACTTCGTCGATGATCTGGGCGCCGACTCGCTCGATACCGTCGAACTCGTGATGGCTTTCGAGGAGGAGTTCGGGATCGAGATCCCGGATGAGGACGCGGAGAGGATGCAGACGGTCGAGGAGGCCATCGCGTACCTGAACGAGAAGGTCTAGGGACCAGGGCTTCCGTACGGGCCGCCGCCGGCGCCCGCGGGCCTTTCGTTTCATGAGAAGACGTGTAGCGATCACGGGGATCGGCCTCGTCACCCCGATCGGACTCGACCCCGACTCGACCTGGGACGCGCTCCTCGGCGGCGTGAGCGGCGCCGGGCCCATCACCCAGTTCGATGCATCCGACCAGTCGGTTCGCTTCGCCTGCGAGGTGAAGGACTTCGACCCGTCGAAATACATGGACCGGAAGGATGCGCGGCGGGCGGACCGTTTCCTCCACTTCGCGATGGCAGCGGCGGAGCAGGCCGTGACCGAGGCGGGTTTCGCGGAAGGGTTCGGCGAACTTCCCCCGGATCGGGTCGGCGTGCTCATCGGTGTCGGGATCGGCGGGCTGCCGCTCCTCGAGGCCCAGCACGAAAGGCTGCTCGACGGCGGGCCGCGCCGCGTCTCCCCCTTCTTCATCCCCATGTTCATCCCGGACATGGCTTCGGGGATGGTGTCGATGCGGTACGGGGCGCAGGGCCCGAACTACGCGACCGTGTCGGCCTGCGCCTCCAGCGGCCATTCCGTCGGGCTCGCCTTCCGTTCGATCCGCAACGGCGAAGCCGATGTGATGATCACGGGGGGCAGCGAATCCACGATCACGCCGCTCGCGGTCGCCGGCTTCGCGAACATGCGGGCGATGTCGACGCGCAACGACGATCCGAAGAGGGCCTCGCGCCCCTTCGACGCGCACCGCGACGGGTTCGTGCTCGGGGAAGGCGCGGGGATGTTCATCCTCGAGGAACTGGAACACGCGAAGGCGCGCGGTGCCGCGATCCTCGGGGAAGTGGCGGGCTTCGGGCAGAGCGCGGACGCCTACCACATGACCGCGCCGGCGCCGGACGGCTCGGGGGCGCGGCTCGCCATGGAACAGGCGCTCGACGATGGGGGACTCGACCCGACGGACATCGGGTACATCAACGCTCACGGCACGTCGACGCCCGCGAACGACGTCTCCGAGACGAAAGCGATCAAGGATGTCCTGGGCGATCATGCGTATTCGATCGTCGTGGGTTCGACGAAGTCGATGACGGGACACACGCTGGGAGCGGCGGGGGCCATAGAAGGGGCGATCTCCGCCCTCGTCTGCGGGCGCGGGGTCATCCCGCCCACGATCAACTTCGAGGAGGCGGACCCCGAGTGTGATCTCGAATACGCCCACGGGGGAGTGATGGAGCGGGAGGTGGAGGTCGCGCTCTCGAATTCTTTCGGGTTCGGCGGTCACAACGTGTGTCTGGCCGTCCGGCGGTGGAACGGCGACTAGCGGTCTTCCGCGCGGGCGACGCCCGTGACGGATCGGCCGGGAGGATGTGATGAGTTCGGTATTGGTAATGATGGGGTCGGAGTCGGACATGCCCACGATGGAGAAGGGCGTGGCGATCCTTCGCGAGCACGGGGTCGACGTGCAGGTCGAGGTGAGTTCGGCGCACCGGCAGCCGAAGCGGACCGCGGAGTTGGCCGAGGGCGCGGCGGCGGCCGGCCATTCCGTCGTGATCTGCGGGGCGGGGCTTTCCGCCGCGCTCCCCGGCGTCGTCGCGGCGCACACATCGCTGCCCGTGATCGGCGTTCCCGTCTCGGCGGGCACGCTCGGAGGGCTCGACGCGCTCCTGTCCTGCGCGCAGATGCCGCCGGGCGTCCCGGTCGCCGCCGTGGGCATCGACAACGCGAAGAACGCGGCCCACCTCGCCCTCCGCATCCTGGGCACGGGTCGGGGCTAGGGCGGCCCGGCCGGGGAGGTTCGGTTGGTGCGAACCGGCGTCGGGTACGACTCCCACCGCTTCGATGAGGCGCGGCCTCTCGTGCTGGGCGGAGTGGCGATCCCCGGCGCCCCCGGACTGAAGGGACACTCCGACGGCGACGCGGTCGCGCACGCGATCACGGACGCGGTCCTGGGCGCGGCGGGCCTCGGGGACATCGGCGCGCTCTTTCCGGATACGGACCCCGCGCACGCGGGCGCCGACTCCATCGAGCTCCTCGCCTCGGCGGTGCGCCGGCTGAACGAGAAGGGGTTCCGGGTGGTGAACGTCGACGCGACGGTCATCGCCGAGCGGCCCCGCATCTCGCCGCACGCCGAAGCCATGCGGGAGCGGCTCGGCCGGGCCCTGGGCACGGGGCCGGCCGGCGTGTCGATCAAGGGGAAGTCGAACGAGGGGATGGGGTGGATCGGACGGGGCGAGGGCCTCGCCGCCATCGCGGTGGCGACGGTGGCCGCGGCTGCGGGGGACGGTGCCTGAGGTCCCCGGCGTTCAACCCCTCCTCGATTTCCTCCTCGCCCTCCCGGCGGCCACGGCCTACGCGATCATCACGGCGGGGTCGGCGCTCGAGAACATCTTCCCGCCCGTCCCCTCCGACACCTTCGTCGTGCTCGGGGCCGTGCTCGCGGACCGGGGGTCGCTGCAGCCCCTCCCGGTGCTGCTCTGCGCGTGGATCGCGAACTCGGGCGGCGCCATGGTCGTGTTCGGGCTTGCGCGCCGGCACGGCCGCGGCGCCTTCGAGACGCGCTGGGGCCGGCGCCTCCTCCGTCCGCACCAGTTCGAGCGCCTGGCCCGCTTCTACGAGCGGCACGGGTTGTGGGCCATCTTCTTCGCCCGCTGCCTGCCGGTGCTGCGCGTCGTCGTCCCGACCTTCGCGGGATTCACCGGACTGGGCGCGCTGCCGGCGCTGGTCCCGGTCGTCGCCGCATCGCTGCTCTGGAACGGTCTCATGCTGGCGGGGGGGATGTTCGCCTCGCGCAACGTGGACCGCCTCATGGCGCTGCTCGGCCAGGTCAACGCGTGGCTCTTCCTCGTGGCGGCCGTCCTCATCGGCGGGATCATCGGCTGGTGGATCCGAAGCCGGCGCGACGAGGCTCCGCGTGCGTCCCCGGATCCCGGCCGCGGCTCCGGCGACGGCTCCGTGGGCTCCGGCGACGGCGGATCGCGGTCGTCGCCGTGACGGGAGACGTCCCGGGCATCGAGCGCGCCTTCCACCTCGAACCCTTCCGGGACCACCTCGGCTTCGAACGGGGACTCTCTCCGCGCACCATCGACGCGTACCTGCGCGAGGCCCGGCGTTTCGCGGCGTTCGCGGCCTCGGAGGGCGTCACGGCACCGACCGGGGTCACCTATGGGCTGCTTCGCGACCATGTCGCGCGGTTGGCGGGCGAAGGGCGGGCGGCTTCGACGGTCGCCCGGACCGTCTACGCGCTGCGCGGCTACTTCCGCTTCCTCATCGTCGAGGGCGCGCTCGAGTCCGATCCGAGTGAA
Source organism: Candidatus Palauibacter soopunensis (assembly GCF_947581735.1). NCBI lineage: Bacteria > Pseudomonadati > Gemmatimonadota > Gemmatimonadia > Candidatus Palauibacterales > Candidatus Palauibacteraceae > Candidatus Palauibacter > Candidatus Palauibacter soopunensis. Next base: position 231,611 of record NZ_CANPVT010000053.1, read on the forward strand.
CGCCTCGAAGCGCCACGGGCGGGGCGCTCTCTGCCCGACGTGCTTTCCGTCCCCGAGATCGAGGCGCTGATCGGGGCGGCGGACCCCGACAGCCGCACGGCGGCGCGGGACGCGGCGATGCTTGAGGTCCTCTACGGCTGCGGGCTCCGCGTGTCGGAACTCGTCGCGCTGAAGGGGAGGGACCTCGACGTCGACGAAGCTCTCGTACGCGTGCGGGGAAAGGGGGGGAAGGAGAGGTTCGTTCCGGTCGGTGCGGCTGCGCGCTCGGCGGTGCGCCGATACCTTCGAACCACCAGACCGGCGCTCGACCGGGGGCGATCCGCCGGGCACATCTTCCTCAATGCCCGGGGGCTGCCGCTGAGCCGGATGGGCGTCTGGAAGATTCTCCGCCGCCACGTCGAACGTGCCGGCATCCTGAAGCGCGTGACGCCCCATACGCTGCGCCACAGCTTCGCGACTCACCTGCTCGAGGGAGGCGCCGACCTCGCGTCGGTCCAGGAGATGCTCGGACATGCAGACATCTCGACGACCGAGATCTACACACACGTGGATCGGTCGCACCTGCGGCAGGTGCACCGCAGCCACCATCCGCGTGGGTGAGCGGTGTCGATGAGGGTGACCCGCCTCCTCCATCTGTCGCGCAACCGGCGTCCGGTCAAGCGTTTCCGCGACCGGCTCGTCGAACCGGAGGTCGTGGAAGCGGTGCTCGAGGCGGCGCGCTACGCATCGTCCGCGCGGGAAGCTCAACCCTGGCGCTTCGTCGTCGTGCAGGAGGCGCTCGCGCGCCACAGGATCGCCGCGGCCGCCTTCAACCATCCGCATGTGAAGACGGCGCCCGTCGTCGTCGCCTGCTGCGCCCGGATCCACTCGCACGTGAGCGGCACGGGGCGCCCGAGCTTCGCCATGGATCTCGCGTCCGCGACGCAGACGATGATGCTCGCGGCGGCGGATCTCGGCGTGCAGTCGAGCTGGGTCTACGGTTTCAGGGAGGGTGACGTCCGCGCGATCCTGGGCGTTCCGGAGCACGTCCCGATCGTGGCCCTCTTCTGCCTCGGATACCACGATGGGCTGGCGGAACTGCCGGAGCGGCTGCCGCGCGAGGAGGTGATCGCCTGGGACCGCTGGCGGACGCCCGTGAGGGCCGCCGAATGAAGCGCCTTGTGTTTGCGGTTGCGCTCGCCGCGGCACAGGCCGCGGGGCTGCCGGCCCCGGCAAGCGGTCAGGACGTACGGCTGGCGGAGGAGCCGCGGTCGGAAGCGCAGACGGCGCTGGCGGACTTCCTCGAAGCGGGCGGTTTCACGGTGTGGACGAGGGACACGGTCCTGGCGCGGGGAGACACGGTGCCGGGCGCCGTCCTCCTCCTCGAAGGCACCGCTCGCATCGCCGGGCGGATCGAGGGTGATCTCTACGTCGTCGACGGCGACCTCTTCCTTCGCTCCGGCGCGTCGATTGCCGGGGACGTGCTGGTGCTCGGAGGCGGGTTCTACGACTCGGACGTGGCGGAAGTCGCGGGGGCCGTCACCTATCGTCCGAACGAACCGCTGCGCGTACGGCCGACGGAGGGCGGCTACGAGATCATCTCCGAAGTCGAGCCCGAACCCGCCTTCGAGTTCGACGGCACCTACGGCTTCCATCTCCCCACCTACGACCGCGTGAACGGCCTTTCCATCCCCGTCGGTGCGCTGGCCCGCCTCTCCGCCGCCCCCGGCCGGCCCGAACTGGCGGCCGGGATGACGTGGATCCCGGCCCGCGAGGATGTGGACTATCGCCTCCACAACTCCTGGCGCCTCGGCGACCGCGTCCGACTGGGCCTGTTCGCGACCAGCGCCGTGATCAGCAACGAGGAATGGATCCGGCCGACATGGTACAACAGCCTCGCCCACTTCGTGGCCGGCGACGACGTCCGCAGCCACTACGACTCGAGGGAGATCGGCCTGGAAGTGGAATGGAGTTCGCCGGAGCCGCCCGTGTGGGAGGATGCGCCCCGCTGGCGCGTCGTCGCCGCGGTGGGACGTGAGGAGGCGGCGGACTTTCTCGTCCGCCAGGTCACGATCCTCTTTGGCGATGAGCCGCCGGGGCCGCTCCGGTCGCTGCCGGATTACGATCCTCATCTCCAGGTCGACGACGGCAGTCTGTGGTTCGGGCGCCTCGGCTTCGAGTGGGAGTCGCAGGGTAGAGACGGGCACACTGCGATGGGTCTCAGCGTTGAGGTCGGGCTGGAGGACGAGTTGAGCCGCGTCGTAGCCGGCATCGGCCCGATTTCGGAGTACGACTTCCTGCTGGTGGAGGGGCGCTTCTCCGCTCGTCGGGTGACGGCGTCGGGGCATGCGGTTGAAGCGTTCGGGATCGGGCGTCTCGACGTCACCGGTCGCCTGCCCTCGCAGCGCCACTCGATGATCGGGGGCATCGGAACGCTGCCGACCATGCCGTTGCGCGGCCTGCGGGACGCCCGCCTGGTCTACGCGGAGGCGGCGTACGGCATCCCCCTCGTTGGCGACGTGGCGCTCGGCGGGCTGGATGTGTTCGCGCGCGGCAGCGGCGGGGCAGTCGGTTCGGAGGAATACGGCTTCGACGTGTACGGTTCGCTCCAGGGCGGGCTGGCCCTCCGGATGTGGGATTTCAAGCTCGAATTCGGCCTCGCCGCCGGCTCCACGCTCGAGCCCGACGATCCCGGCCTCATCGGGTTCATCGACGTGCGGACGCGCAAGTCGCACCGGCCCACGCGCATGCCCCCGCGGCGCTGATTTTTTTGACAACCCCGGAGCGCAGGTCTAGCTTTTCGCGATGCCGCTCCGGACCGTCTCCCGGCCCTCCCAGCGATGGGCGTGATCTGCGTCCTTCCCGCCCGTATCTCCAGCACCCGTATCTCCAGGAAGCCCCTCCAGCCGCTGGCCGGCCGCACGCTCCTTGAGTGGTGCTGGCGCGCCGCTTCGGCGATCCGCTCCTTCGACGGGGTCGTGATCGCGACGGACAGCGACGAGATCGAAGACTGCGCGCGGGGATTCGATGCGGAGGTCGTCCGCACCCGGCCGGACCACCCGTCCGGCACGGACCGGGTGGATGAAGCGGCCGACCTGCTCGGCGCGGCGGAGGATGACGTCGTCGTGAACTTCCAGGCGGACGAGCCGTTCGTGGACGGGGCCGCGGTCGAGGGCGCCGTGCGGAGAGCGCAGGAAGTCGCGACGATCGCGGCCCCGATCCGCGCGGAGGACGAGTGGCGGTCGCCGGCCGTGGTCAAGGTCGCCCGGGCCGCCGACGGAAGGGCGCTCTACTTCAGCCGCAGCCCCATCCCGTTCTCGCGGGACGAGTCGCCGGAGTTCGGCACCCGCGCGCGGCTGCGCCACGTCGGCGTGTACGCGTGCCGGCGCTCCGCACTCAAGCGGTGGGCGGCCCTGCCCGAATCCGAGCTCGAACGGGCCGAGCGGCTGGAACAGTTGCGGGCGCTCGAGGCGGGCATGCGGATCCACGTCGAACTCGGTCCGTGGACCGAGCCGGGAGTCGACCTTCCCGCCGACATCGCGCGGGCGGAACGGGTATTGTCCAGCAAGGAGGTGCGGGGATGACGGACGGCAAGTCGGCGACGAAGTACATCTTCATCACGGGAGGGGTCGTCTCCGCGCTGGGGAAGGGGATCACCGCGGCCTCGATCGGGCGCCTGCTCGTCGAGCGCGGCCTGCGCGTGACGATCCAGAAGTTCGATCCGTACCTCAACGTCGATCCGGGGACGATGTCGCCGTTCCAGCACGGCGAGGTCTACGTGACGGACGACGGGGCGGAGACCGACCTCGATCTCGGACACTACGAACGGTTCATCGACGAGTCGCTCTCGCAGGCGAACAACGTCACGACGGGCCGCGTCTACCAGGACATCATCACGAAGGAGCGGCGCGGCGACTTCCTCGGCGCCACGGTGCAGGTCATCCCGCACGTGACGGACGAGATCAAGATGGCGGTGCGGCGCCTGGCCAAGGGCCCCGATGTCGTGATCACCGAGATCGGCGGCACCGTCGGCGACATCGAGTCGCTCCCGTTCCTGGAGGCGATCCGCCAGTTCCGGCAGGATGTGGGGCGCGAGCACTCCCTCTTCATCCACCTCACGCTCGTCCCCTGGATCAACGCGTCCGGCGAACTGAAGACGAAGCCGACGCAGCACTCGGTGCGCGAACTCCTGAGCATCGGGATCCAGCCCGACCTGCTCGTGTGCCGGACGGAACACGACCTCGACGACGGGATCAAGAAGAAGATCGCGCGCTTCTGCAACGTGGAGGTGAACCGGGTCATCGAGTCGCGCGACGTGTCGACGATCTACGAACTCCCGCTCGCCTACCGCGCGCAGGAGGTGGACGACCGCATCTGCGAGCAGTTCGGGTTCGACACGCCTCCGCCCGACCTCGACAGCTGGAAGGCGATGGTGGACCGGATCAAGAACCCGGCGCACGGCAAGGTCCGGCTCTGCGTGGTGGGGAAGTACACGGAACTCGTGGATTCCTACAAGTCGATCGCGGAGGCCTTCGTCCACGGCGGCGCCGTGAACGATGTGGAGGTGGATGTCGAGTGGCGCTCCGCGGAGGATGTGGAGGCGCGCGGCACGGATTTCCTCGAACGCTTCCACGGCGTGCTCATCCCGGGCGGCTTCGGCGAGCGCGGCATTGACGGGATGCTGGACACGATACGGTACGTGCGGGAGCGCGACATCCCCTATTTCGGGATCTGTCTGGGTCTGCAGTGCGCGATCATCGAGTTCGCGCGCAACGTGTGCGGTCTCCCGGCCGCGCACTCGTCCGAGTTCGACCTGAGGACGAGCGATCCCGTGATCTCGCTCCTGGACTCGCAGCACCAGGTGACGGACATGGGCGGCACGATGCGGCTCGGCGCCTACCCGTGCCTGCTGCAGCCGGGGTCCCGGGCGCACGAGGTGTACGGCGCGGACGAGATCTCCGAGCGGCACCGCCACCGGTACGAAGTCAACCCGACCTATCGGGAGACGCTGGAACAGCAGGGGATGGTCTTCAGCGGCATGTCGCCGGACGGAGGGCTCGTCGAAATGCTCGAACTTCCCGAGCACCCCTACTTCCTCGCTACACAGTTTCACCCGGAACTCAAGTCGCGGCCCACCAAGGCTCACCCGCTCTTCGCGGCCTTCGTCGAGGCGGCGGTGACGCGGCGGGACGCGCTGCAGGACGGGCCCCGCGACTCGGCCGGCCGGGACCAGACGGGCGAGGAGTGGGCGGACTCGACATCGGCCCGGACGAACGGGGTCACGGTCGGAGGATGAATCCGGGGCGTCCCTCGTTCTTCTCGGGTCGCCAGCGCGCGGAATCCGGAACCCGCAGGAAGGCGTGGACATCGCTCTTTCTCATCGCGGGACCGTGCGTGATCGAGGACGACGCCCTGAACTTCGAGATCGCGGACCACCTCGCGGAACTCGGCGAGCGGCTCGACCTGCCCGTGACGTTCAAGGCCTCGTTCGACAAAGCGAACCGGAGCTCCGCGTCGTCTCCGCGGGGACCGGGTCTCGAAGAAGGGCTGGCCGCGCTCGCCCGGGTGCGCGACCGCTCCGGACTCCCTTTGCTCACCGACGTTCACCTTCCCGAGCAGGCGGCGCACGCGGCGGCGGTCGTGGACGCGCTCCAGATTCCCGCCTTCCTCTGCCGGCAGACGGATCTGCTGCGGGCGGCGGCCGCCACGGGACGGCCGGTGAGCGTCAAGAAGGGGCAGTGGATGGCCCCGGAAGATGTCGGCGGCGTGATCGGGAAGCTCCGCGAGGCAGGGGCACGGGAGATGGCGGTGACGGAACGCGGGTTCGCCTTCGGCTACGGGCGTTGGATCGTGGACATGCGGAGTTTCGCCATCATGCGCGAGGCGACGGGCTGCCCGACGGTGTTCGACGCGTCCCACGCCGTGCAGTTGCCGGGCGGAGAAGGGGCGCGGAGCGGCGGGGAGCCGGAACACATCGGGCGCCTCGCGGCGGCGGCGGTGGCGGCCGGGGCCGATGGTCTCTTCGTCGAGGTGCACCCGGATCCGGCCGCGGCGCCTTCCGACGGGTCCAACATGCTGCCGCTCGCCGAACTTGAACGTGTCGTGGAAGGGGCGATGCGCGTCCGCGAGGTCGTGGCGGCCTGAGAGCCCGGTCCCCGTGAACTCGAGACCCCCGATGGATCGCCGGCTGGCAGAGTCCGTTCGCTTCGTGTCCCTCGACGTGGACGGTGTGCTCACGGACGGTTCGATCTGGGTGGGCGCGGACTCCGCCCTCAGTGCCCCGCGGGATCTGCGCCGCTTTCACGCCCTCGATGGCCTGGCGATCCGCATGATGCAGCGAGCCGGATTCGTGGTCGCGTTCCTCAGCGGCAAGCGATCGGCCGCCGTCCGCCTACGGGCGCGGGAGCTGGATATCGCGGAGGTTTCGCTCGGTTCCCGAAAGGGAAAGCTTTCGGCCCTTCGGGGTATGCTCGCGCGACGCGGTTGCACTTGGGACCAGGCGGCGCACCTTGGCGACGACCTTACGGACCTGGCCGTCATGGAACGGGTGGGGTTGCCGGCGGCCGTCGTCGGCGCCGTGCCCGAGGTCCGGGCCGCCGCGGCGTGGGTGGGGACGGTGCCCGGTGGAGAAGGGGCCGTGCGCGAATTCGCGGAGGCCCTGCTCGTCGCGCGAGGGGAGTGGGACCGCCTGGTGACGGAGTTTCGGGAAGGAGGACGGTTTGCGGGTTGAAAGGAGGGGCCGCGCGCGCCGCGACGGCGCGCTCAGTCTGTTCGTCCGGGTTTCGCTGCTGCCTCTCCTGGCCGCGTGCGGGTCCGACGATGCGCCTCCGACCGCGAGCGAACCGTTGCCCGAAGGGGTGGATACCGCCGTGCGAGGGATGCGGACGTTCGTCACGCGCGACGGAATCCGGCGTGCCGTGGTGGAAGCCGACACGGCGGAATGGCGCGAGGACAACGAGATTCACCTGCGGCGGATGACGTTGACGTTCTTCGATCCGAACGGATTGGAATCGACCGAGGTGACCGCGGAGTTCGGAGTCTTCCATCAACTCACCGGCGATCTCGAGGCAGAGCGGCAGGTGGTCGTGGAGGACCGCGTGGACGACCAGCGTCTCGAGACGGAGCGCCTCCGGTATCGGAACCTGGACGGTCGCCTGTTTGGCGATACTGCGTTTCGGTTCCTGCAGACGGTCGAGGGTCTGACGCTCGAGGGGACGGCGTTCGAGTCGGACCCCGCGCTCGACTCGCTCGTCCTCCTGAATCAGGAGGGAGAGATGCTGCCCGTGGCCGCCTTCTCGGAGGCGGTCCCCCTGCCGGCGGTTCCGGCCGGGGACACGGCGGGAGTTGGCGCGGCGCCCGCCGCCGGAGAGGAAGTCGCGGGAGAGCAGGTCGCGGACGAACCGGCGCCGGCGGATTCGGCGGCGGCACAGGTCGACCCGGAGGCGCCCCCCGCGCAGGATTCCGCGGCGGCAGCGGACAGCGTGACGGCGGTGCCCGACACGACGGTCCTTCCGGACAGCCTGGAAACACCGCCCGATACCGCGGCGGCGGTCCTTCCGGACAGCCTCGGGACACCACCCGATACGACGGCGGCGATCCTTCCGGACAGCCTCGAGGCACCACCCGATACGATGGCGGCGGCGCGCCGGTGACTCGCGGGTGCATCGGGTTTGCGAGCTGCCTCGCGGCGGCGGCATGGCTCGCCGGCCCCATCGTCGCGCAGGAGCCCGAAGCCGGCGTCGGGTCGGCGCTCGACCGGTGCAGCCTCCGGTGGCGCCCCCTCGAAGCCGACACGAGGAGCGTGACGAACCGCGACGTGACCGGCGCGCACGTTACGGTTCTCAGCGGCCGGTACCTTTGGACCTGCGGGACCGCCACGATGGAGGCGGACAGCGCGATAAAGCGCGACGGTCCCCGGCAGGTCGAGCTCCTCGGCGGGGTCGTCTACGAAGATTCGATAAGGACGCTGAAGTCGGAACGGCTCCTCTACTTTCAACTTTCCGACTTCATCATCGCCGAGGAAAACGTCGAACTCGTCCGTCTGACGGATCATTCCACGCTCCTCGGTCCCCGCGTGGAGTTCCTGCGGGCCGTCTCCGGCATCGACGCCGTCACGACCGCCCCGGGGAGGCCGACCGTTACGTTCTATCCGACGAACACCGAGTCGCCGGAGCCGTTCGAGATCGAATCGGAACTGGCCATTTTCGCCGGTGAGGACGAGGCCCGCTTCTACGGGGATGCGGTCATAGCTCGCAGCGATCTGAACGCCCAGGCGGACAGCGCCATGCTCACTCGCGCCGATGGCCTCGGCGTCCTGTGGGGCGAGCCGTGGATCGAGGCCGAAGGGATCCGGCTGGAGGGCGATTCGATACGGTTCGTTTCGCAGAACGAGGAACTCGAAGAAATCCACGCCATCGGCGACGGCTATGCGTCGGGGGAGAGATTCGAGGTGGCGGCGGAGCTGGTCGACATCGATCTGGCGAATCGCGAGGTGGAGCAGGTGCAGGCGCACGGGGAGGGAGTGAGCCGGGCGCTCTCCGGCAGCCACGAGCTTCGCGGTGATTCGATTCACTTCGTGATGTACGCGGGTCAGATCGACACTGCGTATGCGGTGGGCAGCGCGGTCGCGGTCCAGCGCGACTCGTCATGGGCGGTGCCGCCCGGGCCGGAGGCCGCTGTGGGCGATTCCGCCGCCGCCGACTCAACCGCCACCGATACGACGACTCCGGATTCGACCGCCACCGATACGACGGCTGCCGCCCCGGACACCACGGCTGCCGCCGCTCCGGACACCGCCGCGGTCCCCGCGCCGGACACGGTCGCAGCAGCCGCCCAGGACACGGTCGCAGCCGCCGCCCAGGACACGGTCGCAGCCGCCACCCAGGACACGGTCGCAGCCGCCACCCGGGACACCGCAGCCGCCGCCCAGGACACCGCCGCCGCAGCCGCCTCGAACACCACCGAAGCGGAGGCGGACGACGACGGGCCCGCGGAGATCGAACTGCCGACCGACGGTTCCGCGAACTGGGCGCGCGGCGATACGCTCATCGCCGTATTCGAGCGCTCCGCCGCCCCGGCCACGGACTCGGTGCCCGCGCCCGACCCGTTCATGCAGCAACTCGTGCTCGACGGGAATGCAAGCGCCTTCTACAGGATGGTCCGGGATTCGACGACGAGCGCGCGACCATCGCTGAACTACCTCGTGGCGCGGCGCATCCAGGTGGACTTCGAGGCGGGGGAACCGACGGGGGTCGAGGGGGAACACGCGATCGGCGCCTACCTGGAACCGCGGGAAGCGTTCGGGACGCCCTCGCCGGCGGATAGCGCGGCAGTGGCCGACAGCGCAGCCGTGGCCGACAGCACGACGGCGCCACCCGATACAGTCGCCGCACCCCCGGACACCGTGAGCCGGCGCGGGCACTCCCGCAGCCCGGATGTGCAGCTTGCTTTGCGTAACCGCCAACCGGGACGGGAGCGGCGCGCGACGCCCGGCGCGCTTCCGGCCCTCAGACCCGGGAGATCCCGTTGAGCAGTGTATTGCGGGCCGAAGGCCTCGTCCGCTCCTTCAAGCGGCGCTGCGTCGTAAACCAGGTGGAGATCGAGGTGCGGCAGGGAGAGGTTGTCGGACTGCTCGGCCCGAACGGGGCGGGGAAGACGACGACCTTCTACATGATCGTCGGCCTGCTCAAGGCGGATGAGGGACGTGTCTACCTCGATCGCGACGAACTCACGAGCTGGCCCATGTACCGGCGGGCGCGAGCCGGCATCGGCTATCTCCCTCAGGAGGCGTCGGTCTTCCAGAAACTCACCGTGGAACAGAACGTGATGGCGATTCTCGAGACCATCAAGATGTCGCGGCAGGAGCGGCGCGACCGCCTCGAGGAGTTGCTCGACGAACTATCCATCAAGCACCTTCGGGCGAACAAGGCCTATTCGCTCTCCGGGGGGGAGCGGCGGCGGCTGGAGATCACTCGGGCACTGGCGACCCGACCCAAGTTCCTGCTGCTCGACGAACCCTTCACCGGGGTCGACCCGATTGCGATCGACGACATCCAGCGCATCGTGCGGGGCCTGCGGGACAAGGGTCTGGGGGTTCTCATCACCGACCACAACGTGCGCGAGACGCTGTCGATCACGGACCGCGCGTACCTGCTGTTCGAGGGCAAGATCCTGGTGCACGGCGAGGCGGACCACCTCGTGAACGATCCGGAAGCCCGGCAACTGTACCTCGGGGAGGACTTCAGGCTCTGAACATGGCACCGGGACGGCCGAGTCTCGCCGCGGGCCTCCACCTGCGGCAGGAACAGAAGGCGCAGCCTCGCCTCTACCAGGCGATGGACCTTCTGCACATGCCGCTGCTCGATCTTCAGGGTCACCTGCAACAGGCGCTCGTCGACAACCCGTTCCTCGACCTCGTGGAACCCGGCGACGAGCCGGACGACGCCGGCGACGACCGGGACGCCCTGGCCGAGGATGCGGGAGACGACCGCGTGGAGGAGGCGGACGAGGTAGACTGGGAGGATGTCCTCCTCGACGACTTCGATGCGGGCGGGCGGCACGAGGAATACGGCGACCGGGAGTTCTACACGCCCGCGGCGGCCGCCACGCCGACGCTCTGGGATCACCTGCACGAGCAGTTGAACCTGCTCCGTCTCGGCGCGCGCCAACTGCGGATCGGCGAGGAGATCATCGGCAACGTGGACCGCGACGGGTTCCTCTCGTGCTCGCTCGACCGGATTGTCGAGGCGCTGGACGAGGTCTCACGGGAGGAAGTCGAGGGGATGCTCGCCCGGATCCAGTCGTTCGAACCGAGCGGCATTGCGGCGCGAGACCTGCGCGAAACGCTCCTGCTGCAGTTGCGGGATCGCGGGCGGGAACGGTCGCTGGCCTACCGGATCGTCGACGGGCACTTCGACGATCTTGCGAATCGCCGATGGCCCGAACTGGCGGAAGAGTACGGCATCACGCCGCGCGAAGTGCAGACCGCGGCGGACGAGATCGCGAAGCTCGATCCCAAACCCGGTCTCAGGTTTGCGGACACGTCGGACTCCTACGTCATCCCGGATCTGACGGTGGAGAAGGTCCAGGGGCGGTATCGCGTCTCGCACGCCGACACGTCGCTGCCGCGGTTGAAGCTCTCGCCCGTCTACCGGGACGTGGCTGCGGATCGCGCCCGGTTCCAGGGGGAAAACAAGGCGTTCATCTCGGAAAGGCTGAACAGCGCCCGCTGGTTGATTCAGGCGATCGAGCAGCGCCGGCAGACGATGCTGAAGGTGATGGATTTCATCGTCGAACGGCAGCACGACTTCTTCGAAAAGGGCGTCGAACACCTGCGGCCGCTCACGCTGCGCGATGTGGCGAAGCACATCGAGATGCACGAATCCACCGTCTCTCGCGTGACCAACGGCAAGTACGTCCAGACGCCGCGCGGACTCTATCCGCTCAAGTTCTTCTTTTCGGGCGGCTATTCGACGCTCGAGGGAGAGGACCTGTCGTCGGAGGGGGTACGTGCGCGGATCCGCAAGCTGGTGACGGAAGAGGACCCGACGGCGCCGCTCAGCGATCACGAGATCACCGCCCGCCTGCAGAAGGCGGGCGTTCGGATCGCCCGCCGTACGGTGGCGAAGTACCGCGACCAGCTCGGCATCCTCTCGGCGCGGTTGCGCAGGCGCGTATGAGCGATCCGAGAATCTCGGTCATCGTTCCGGCTTACGACGAAGCCGAGAACATGCCCGAACTGTTCGCGGAACTCGCGGCGACGTTCGCGGAGCACGATCTCGCGGCCGAGGTCGTCCTGGTCGACGATGGTTCCGGCGATGGGACGGCGGAGGCCGCGGAGGAGTCGGCCGCGCGGGCCGGGCTGGGCGGCGGAGCCGTCGTGCTGCGGCATCGGGCGAACCGGGGGAAGACGGAGGCGATGCTCACGGCCGCCGCGGCCGCCCGCGGGGAGTATCTCGTCCTCTTCGACGCGGATCTGCAGCATTCCACGGAGGAGATTCCGCGCTTCGCGGCGATGCTGGAGGAGGGGTATGACCTCGTCGCGGGCCGCAAGGTGGGGCGCTACGAGAAACGCTTCACCTCGTCCCTCTACAACCGGCTCGCGCGCGCGATCTTCAAGGTGCCCGTTCGCGATCTCAACTCCATGAAGGCGTTCCGCGCCGACGTCCTCACGGGGCTGAGGCTGCGGCACGACTGGCACCGCTATTTCGTCGTGCTCGCCCATGCCAGGGGATACCGGCTCGGCGAACTGGACATCGACCTCCTCCCGCGACGGCACGGCGAGCCCAAGTTCTCGGGGCGCCGGCGCATCCTGATCGGGATGCTGGACATGGTCTCCGTGTGGTTCCAGCTCGTGTTCGGGCGCAAGCCGCTGCTCTTCTTCGGCACCAGCGGCCTCGCGATGATCGCGGCGGGCTGCCTCACCGGGCTGGCCGCGCTCGTGCTGCGCTTCGGGTTCGGCCTCGGGTATCGTCCGCTGCTCACGCTCGTGCTTCTCCTGGTCGTGGGAGGCCTCCTCCTCTTCGTCCTCGGCTTCCTCGCGGAGACGATGGCGCAACTGCGGGACGAGATCGAGGACCTCAAGCGCGGCGGAAGCCCGTGAAGGTGGTTCATGTCGTCACGGCCTTCCCGCGCCACGACGACGACGTGATCACCCCCTGGCTCGGAAGACTGTTGCTCGGCCTGCGCCAACGGGGCCTGGAGGTCGGCGTGCTGGCGCCCGCGTACCGCGGCGGGGGCGCCACGGAGTGGCGGGGCATCCCGGTGCACCGCTTCCGGTACGCCCCGGCCCGGCTCGAAACCCTCACGCACGAGGAGACCGCGCCGGACCGCCTTCGCCGCCGGCCGGCCTACGCCGCGCTTCTACCCGGGTACATGCTGGGCGGCAGCCTGGCGTCGATCGGCCTCGGAGCATCGTCGCCCCCCGACGTGATCCATGTGCACTGGCCGGTTCCGCATGGCTGGTTCGGCGCCCTGGCGCGAGCGTCATCCGAGCGGACGGCGGTGGTCTCGAGCTTCTATTCCGTCGAGATCCGCTGGATCGAACGTCGTCTCCGCTGGGCCGTGCCGTTCCTGCGCTGGTCGATCGAGAGTGCCGACGCCGTGACGGCGATCTCGACCGCGACGGCGGCGGCCGTGGCCCGGTACACGTCGCGCGAAGTGCCCGTGATTCCCTTCAGCGCGGCCATATCCGGCCGGGCGCTACCCGACGGCGGCACCGTCGAGGCCCGACCGATGGAGCGCGCGGGGCCGGTGCGACTGCTGTTCGTGGGCCGCCTTGTGGAGCGGAAGGGCGTGCATATCCTGATACGGGCACTGGCCCGCGTCCGGGAGCGCGTCGACGCGACCCTCACGGTGATCGGTGATGGGCCCCGGGCCTCCCGACTGGAAGCCGAGGCCCGCCGGGTCGGCGTCGACCCGTTCGTACGCTTCGCGGGCCGGGTCGATGAGGCAGCGCTGGGCGAGGCGTACCGAACGAGCGATCTTTTCGTCCTGCCGGCGATCGTGGACGGCAAGGGCGACACGGAGGGGCTCGGCGTGGTCCTCCTCGAAGCGCTCGAATTCGGGCTGCCCCTGATCGCGTCCGATGTCGGCGGCATCCCGGACATCGTAAGGCACGGCGAGACGGGCCTGCTCGTGCCGCCGGGCGACGCCGGCGCGCTGGGCGACGCCATCGTGCGGGTCGTCGAGGACCCCGCCGCAGCACGGGACCGGGTCGAGAGAGGAAGAGCGCACATGCGCGAACACTTCGGGCTGCCGGGCGTCGTGGACCGCCTCCTGGCGTGCTACGGTGCAGCCCTCTCTCGGCGCGGTGGCCCGGGTTCGCAAGGCATCCGGCGATGAGCGACCCTCGTACGGCCGAGGGCGGCGGATTCGTCCGGGACGCCTTCGGGCTCACGGCGCTTGGATTTGCGTTCGTCCACCTGCTGCTTGGCCTGTTGGTCTTCGAGCCCACTCTTTTTCCCGGTGGAGACAACGCGGGCTATCTCATTCTCGGCGACGCGCTCCGGAGCGGAGAGGGCTATCGCGACCTGCACCTTCCCGGGACGCCGCTGCACGCCAGATACCCTCCGTTGCTGCCGCTGATGCTCGCCGGCCTGGGGTGGATCGGAGGCGTGCACGTGGCCAAAGTCGCCATTCTCCTGACGACGGCCACGACCGTGTGGGCCACCGCGCATTTCGGGCGGCAATGGATAGGGGGCGGGCCGGCCCTCACGGCAGCGGGCCTGCTTGCGGTGAATCCGACTTTGCTGGAGTACGGTCACTATGTGCTCAGCGAAGGACCGTTCGTGCTGCTGATCGTTGTGGCTCTCTGGCTATCGCGGCGGGATGATGGGCGAGGGGTGTTACTCGCGATGGGTGCCGCCGTCGGGGCCTTCGCGACGCGTACTGCCGGCATGACAGTGTTGATGGCCCTGCCGTTGGCATGGCTTCTCGCGCGGCAGTACCGGAGGGCGGCGTGGACGATGCTTGTGGCTGTGGGCACGCTTGCCGCTTGGGCACTCTATCAGCGCTGGGCGGCCGCGGATCAGCCCGGATACCTTGCCGTTCTCCTCCTTGTCGACCCGTACTCGCCGGAGGCGGGGGCGGTGAGTTTTGCCGGCCTCATCGAGCGAGCAGCCCAGAACTTCTGGGCTCACGTGAGCCGCGTGCTCCCCGACATCCTGCTGGGTCCGGGAGACGGCCCGGCCGGCGGCCGGGCCATTCTCGGCGTGACGGCGGCGGCAGCGGCCCTGCTTCGGTGGACGAGCGCAGCCCGCGGTCGCCTCGGGGCTCCGGAGATCTTCGCGGTCCTGTACGCCGGCCTCATCGTTCTCTGGCCGTCGGTATGGACGGACCGGCGTTTCCTGCTTCCGCTGCTGCCCGTAGTCCTGTTGCTGGCTCTCTCGGCACTTTGGCGGCTTCCCCTCCGCCCCGAAGTCCGGTGGCTGCGTTTGGCGGTCCCCGTGGTTATCGCGATATTCGGGGTCACCTGGGCCGCGAACGTGATCCCCGGCCGCGTTGCCTGTATCGCGTCCTACCGCGCGGATCGTCCATGCGATGTGCCGGCCTCGTCGAGCCTTTATGCCTCGGCGCGCTGGGCTCAAGAGAACACGCTGCCCGAAGCGGTCATCGCCAATCGCAAGCCGCGTCTCTTCTATTGGTATTCTCGCCGGCGCGGGGATGTGTATCCGTTCTCGGCCGATGCGGCGACCGTCATGGAAGGCCTCGACGCGATGGGGGCCAGCTACGTGGTTGTGGACCAGGTGAGCGGGACGACCGGGCGATACCTGATCCCGGCCATTCGCGCTTTTCCGAGCCGTTTCGAAGCGGTCTATGAGGGAGGGGAGCCCGTTACCGCGATCCTGCGCTTGCTGCCGGCTACGGCGGACATCGAATGAAGCAGCGTGAGAGTGGAGGTTCGCGCACGTGGGAGACCCCTGACGGGACCGCGGCGGGGATACACGACTATCCCGGCAGAGATCTCGAGGCGATGTCCTCGGCCGTCCGCTACCACCGTGACATTCTCCGCATCTTCTCGCCGTATCTCGGAGACCGGATTCTGGAGGTCGGCGCGGGCAGCGGGAACATCTCGGAGTTGATTCTCGAGCGGCAACCGTCTCACCTCTACGCGCTGGAGCCGAGCGACGGGATGTATGAGCTTCTCCGCGAACGATTGCGCGGAAGCCTGAACGCGACGGTCCACCACTCCCTCCTCTCGGACTTCCTCGAAGCCGAGAACACGGCCGGAGTGGATTCCGTGGTGAGCGTCAACGTTCTGGAGCACGTTCAGGATGATGTCGGAGAGCTGGCGAGGATGCGCACGGCCCTCCGCCCGGGGGGCTACCTGTGCCTCTGGGTCCCGGCGTTACCCGCGCTCACCAGCCGCTTTGATCGATCGCTGGGGCACTTCAGGAGATACCGCAAACGAGACGTCCTGCAGAAGCTCGAACGGACCGGTTTTGCTCCAGTCCGTCTCGCGTACCGGGACATCATCGGAATGCTCGCGTGGTTCGTGGTCTGCCGCCTCCTGCGCCAGGAACTGAGCCCCGGAAAGGTGGGGCTGTACGACCGGTTGGTGATGCCGGTCACGGGCGTCTGCGGCCGCTGGCTGAACCCGCCGCTCGGCAAGAACCTCATGGCGATCGCTCGCAGACCCTGATGGACTCCTCCAAGCGCGCGGGAGGCCGGGACTACACGGTCTGGTGGTTCCTTGGCGGGGCCGCGCTCGTCACGCTGTTCTTCTACCGCGACTTCGTTTTCCATCCGGAGCGGCTCCTCTACGGGTCGGACATGCTGTTCGAGGGGATTTCGCTACGCCGGTTCTACGTGGACGAGATCCTGGCGGGTCGCGGCGTCCCGCTCTGGGTCCCGCACGTCTACGGAGGGATGCCGTTCGTGGCGATCCTGCCCGGGCCCATCTTCTATCCGTCGACCATCCTCTACTTCCTTCTGCCGCTGCACCGGGCCATCGGCTGGACCTTCGTCCTGCACACGTTTCTGAGCGGGGCGTTCGGCTACTTCCTCGGGCGTTCGTTCCGGCTCCGGCCCGCCTCCGCCGCGGTGTGCGGAGCTTCGTTCCTCCTCGCAGGCTATGTCACGTCCCACCTGTTCGGGGGACAGGATGGGCGGATGTTCACGATGACGCTCATCCCGCTCGCGCTCGGCCTGCTCAACCGCGGGCTGGAGAGGAACGAGTTCCGCTGGTTCGCCGGTCTGGCGTTCGTCATCGCGACGCAGACGTTCTCGGCGCACGTGCAGATGATGTACTTCTCCAGCCTCGCTCTCGCGGCCTTCTTCGTGTATCACCTGGCCTTTCGGCTCCCCCGGCCGGCCTCGGGCGAGGCGCGCTGGAAGGCGTACGTCCGTCCGGTCGCGTGGTTCACGCTCGCGAACGTAGCCGCGGTCCTGATCGCCGCGCCCCAGTTCTTCCCGACTCTGACGGTACTCGAGCACGTCACGCGCGCGGCGGGGGAGCGCGGGTACGAATTCGCGGCCTCCTGGGCTCTGCCGCCGCAGGAGCTTACGGCGTTCTTCCTGCCGGACCTCATCGGTTCGCTGCCGGGGTCCTACTGGGGACAGAACCCGATCAAGCTGCATACGGAATACCTCGGCGCCGTCCCGCTCGCGTTCGCCATCCTCGGCATCTCGGCTGGGTTCGGTCGGGCTCTGGATCGCGACCACCGGCGGGTCGTGTGGTTCCTCGCCGGCGCCGGCCTGCTGGGCGTTCTGTTCGCGCTGGGCGCTGCGACGCCGGTGCACCGGATCGCGTATGCGCTGCTGCCCATGATGTCGAGCCTGCGGGCTCCGTCGATGATGCTGGGTCCGGTGACGGTATTCGTCGCGCTGCTCGCCGCCTACGGCTGGGAGGCGGCACTGAACCGTCGTGCAGCGGCCGGCGCCGGCGAGACGCCGGACGATGGGACGGGAACGAACACCGGCGGGCGCCGTCCGCCGTGGCCCGTACTCCTGCTCGGGGGGCCGATTCTTGTGCTTGGCGCGGCGGCGGTGCTCAACCCGCGGGGGTTGGCCAACTTCGCGCTGCTCTCGTGGTATCCCGAAGGATGGCCGCGTCAACCGTCCGTGGTCGCGATCGATGCGCTGCGTCTCAACGGTCTGTTTCTCCTCGCGGGATTCGGTCTCGCGTGGGGAGCCGCCCGGGGCGTGGCGCGCCACAGGTTCGGCGCCTGGACGTTGGCCGTCGTGCTCGCTTTCGGGATCATGGACCTGTGGCGAGTGGACGCGCGCTACCTGAGGGTGCAGGACGCCGACGCCGCGCTCGCGGCCGACCCCGTCATCGAGACGCTGCACGAGAACGCGGGGCCGGGAGCACGCGTCTGGGCGCCGAGTCTGGCAGGCCCCACGCCCAACTATCGTCCGAATGAACTCGCCTACTACGGCGTAACATCGGCGAGCGGACTTCAGAAGTTCCTCCTGCGCCCGTACGCGAGACTCGTGGGTGGGATCACGCCGGATGAGGGGTTGCTCCGGAATCCGGTCGTTCGCGAGTTGCTGCACGTCCGCTATCTCATCACGCCCGGCGCGCAGGAAAGTGCCGAATCGATCGCGGACGCGGGGGGGCGCCACCTGTACGAATTCCCCTCCGAGCTTCCGTACGCCTACTTCCCGGCAGCCATCGAAATGGTGGGCGATACCGCGGCCGCCGTCGCGCGAACGCTCGAGGTTTCGGATCCGGCGGGGTTGACGATCGTCGAAGGCCGGGAGGGTGGCGAAGCTCCGGCGGCGGGGCAGGGAAGCGCGTCGCTCGTTCGCTACGAGCCGGATCGCGTCGTACTCGAGGTCGTGGCGGATCGCGCGGGCCTTCTCGCGGTCAGCGAGATCCATCACGAGCGCTGGAAGGCTTTTTTCGACGGTGAAGAAGCGGTGGTGTGGCGGGTGAATACGGCGTTCCGCGGCGTCGAAGTCCCTTCCGGGAGGCATGAACTGGTCTTCGAGTATCGAAGTCCGCCCTTCAGCCTCGGTGTCTGGGTCAGTCTCCTGACCATCCTCGGGCTGACGACGAGCATCCTGATCTCCTGGCGGCGCCGACCCCGGGGATCGGAAGCGTGAACCGGGACCGCGCCGGCGCCACACCGGGCCGCCGGTGGGTCGCGCTCGGAACCGCCGTGTTTCTCCTCTCCGCCCTGGCCGCGGTCGGCCTGGCGCTGTCGGGCAGTTGGGCGGCGTGGGAGGATCTCCAGGCGTCGGGCCTCTCCGGCTGGCGGGTGCGGCCCCTCTGGCTGGCCGCGGCGGTCGGATACGAAGTCGCGGCCCTCTGGGCGAGCGGTGTGGTTTGGGCCTGGATGTTCCGGGCAGCGGGCGGCAGGGCAGGGGTGCCGGAAGCCGCCGCGATGTGGCTCGGCTCCAATCTCGGCCGATATATCCCGGGGAAGATATGGCAGGTCACAGGGTTGGTGGCCTATGTCCGGGGTCGAGGCGATTCGGGTGCCACGGCCCTGGCCACGCTGATCGCCTTCCAGGCCGCCATTGTGGTGACGGGTGTCGCCCTGGCCCTTGCGGTGCTCGGCGCCCGTGCGTTCGAGGGTGTAGGCCGGTGGCCGCTGATCGCGGGCGGCCTCGCCCTCGCCGCCGCGCTCACTCCGCCCGTCCTGCGCTTCGTCGTGCGGCTGGGGCGTCGCGTGCTGCGCGAGACCAGGGAGCAGGACGATGCCGAGCCGGACGGGAAAATGCTGTGCCGCGCCGTGGTGGGAAGCTTACTCATCTGGCCTCTCCACGGACTCGGTTTCCTGGCGCTGCTCGAGGGATTGGTGCTCGAGAACGCCGTCGGTTTCGCGGCGGCGCTGGGCGTTTTCACAGGGTCCTACGTGGTGGGCTACCTGGCTCTGGTGGCGCCCGGCGGGTTGGTCGTACGGGAGGGTGCGATCGTCGGGCTGCTGACCGCGGTGACCGCCGTTCCTGCCGGACCCGCCGCCGCCCTCGCGTTGGCGGCCCGCCTCTGGACGACCGCCGCGGAGTTGATGTCGTTCGGCCTGGCCCTCGCTCTGCTGCGATCCGCGCGGGTCCCACGGGATGGGGGATCCTTGAAGTCCGGCGACGCGGCGGATGCGGGACCCGCCTGAGGATCGATAGGTTCCCGGCCTGATGAGCCCCGAACGATCCGCCGCTTCGCCCCCGGATTCCGACCGGGTCCACAGCTCTGCTTCCGCTCCTGGAGGTAGCGGGCGCGGCCTGGTCATCCTGCCGACGTACAACGAGGTCGACTCCATCGCCGGAATCATCGAGAGCGTTCTGGGACAGGACCGCCGGCTGTCGGTCCTCGTCGTCGATGACGCATCCCCCGACGGAACGGGGGCTCTCGTAGACTCCCTCTCCGCGGCGGAACCGCGCGTGAACGTGCTGCACAGGGAAGGGAAGCTGGGGCTCGGCACCGCCTACATCGCCGGCTTCCGCTGGGCGCTCGAGCGGGATTTCGAATGGATCTTCGAGATGGACGCCGACGGGTCGCACGACGCGCGGTATATTCCCGACATGATCGCCGCGACCCCCCGCTTCGATGTCGTCGTCGGATCTCGTTATACTGCGGGGGTGAACGTCATCAACTGGCCCATGTCGCGCCTGCTCCTCAGCTACTACGCGAACAAGTACGCGCGCATCGCCACGGGACTGCGCCTCGCCGATTCGACGAGCGGCTTCAAGTGCTTTTCGCGCCGCGTGTTGGAGACGGTCGACCTGGATCGCGTGGGGTCGACCGGATACACGTTCCAGATTGAAATGAACTTCCGCGCATGGAAGAAGGGGTTCCGTGTCGGGGAAGTCCCCATCGTGTTCACCGACCGCCGCCTGGGACAGAGCAAGATGTCGGGGGCGATCGTGCGCGAGGCGGTGTGGAGGGTGTGGGCGCTGCGTCTGCGGTCCCTCATCGGGAGGCTGTGATGGCCAAGAACCGCACGATGTCGTACTTCCCGTCCCGGCGGGAACCCCCGCGTCCGGCGATCGACTACGAGGTCCACCCGGTCTTCTCGCAAAGGCCGCGGTGGAGGTGCGAGGCCCACCGCATCATCTTCGGCAACCTCACCCCGGCCGGCCGGCTCTTCGACGTCGTCCTCATTGCGGTCATCCTCGCCAGCGTCGTCGTCGTGATGCTCGAGAGCGTGCAGGAGTTCAACGTCCACGCGGGAGGCGCGCTGTGGACGCTCGAATGGGTGTTCACGGCGCTGTTCACGGTCGAATACGTGCTCCGCCTCATCTCCGCGGAGCGGGCCGGCGGGTACGCCCGTTCCTTCTTCGGGATCGTCGACCTGCTCGCCATGCTGCCCAACTTCGTGGGGCTGCTGATTCCGGGGGGACAGGCGCTCGCCGTCATCCGCGTGCTGCGGGTGCTGCGGGTGTTCAGGGTCCTGAAGCTCGCCCAGTTCGTGGGGGGCGAGCGACTCCTGATCGGCGCTCTGCGCTCGAGCTTCTACAAGATCGCGGTCTTCATCGTCGCGGTGCTCGTCGTGGTCACGATCGTGGGCGCGGCGATGTACGTGATCGAGGGCGCGGAGGCGGGCTTCAGCAGCATCCCCCGCGGCGTCTACTGGGCCATCGTCACCGTGACGACGGTGGGGTTCGGCGACATCACGCCCCAGACCACGCCGGGGCAGTTGCTTGCCGCGCTCCTCATGATCCTGGGGTACGGCGTGATCGCCGTCCCGACGGGCATCGTGACGGCGGAGATCACGGGCGGCCGCGAAGCGAGACTGCGCGCCGCCATGGCGCGGATGTGCCTGCGCTGCGCGTCGTCCGGCCACGACGAGGATGCCCGCCACTGCAAGCACTGCGGGACCGAACTGCTCGAATGAACCACTCGTCATCGCGTGCCGACTCCGCCGGGCGTGACTACTACGAGGAGTTCCTGGCGAGCCGTGAGTACCGGGAGAGTCGGCTCCGCAAGGCGGCGGTCCTCGATACCATCGTGGGCGACAGGATCCGCGCGGCGGGGGTCGTCGGCGATCTCGGGAGCGGCACGGGTCTCCTCAAGCGTGAACTCGAGAAGCTCAGCGGGCGGTCCATCATCGGCTTCGAGCTGGACCCGCACGTCGTGATCGAGCGTGGCCGCACCTGCGTGGCCGATGGGACCCGGCTTCCGACCTCCGACGCGTGCTTCGACTTCCTCATCGTGAACCACCTCTACGAACACGTCGCCGACCCGCGAAGACTGTTCGCGGAAGTGTCCCGCGTCCTCAAGCCCGGAGGCTCCGCCTACGTGAGCGCGGGAAGCCGCTGGGCGTTCCTCGAGCCGCACTACCGGCTGCCTTTTCTGAGTTGGCTGCCCCGGGGGTTGGCCGACCGCTACGTTCGCTGGACGGGGCGCGCAAAGAGCTACCGCGGAATCCGTTTCCTGGGATACCGCTCTCTGCAGCGCGCGATGGATGTCCCGGAACTGCGACGTGCGGACATGACGGAACATGCGATTCGATCCGTGCTGAACGGTGGCGGGGGAGGGAAGTGGAGGGCCGCCTGGCGGCTCCTCTCCGTACTTCCCGCCCGGCTGCGGCGCGGGATCCTGCGCTGCGGCCCGCAGTGGTTCTTTCTTCTCACGCGGCGAGACCGATGAGGAGCCGCACGTCGTCCCCGCGCCTGCCGAGGGGGCCGTCCATGCGCGCCGACCGGCTCGTGCGCGCCCTGTTCGGCGGCGTCGTGGCGGCCGCGTGCTCGGTCCCGGGGCTCGCGGCCCAGGCCAATGCCGCGGATGCCGTGGACGTGGAGGCGCTGCGGCCCCGTGCTCCGGTCCCCATCGCCCGCATCTCCGAGACCATCGACGTGGACGGGGTCGTGAACGAACCCGTGTGGGAGACGATCGATCCGCTCCCGCTCTTCATCATGTCGCCCACCCACGGCGGGGAGCAGACGGAGCGGACCGAGATTCGTCTCGCGCACGATGACCGGTATCTCTACGTCTCCGGACGAATGTACGACTCGAACCCGGATGGCATCCGCGTAAACACTTTTTACCGCGATAGTTACAGCGGTGATGACCTGTTTTCGTTCGTGATCGACAGCTACAACGACTATGAAACGGCGCTCTGGTTCGGCACGACCCCGGCTGGCGTCCGACAGGACCGCTCGATTTCCAACGATGCCGAGTTCAGCGGCGACCTCCCGCCCTTCAACGAGGACTGGAACGCGCACTGGGAGGTTCGCACGACCCGCAACGGGGAAGGGTGGTTCGCGGAGTTCCGCATCCCGTTTTCTACGCTGGGATTCCAGGCGGAGGGCGATGAAGTGACGATGGGGATCACCATCTATCGCTACATCGGCCGGAAGAACGAACGCCAGGTGTACCCGCCGATCGCGCGGGAATGGGGTCGGCTCGCCTTCATGAAACCGTCGCAGACCCAGCGCGTGACGCTCCGCGACGTCCGGCCCACCGCGCCGGTCTACGTGACCCCGTACGCGCTCGGAGGCCTGCGCCAGACGCCCGTGCTGCGCGAACCCGCGGACGCGGCCGCCTACTGGGCGACGGAGCAGGACCGGACCACGGAACCGGGGGTCGATCTCAAGTATTCGCCATCGTCCAACCTGGCCATCGACCTCACGGTGAACACCGACTTCGCCCAGGTGGAGGCGGACGAGCAGCAGGTCAACCTCACCCGTTTCTCGCTCTTCTTCCCGGAGAAGCGCCAGTTCTTCCAGGAACGGTCCTCGACCTTCGACTTCGGGACCGGCGGTTTCACGGACCGTGTGTTCTTCAGCCGGAGGGTCGGACTCGAGGGTGGGGAACTCGTACGCATTTACGGAGGCGCGCGAGTCGTCGGCCGCATGGGAGGGCTCGACTACGGACTCCTGAACATGCAGACCGCGCCCGCCGCGGGCCGTTCGGGCGAGAACGTGGGCGTCATGCGGGTCAAACAGCAGGTGTTCAATCCGTACTCCTTCGTGGGCGGGATCCTGGCGACCCGGCTCGGGGGGAACGGGCAGGACAACGTCGCCTACGGCGTGGATACGCAGATCCGTCCCTTCGGCAACGAGTGGGTGACCCTGACGTGGGCGCAGACGTTCGACGAGGAGGTGAACGAGCGGAATCCGCTCGACGCGGGGCTGTTCCGCGTCCGGTGGGAACGGAGAACGGACCGCGGCGTGTCGTACAACCTCTACTACCGGAGGGTGGGGCCCGACTACACGCCGCGGCTCGGCTTCCAGTTGCGCAGCGACTTCACGCTCTTCGGCGGCGAGGTTGCCCACGGCTGGCTCCAGGGCCCGACCGCCTCGCTGAATACGGTCACGCTGGCCCTGATGAGCGACAGCTACTACCGGAACGCAGATGTTTCCCCGGAGTCCCGGTCGATCCGCCCGGAACTGCGGCTCGAATTCAAGTCGGGGTCGCGCATCACGGCCTACTCGAACACGCAGTTCGAGGACATCCGGACCCCGTTCCGCGTCACCGGCCTGTCGATCCCGACCGGCGAATACTGGTTCCGGGAGGCGGGCATCGACTGGATGCTGCCCCGCACCGCGATCTTCCGGGGCGACATCAAGACCACGGTCGGGAGCTTCTACGACGGACGGCGGGCGGGCCTGATCTTCAACCCGATGTGGAGCGTATCCCGCTACCTGGAGATCGGCGGCGGCTACGAGGTGAACCGGATCGAGTTTCCGGATCGGGGGGAGGCGGCGACCACCCATCTCGGCCGGGTGCGGCTCGCCTTCGCGTTCAATCCGCAGATCTCGTTCAGCACCTTCGCGCAGTACAACAACCTCGACGAGCGGATGAGCATCAACGCCCGGTTCCGTTACCACTTCCGGGAGGGAACGGATCTCTGGATCGTGTACAACGAGGGGCTCAACTTCGATCGCGATGGACGGTTCGATCCGAGGCTGCCGTGGTCGGCCGGACGGAACGTCATGGTCAAGTACTCGCATACCTTCAGCTGGTAGGCCGGGGCCGACGCGTTCTCCGGCACCGGGATTGAACTTCCGGGCTCGCCGGGGTGTTGTTTTCGGCGAGCAGACCTTCCCGGTGCCACTCCCGACCCTGGGTACATGCCGTTGACCCACATCGGCCATCGATGTCGGCGACTCGCGACTCCGTGCGCGTGGATCGTGCCCGTCTGTCTGCTCGGGGCGCCCGCCCTCTCCGCGCAGACCGGGGGCGCGGACGACATCGACGCCGCGGCGCTCCGGTCGGCCGTTCCGGTTCCCATCCCGCGGCTCACCGGGGAGATCGACGTCGACGGGGTCGTCGACGAGCCCGCCTGGGACGCGATCGAGCCGCTCCCGATGTTCATGTGGGCCCCCACTCACGGCGGCGAGATGACGGAGCGGACGGAGGTCCGGATCGCCCACGATGACGAGTTCCTCTACCTCTCCGGTCGGATGTACGACTCGAACCCCGGTGGCATCCGGGCGAATACCTACTACCGGGATGCGTTCAGCGGGGACGATCTCCTCTCGTTCGTGATCGACAGCTACAACGACTACGAGACCGGCGTCTGGCTCGGGACCACGCCCGCGGGCGTCCGCCAGGATCGCTCGCTCTCGAATGACGGCGACTTCACGGGCGACGTGATGCCGTTCAACGTCGACTGGAACGCCCATTGGCACGTCGTCACCTCGCGGAACGACGAGGGCTGGTTCGCGGAATACCAGATTCCGTTCTCCACCCTCGGATTCCAGGCGCAGGGGGACGAGGTGACGATGGGCATCATCGTCTACCGCTTCATCGCCCGGAAGAACGAGCGCCACGTCTTCCCGTTCATCGGCCGCGAATGGGGGCAGGGAGGCTTCCTCAAGCCGTCGCAGGGCCAGCGCATGACGCTGCGCGGCGTGCGGCCGACGACGCCGGTCTACCTGACCCCGTACGTGCTCGGGGGCCTGAGCCGGAGCCCGGTCCTCAGGGAGCCGTCGGACGCGGCCTCCTTCTGGGGGACGGAGCGCGACCAGGTCGCGGAGCCGGGTCTCGACCTCAAGTACTCGCCCTCGTCGAACCTGGCCATCGATCTCACCGTCAACACGGACTTCGCGCAGGTGGAGGCGGACGACCAGCAGGTGAACCTCACCCGGTTCTCGCTCTTCTTCCCCGAGAAGCGGCAGTTCTTCCAGGAACGCTCCTCGACCTTCGACTTCGGGACCGGCGGGTTCACCGACCGCGTATTTTTCAGTCGCCGCATCGGGCTCGAACGGGGTGAACTCGTCCGCATCTACGGGGGCGCACGGCTGGTCGGCCGGCTCGCCGGCCTGGATTTCGGGGTCCTCAACATGCAGACGGCGCCGGCCGCGGGCCGGTCGGGCGAGAACGTGGGGGTCATGCGCCTCAAGCAGCAGGTGCTCAACCCGTACTCGTTCGTCGGGGGCATCCTCACGACCCGGTACGGCTCCAACGGCGAGAACAACGTGGCGTACGGCCTCGACTCGCAACTGCGCCTGTTCGGGGACGAATACCTCACCGTCACCTGGGCGCAGACGCAGGACGAGGTCGTCCGGGAACGGAACGCGCTCGACGCGAGCCTCGTGCGGGCCCGCTGGGAGCGGCGGACGGACCGCGGGGTCTGGTACAACCTCTTCTACCGGCGCGTGGGCCCGGACTACCTGCCGCGCCTCGGCTTTCAGCTGCGGAACGACTTCACGCTGTTCGGCGGCCAGTTGGCCCATACGTGGCTGCGAGGCGCCGACGCGAAGCTGAACGCGATCACCCTGCACGTGATGGGCGAGAACTACTACCGCAACGCGGATCTCACCGTCGAGTCGCGCTCGATCCGCCCCTCGGTGTCGCTCGACTTCAAGTCCACCGCGAACATCACCGCCTACTCGAACGTGCAGTTCGAGGACATTCGGAGACCGTTCCGGGTCGGCGCCGTGTCCATCCAGCCCGGCGAATACCGGTTTCACGAGATCGGGATCGACTGGCAGCTGCCGCGCAGCACGATCGTGCGGGGCGACATCAGGACGACGGCGGGGAGCTTCTACGACGGGCGGCGTGTGGGCCTCATCTTCAACCCCACGTGGACCATCTCCCGCTATCTGGAGGTCGTCGGCGGCTACGAAGTGAACCGGCTCGAGTTCCCCGACCGGGACGAGGCGACGACGACGCACCTGGGCCGGCTGCGGCTGAACTTCGCCTTCAACACCCACATCTCGTTCGGCGCCTTCGCTCAGTACAACAACCTCGACAGGCGGACGAGCATCAACGCGCGCTTCCGCTACCACTTCAGGGAGGGCACGGACCTCTGGATTGTGTATAATGAGGGGTTCAACTTCGAACGGGACCGCGGGTTCGATCCGAGGCTGCCGTGGTCGGCAGGGCGAAACATCATGATCAAATACTCCCATACGTTCGTTTGGTAGGGCGGCGCGGGCCATGAGCGTCTCGCGGAGCGCGTCCGCCAACGGAACGCGGGCGGCGGTCCTCGTCGGCCTGTGGGCGGTGCTCGCGGCCGGGATACCGGCGGAGCTGGCCGCACAGAACGGCGGGCGGGGCAAGCCCTCCGTGCCCCTCCACCGCCTCGAGGGGCACGGCCACATCCACCTCGACGGCTTCGTCGACGAACCCGCCTGGGACGACATCGAACCCGTCCCCCTCGTCATGTATTCGCCCATGTACGGCGGGGAACTCACCGAGGAGACGGAGATCCGCATCGCCTACGACGAGCGGTATCTCTACGTCTCGGGCCGGCTGTTCGACTCGGACCTCGGCGGGATCCGGGCGAACAGCTTCACCCGCGACGGGTTCAGCGGCGACGATCAGTTCTCCGTCGTGATCGACAGCTACAACGACCACGAGACGGCCGTGGCGTTCGTGGTGAACCCGAACGGCGCGCGTTCCGACCGCGCCGTGTGGGGCGATGCCGAATGGACGGCGGGGACGCGCCCCTTCAACAGCGACTGGAATGCCCACTGGGACGGCCTCGCGCAGCAGACGGACGACGGCTGGTCCGCCGAAATGCGCATCCCGTTCTCGTCGCTGGGGTTTCAGAACACGGGCGGGGAAGTGGAGATGGGGCTCATCGTCTACCGCTCCATCTCGCGCAAGAACGAACGCCACGTCTATCCCGACATCTCGCCCGAGTACGGCTTCTTCGGCTTCGGCAAGCCGTCGCTGGCGCAGCGCGTCACGTTTTCGCAGGTGAACCGGACGACGCCGATCTACGTGACGCCGTACGTGCTCGGCGGGATGACGCAGGTCCCCACGCTTCTCGAACCACCGGCCGTGCAGGCCGCCTACTGGGACCGGAACGATGAACCCACGCACGAGCCGGGGCTGGACGTCCGGTATTCTCCCTCGTCCAACCTCTCCATCGACCTCACGGCGAACACCGACTTCGCCCAGGTCGAGGCGGACGACCAGCAGCTGAACCTCACGCGGTTCCCCCTGTTCTTTCCCGAGAAGCGGCAGTTCTTCCAGGAGAGGTCGGCGACGTTCGATTTCGCGACGGGCGGCATCACGGACCGGGTGTTCTTCAGCCGCCGCATCGGACTCGACCGCGGGGAACTGGTGCGCATCTACGGGGGGGCGCGCGTCGTGGGGCGTGCCGGCGGGCTGGACTTCGGCCTGCTGAACATGCAGACGGCGCCCCGGGCGGGGGCGCCCGGCGAGAACATGGGCGTGCTGCGCCTCAAGCAGCAGGTGTTCAACCCGAACTCCTCCGTCGGCGGAATCCTGACCACGCGCGCGGACGCGTATGGGAAACGCAACATCGCCTGGGGCGCGGACAGCGAGATCCGCCTGTTCGGGGATGAGTACCTGACGATGAAGTGGGCCCAGACGCTCGACGATGACGTGGTCGAACGGAATGTGCTCGACGCCGGCACGTTCTTCGCGCAGTTGGAACGGCGGAGGCAGGAGGGATTCTCCTACAGCACCCGGTATCGCCGGGTGGGAGCGGACTACCAGCCCCGGCTCGGCTTCCAGCTGCGAAACGAATTCACGCTGTTCGGTGGATCGGCCGGCTATTCCTGGTTCATGGGGGCCGATTCGCAGCTGCGCGCCGTTACCCTGAGCGCCGAGACGGAGCACTACTACAGGAACTCGGATCTCTCGCCTGAGTCGCGAGTTATCGCACCTCAGCTCATGGCGGGGTTGAAGGCGGGCGCGTTCATGACCCTCACGTCCCGCTCGAGTTTCGAGAGCATCCGGACTCCGTTCGAGATCGCCGGACTGACGATCGATCCGGGCGAGTACTGGTTCCACGAAGCCGAGGTCTCGGTGCGGCTTGGGCGTGGCGGTCTCGTGCGCGGGGAACTCGGGGGCTCCGCCGGCAGCTTCTACGACGGCCGCAGGGTGAGCCTTCGGATGAGTCCGGCGCTGAACATCTCCCGGCATGTGGAGATCCGGCCCGGATACGACATCAACCGGTTCGAGCTACCGGGCCGCGAGTACCTGACGACGCATCTCGCCCGGCTCAACCTGGATTTCTCGCTCGACACGCACCTCTCGCTGAGCACGCTCGCGCAGTACAACTCGACGATCGACCGGCTGAGCGTCAACGCCCGCTTCCGTTACCATTTCCGAGAGGGCGTGGACCTGTGGGTGGTCTACAACGAGGGCTACTTCATGGAGCGGACGAACGGCCGCGATCCGGTCCGGCCGTGGTCGGCGGGGCGGGCCCTCATGGTGAAGTTCTCCCACACCTTCGCCTTCTAGTCGTCGCGGGGGCGGTCAGGCCTCGCCGGCGCCGTCTTCGCCCAACGACCCACGAATTCGCTCGATCGCCTCCCGGATGAACCTCGCTTCTTCCGGGCGGCCGGCCAGGTCACGCTCGATGCGCTCCAGGATGGGGATCGCACGGCGTTCGCGGAATTCCGCGAGTTGTATGACGACGACGCCCGTGGTCGGTGGTCCGGGTAACGGATAGTGGTCACCGGCCGCACTGGGGTCGGCGAGGAGTTCCAGGAGGCGGCTGCGGATTTCCTCCGTGTCGGGGGATTCCACCCAGACTTTGCGTTCTGACCAAGGGCCTTCCGCGACGAAGACCGGCCCGAGCGGGATCGGCTCGCGCCGGTCGAGCCGAAACGGATGATTGTAGCAGTAGGTGTAGAACGGGTCACGGATGGTCAGGTCGCGAATCTCGCAGTGACTCGCGATCGACCGGTCATGGTGCCCGTGGCCTTTCCTGCCGCCGTTTGCCCGATTGAACCAGCATGTGCCGCAGCAATCCGGCCCTCCGTTAGGCATCGGTGGCCTCCTCGGGTTCGGTCAGGGGGAGAATGACCCAGCAGGGGAGAATCAAGTGGGGAATGTACGACGGAAGGTCACATCTCCGGCGGAAGTTTACATAATATATCTTATGTGCCATTGTGGGTTGTGCGGCAATGCAGGGGGATATTGCGGGTGCTCCGGGATCAGCCGCTGTCCGCCCGCCGGGCCTTGAGTTCTCCGAGCCGGAGGCGGTAGACGCCGGCTTCCACCGGGTCCTCCTCGGCAGCTTCCTCGGCGATGGCGGCGAAAATCGTCTCGGCTTCCTCGAGACGGCCGAGCGACGCGAGGATTCTCGCGGCGGAAGCGCGCGCCTCGCGGCGCTGGAAGGCGAAGCGCGCCGTCTCTCCCAGAGCTTCCCACGTCGCGAGCGCGGTCTCCGCGTCTCCCGACGCTTCCTGTGCCGCCGCGAGGAGCGTGCGGCCGGCGAGTCCGACCGGACGGTCCGATGCCTCCGTGATCGTGCTCGCGACCTGCGCGGCCTCTACGGACCGGCCCGTGTCGAGATAGGTCCGCGCAAGGAGAAGCCGGCCTTCGTTCGCCGCCGCCACGCCATCGAAACGCTCGACGTAGGCTTCCAGGTCGGCGATGAGAAGCTCGGGGTCGGTCGCGGCCATCCGGAGCGTCGCGAGTTCGGACGCCGCCTGATCGCGCACTGAAGCCTGAAAGTTCGTGTAGTACACGACGCCCACGACGACCATCGCGACGCCGGCGGCCCCCACCAGCACCGACCGCATGTTCCTGTTGACCCAGGTGGCCAGGCGGAACGTGGACCGGACGAAGGCATCCTGTCGGCCGTCGCCGCCGTCTGGTGTCTTTCCGCTGGCGAGTGCGTCCGCCATCTGCCGTTCCCTCCTCGTTTCCCGCTCGGTTGTCGAACGGCGTGGAAGCTACCGGGCCCGGCGAATCGCCGCCACTTGGATCCCGTCAGGAGCGGCTGGGTTCGCGCGCGCCGGCGATGCGGTCGATGGTGAGGACTGCGGCGGCTCCGAGGAGAGCGAGAGCCGCCGCGGGCCAGATCTCGCCGACGCCCGTCGGCCAGCGGTTCGCAAGCAACCATTCGATGCGGCCGTCGCTGTGCGTGTACAGCTCCCGGAGTTGCGCCTTCCACGGCCACAGCGCGTTGAGCGAGCCGAGGAGGAACCCCGTGAGAACGGCCAGCGTCGGCGTCCGGTGGCGCGCGAGGAGACGCCGCAGGACGCGGCTGAACGTCAGCAGGCCGACGACGATCCCGAGGCCCACGGCCGCGAGCCGGAGCAGGTCGAGGTTGCTGAGGGCCGCGATCACGGGTGCGTACGCGCCCAGGATGAGCAGGATGAAACTGCCCGAGATGCCGGGCAGGATCATGGCGCAGGCTGCCACGGCCGCGGCCGCCGCAAGAAAGAGAGGTGCGTCGGACCGAACGAGCGGGGGCAGCGACGTGATGACGGCGGCCAGCGCGGCCCCGGCGGCGGCAAGGGCCCAGATGCCGGCCCGGCGATCCGCAACGCGCCGCCCGACGAGCAGCACCGACGCCGCCACGAGGCCGAAGAAGAAGGCCCACAGCTCCACGGGCCGGTTCGCGAGCAGCCAGTTCAGCAACCCGGCGAAGGCAAACACGCTCGTGCCGATGCCGGCGAGCAGGACGGCGAGGAAGCCCAGGTTGCCCGCCTGCCAGACGCCGCGTACCCCCCCCTCGCGCAACGTCCCGAGCAGGCGGCGGTCGAGACCCGCGATCGTGGCGACGAGCTCGTCGTAGATGCCGGAGATGAAGGCGATCGTCCCGCCCGAAACCCCGGGCACGAGATCCGCCAGCCCCATGGCGAGGCCCTTCGCGTACAACCCGGCCCAGGCTTTCACGGGCCTCACTCCAGGCCCTCGCCCCGCGGTCCTCCCTCGATGAGCGGGACGAAGCGGGCTCCGGTGATCATCTCCTTCGTAAAACCGTCACCTCGCCGCGTATAGCGCCGCAGTTCCTGCCGACGGGTGCCGACGGGGACGATGAGGTGGCCCCCGTCGGCGAGCTGGCGGAAGAGTGCTTCGGGCGGGCGGGCGGCGGCCGCCCCGACGATGATCGCCTGGAACGGCGCGTATTTCGGCCAGCCCCGGCTCCCGTCCCCGTGCATGAGACGGGCATCCACGCCGAGGCGGCCGAGAGTGCGCCCGGCGGCCTCGTACAGCGAGGCGATCCGCTCGATCGAGTACACCGCCGCCCCGAGCGCCGCGAGGAGCGCCGTCTGAAACCCCGCCCCCGTCCCCACCTCGAGGACGCGCTGACCGGGACGGATTTCGGCGTATTGGAGACTGAGGGCGTGGATCGTCGGGCTCGATATCGTCTGCCCCCGGCCGATGGGGAGCGGCACGTCCTCGTATGCGCGGCGCCGCATCACTTCGGGCACGAATGCGTGCCGCGGGACGCTGTCGAACGCGTGCAGGACGGCCAGGTCGCTCACCCCCCGCTCCCGGAGCCGTTCCACGAGACGACGGCGGTCGCGCCGGTAGTCCGCCGCCGGGTCACGTCCCCTCAACTCCCCAGCCGCCACGACCTCACCTCGTTCAGCAGTTCGAAATTCGTCAGGTCGAGGTGGAGCGGCGTCACCGAGACGAAGCCGGCGCGAACGGCCCGGAAATCCGAATCCTCCCGGCCGCGCCAGGCGGAATGTCCCCCTCCGATCTTGAAGTATTCCGTCCCCTCCTCGTCGTGAATCCGGCGGAGCGAGTCGTGGTACACCCGACGCCCGAGCGCGGTCACCGTGATCCCCTCCACCTCAGCCGCCGGCCGGTCCGGAAGATTGACGTTGAAGAACGTTTCATCCGGAAACGAATCCCGGCCGAGACAGGCTGCGATGAGCCGGCCGAGCAACTCCCCGTAGCTTTCGAGCACGCCGTCGTCGCTCCCCGTGAACGAGAACGCGATCGCGGGCACGCCGAGGATCGTCGCCTCCATCGCCGCCGCCACGGTCCCGGAGTAGAGCACGTCCTCCCCCATGTTGGGGCCGTGGTTGACGCCCGAGAGGACGAACCGGGGCCGTGTCTCGAGGATCTCCTTCAGGGCGAGGAGCACGCAATCGGTCGGCGTGCCATCCACCATGTAGCGTCGCGGCCCGAGCTGTGTCAGGCGGAGCGGGCGGAACAGCGAGAGCGCATGGCTCGTCGCGCTCTGTTCCCGGTCCGGCGCCACCGTCCACACGTCACCGAACGCCTCGGCCACGCGGGCGAGCAGCGCGAGCCCGGTCGACTTCACGCCATCGTCGTTCGTGCACAGGAGGACAGGTTTTTCCGCTTCGGTCACCCGGTCCCGCCGTCCTCGAGAAGCTGGACCAGTTCGTCGGCCTCCCTCCGGAGATCGCGGATCGTCTCCCGGTCCCAGGCCACGCGCGCCTCCGTCGCGAGGTCCCCGCCCGCGCGCAGTTGATCGAGTTTTCGTTTCGCGCCCTCGATCGTGTACCGCTCGGTGTAGAGGAGGTGCCGCAGCAGCTGCACGAGCTGGATCTGCTTCGGGCGGTACACCCGGTTCCCCGCCCGGTTCTTCGTCGGGCGCAGCGCCGAGAACTGCGTTTCCCAGTAGCGGAGGACGTGCGGCTTGAGATCCGCGATCTCGCACACCTCTCCGATCGAGTAGTACTCCTTCGGGGCGATGCGGTCGGACACGCTATCCCCTTCCCTTGCTAGCAGCCCGTGCCGGCGCCAATGCGGGGTTTCGCCAGGGGCCGCTAGCCCCAGCGCTCGGGCTTCGGCTCCCGGGCCATCAGCCGCGCCAGCGCCTCGCGGGGCGCGACATCTTCGTACAGGATCGAATATACACCGCTCGTGATCGGCATCTCCACGTCCAGATCCCGGCTCAGTTCGTATGCCGCGCGCGCCGTACGCACGCCTTCCACGACCTGATCCATCTCTCCTATCACTTCCGAAGGCCGGCGGCCCGCTCCAATGGCGAGTCCGGCGGAACGATTCCGGCTCAGCCGGCCGGTACAGGTGAGGACGAGGTCTCCGAGCCCGGCGAGGCCTCCGAGCGTCGTTTCCCGCGCCCCGAAGTGCCGGGCGAGCCGCGCGATCTCCGCCAGCCCGCGGTTGATCAGCGCCGCGCGCGCGTTCGACCCCAACTCCAGCCCGTCCGAGATCCCGGCCGCGAGCGCGATCACGTTCTTGAGGGCGCCGCCCAGTTCCACGCCATCCACATCCGGCTGCGTGTACACCCGAAAATACCCATTCCGGAACAGGCTCTGCACGGCGAGCGCGTTGGCTTCGCTCCGGCTGGCGGCGACGACCGCCGTCGGAAGTCCGTGCAGGAGTTCCTCCGCGAAGCTGGGGCCCGAAAGGACCACCGTGCGCGATCCCGCCGCCTCGCCCAGCGTCTCAACGATGACCTCCGACATCCTCCGGTGCGTCCCGAGCTCGATCCCCTTGGAGGCCGAGACCAGAATCTGATCCCCAAGGTGGGGCGCGGCATGCCCCAGCACCTCGCGCACCGCGTGTGATGGACACACGGAGAGCACGAAACCGGTGTCGTCCATCGCGTCCGCCAGATCCGACGTCACGGTGAGGGGGCGGCCCAGTTCGATTCCGGGCAGATAGCGTTCGTTCGTTCCGGTATCGCGCATCGCGGCGGCGTGGGCGGCGTCCCGCGCCCAAAGCCGCACGTCGTGGCCGTTCCGCACGAGGACGTCCGCCAGCGCCGTGCCCCAGCTGCCCGCGCCCAGCACGGCGACGCTCTGCTCGCTCACGTCTCCTCCTCCCGGGACTTCTGCGCCGTTCGTTCCCGGCGCGGGAGCCGGCCACGGCGCCAATCCACCTGGAATTCCTCCCGCCTCACGATCCGCGCGAGGTTCGAGCGGTGCGTCCACCAGACGGCGATGGCGAGCAGGAGCGCATAGGACACGACGGAGCGCGGCGCCGCCGAGCCGCGCGCCATGATGGGCACGAGGGCCGCGGAGAGGAGCGACGCCATGGAGGCGGTCCGCGTGAGGATCACCGTCACGACCCACACGAAGAAGGCGACGATCACGGCCACCGGAACCAGCGCGGCCATCGTTCCGGCGGCAGTCGCGACCCCCTTCCCTCCCCTGAATTTCGTGTACACGGGCCACACGTGCCCGGAGATGGCCGCGAGCCCGTACACGAGTACCCAGCCGCCGGTACGCCCGTCCCACAGCGGGAAGAACCAGACGGGCACGAACCCCTTCAGCAGATCCACGACGAGCACGCCCACGGCCGGGAAGAACCCGAGCACCCGATAGGCGTTCGTGGATCCGAGGTTGCCGCTCCCCTCCCGCCGGAGATCGTACCCGTAGGCGCGCCCGACGAGGTAGCTCGTGGGGAAGGCCCCAATGAGATAGGCGGCGAGCGTCAGGAGCGGTGCGGTCATTCGCGCCCCGAACGCTTCTTCAGCTTGATCCGAATGGGAGATCCCTCGAATCCCCAGGCCTCCCGGAAGCCGGCGACGAGGTATCTCACATAGTGCTCCTTGAGGTCTTGTGGCCGGTTGGACCAGAGTACGAACTGCGGCGGGGACGCCGCCACCTGACTGCCGTACAGCAACCGCACGTCGCCCCGCCCGCCCTGGGGCGGCTGCCGGCGCGCGACCAGTTGCTGAAGGACTTCGTTCACCTCCGGGGTGGGCACGCGCCGCGCCCGCGCTTCCTGCACCTCGAACGCGAGTTCGATGGCCTTCCGTACCCGCTTCCCGGTCAACGCCGAGCACGTAATGATAGGCACCCAGCGAAGATAGTGCGCGCGCTCGCGGAGTTCGCGCTCGAAGCCGGCCATCGCGGTGGGTCCGCGGTCCTCGATCAGGTCCCACTTGTTCGCCACGAACACGAGGCCTTTCCCCTCGTCCCACGCCTCGTGCCCGACCCGGAAGTCCTGGTTCGCCGCGCCGGCCTGCGTATCCACGAGGAGGAGGCAGACATCGGCCCGGTCGATGGCCGAAGCGGCTCGCAACCGCCCGAGGAATTCGAGATCATCCACGACGCGGGCGCGCCGCCGAAGGCCCGCGGTGTCGATGAGGCGGACGCGGCGCCCCTCCAGGATGAGGTCCGTGTCGATCGCGTCGCGGGTCGTTCCCGCCTCCTCGTGGACGATGACGCGATCTTCTCCGACGAGACGGTTCACGAAGCTGGATTTGCCGACGTTGGGGCGCCCGATGACCGCGATGCGGATGTCGGCGTCGCCCTCTTCCGTCTCCACCGATTCGGGAAGGGCCGCGACCACGCGGTCCAGGAGGTCCCCCGATCCCTTGCCGCTGAGGGCCGCGAGCGGCGTGGGGTCGCCGAGGCCGAGTTCGTAGAAGTCGACGTGCTCGATCGCGTCTCCGAGTTCGTCGAGCTTGTTCGCAGCAACGATCACGGGCAACGCCGAGCGGCGCAGGAGCTGCGCGACGTGCCGGTCCATGGGCTGAACCCCGTCGCGGCCATCCACGACGAAGACGACGACGTCCGCGTGGCCGATCGCGGTCTCGGCCTGCCGGCGCACCTCGAGGTCGATGTGCTCATCCGGCCGTACGACGAGGCCTCCCGTATCGACGAGCAGAAAGCGCCGTCCCGCCCATTCCGCCTCGGCGAGTTGCCGGTCCCGCGTCACGCCGGGACGTTCGGCGACGATCGCGGCGCGCCGCCCCAGGATCCGGTTGAAGAGGGTCGACTTGCCGACGTTGGGGCGGCCCACGATGGCGACCGTGCGCAGAGCCATCGCCACTAAAGCCGCGAAAGGACGTCGACGAGGTCGTGGGAGGGTTCGACGCGGCGGCCGGGAAAGCCGGCTCGCAACTCGGAGAGACTCACGTCGTCGAGGAAGATGTCCCCGTCGTTCAGCGCCTGCGCCGAGAAGAGGGCCACATCGAAGTCTCCCGCGTCGAGGAGCGCGTTCCGGTGATCCGCGCCCGGCAGCAGGCCGGCCGTCGTGACCATCGGTCCGTACAGCGTGTTCTCGACCGCGAGCGTCGACACCTCGGCGCCGGTGCGCCGCGCGACGCGACCCGCGAGACGGGTCATCGTCGGCCCCATCGAGGTCCCCGTGACGGCAACGACCCTGCACCCTTCCAGCGGGCCGAGCGCCTCCAGCTGTCCGGTCACGCGATCCGTCAGGGTGGAAATCGCCCCGACACCGTTGCTCTCGAGTTCATGATCGTCGAAGTATCCCGCACCAGGCGGCTCGAGTCCCGCCTGCAGGTACAGTTCGTCGGCGGCGTAGCACCACCCTTGCCCCCGCTCCGGCAGCGCCCGTTCGCGGATCGCGTCGACCGCCTCGAGCGCCGCGCGGCATTCCGCCGGCTCGAGGGTCCGCCCGCCCAGCGCCGCGTTCCACGAAGTCAGGCCTACGGGTACGATGGAAAGCGACCGGATCGCCTCCCCGCGACGATAGAGGTCTTCGATCGTTCCCGTCAGGTGTTCGCCGTCGTTCACCTCCGGACAGAGGACGACCTGCGCGTGCACGACGATGCGGCCCTCGGCGAGCCGGTCGAGGTCCTGTCCGATATTCGCGCTCCGAGGGTTCTTCAGCATCCGGAGCCGGACCGCGGGGTCCGTCGAGTGGACGCTCACATAGAGCGGGGACAGTCGCTGTTCGAATATCCGGTCCCAGTCGTCCGGACGCAGGTTCGTCAGCGTGATGTAGTGGCCGTGAAGGAAGGACAGCCGATAGTCGTCATCCTTCACGTAGAGGGGCGCCCGAAGCTTGTCGAGTTTCGGGTTTCCCTTCACGAAGCAGAACGGGCACGCGTTCGTGCAGCGCCGGATCTTGTCGGGTTCCGGGACGATCCCGAGGGGTTCGTCCGCCGGTTTCTCGATCTCGAACAGAAGCCGCTCGCCCGTCTGCCGCTCGGCGAGCACCCGGAGCGCGGGTTCCGCCTGATGAAAGAGAAGGTCGAGGCTGTCCCGGATGGGCTTGCCGTTGATCTCGAGCACGGCGAGGCCCGCCGGAAGTTCGAGGTCCGCGGCGATCGACCCCGGCTTGACGCTGGCAACTCGAATCATGGTCGGCTCTCGGCGCTGACGCGGGGTTTTGCCACGGACTGCCGGCGCGTGGGGCTACGGCGGACGGGCCGCTCCGACTTCCCGGGAGCGGCCCGCGGCCGAACGCGCAGTCCGGCAGGCTACGGTCCGGCCGACCACGGCCTGCCGGGCGGTCAGTCCTCGATCGTCCCGTACCGGAATCCGGCCAGAGGCACGTCGGACTGGACCTCGAAGGTGAAGCCGCCGGAGTCGGCGTCGAAGGTATGCGTCTGCTCCATGACGACCTGTCCACTCGCATCGACGAACTCGAACGTGATCTGCAGCGTGCCGGAGGCGGTGCGGTTCGTGAAGGAGACCTGCACGACGTACCGGCCATTCGCCCCCGCGGCCATCTGCGCGAAGGTGACGGAGAGCGGCAACTGCTGCTCCTCGCCCATGACCTCCATCGCCCGCTCGTTCATGTCGGCGCGGCCGAGAGCCTGGAAGTACAGCTGGTGGGAAAGCGCGTCGTAGGGATACCGCTGTGTAAGGCTGTCCGCGAGCGCGATGACGGGTCCGGGACGGCCGGATTGGATGGAAGCGTTGACGTAGTTCTCCATCGCTTCCTTGTTATGGGGATTTCCCTCGCGAGCCTTCCCGAACGCGGTGGCCGCATCCGAGAAGTTCTGCGCGTTGTAGAACCCCACCCCTACCTCGAGCCACTGCGAATATGACAGGTCGGTGCGCTCGAGGGTTGCGGCGTAGATCGCCGCCGACTCGTCGGTCTGCCCCTGATCGGCCAGGACTCCCGCATACCGGATCTGGATCACGACATCTTCGGGGTACCTCGCGAGGAAGTCGGCGTACGTCTGGACCGCTTCATCCGCCCGGCCTTCCGCCGCCAGCATGTCGCCGAGTCCGCCGACGGCGGTGCGCAGCGACTCCGCGTCCGCATCGGGAATGTCCGCGGCGAGCGCCGCCTGGTACGTCTCGATCGCGCCCCCGTTGTCTCCCATCTGTGACTGCAGGAGCGCCGCGTTATTGTACGTGCGGATGTCGGGCTTGAAGTCGTTCGCAAGCAAGAAGGCGTCGAGCGCCGCCTGGTTGTCGGAAGCGCTGTAGGCCGTCACCCCCTGGTTGTAGAGCCGGACCCAGCCGTTATAGCGCTGTGCCTCGCCGTGCATCATGCACTCCGGAGACGCGGTGGCGTCGTAGCGGTCGAGAAATTCCACGGCATCACGGAAGTTGCCGAGGCCCATCTGGATCTGGGCGCCCAGCAGGGGGACCACCGGATTGTCGCTGTCCAGATCTGCCCCGAGCGCCCCCCATGCCTCCGTGAAGATCGTCAGGCTGTCCTGGGCCGTTGCGGCCTCCGCGAGTCCCTGAAGCGCTTCGGAAGCCGTGGAGGCCGCGCTGTTCGGGTCGAACTCGCATTCCTGCCCGAAGAGTCCCGCGGAAGTGAAGATCGACGCCAGAGCTGCGGCGGTCGCCGCCCTCGCGCCAGTACGCACCATGTTCGACATCGCTCTGAACCCCTGTTTCTGTTTTGAGCCGCACATACCGTGAAAGTAGCCGGAAGGCCCCCGTGGCGCACGGAACCCCGCAGCGAAGATCCGGCAGCACCTGTCGCCCTAATACGTGAGGAGGTTCCCCGTGTTGAATAGGACCACCGTCTCCCCATCGCGCAGTTCTCCGGATCGCCGAAGTTCGCGCGCCCCGGCGAGCGTGGCTCCGCCTTCGATTGCGGCCCCCACGCCGGCCCCGCCGAGTTCGAGAGCCCCATCCTTCATCGCCTCGTCGGAAACGGCGACGCCGCCTCCGCCGGATTCGCGGATGGCCTCAAGCATCAGGAAGTCCCCGAGCGCCCCCGGCACCCGGAGTCCCCAGGCTTCGGTGGAGGCGTTCCGCCACGGCTCGGCGTACGTTTCACCCGCGGCGTGCGCGCGCACGATGGGCGCGCAGCCCGTGCCCTGCACGGCGTAAAGGCGCGTATCGCCGCCGATCAGTCCCAGTTCCCGCAGTTCCGCCAGGGTCTTGGTGCTGCCGATGAGGCCGGTGCCGCCGCCCGTGGGGTAGACGATGGCATCGGGCGCCCGCCAGCCGAGCGCTTCGACGATCTCGAGCATCATCGTCTTCTTTCCTTCGATCCGGTATGGCTCCTTGAGCGTGGAGATGTTGAACGCGCCGGTTTCCGCGCCGTACTCGGCGGAGAGACGGCCACATTCGTCGATGAGCCCGTTGACCCGGGTGATGTCGGCGCCGTAGTGCTCGCAGCGCCGGGCGACGCCCTCCGGCGTGTCCTCGGGGATGAAGAGGCGACAGGGCACGCCCGCGCGTGCCGCGTAGGCCGCGAGGGCCGCTCCGGCGTTCCCCGCACTCGGGATGACGAGGTCCGTCGCCCCCTCGTGCACCGCCCGCGTGACGGCGGCGCACAGGCCGCGGTCCTTGAAGCTCCCGGTGGGGTTTAGGCCCTCGTCCTTCACGAGGAGCGTGAGGCCCTCGAACTCGCCACCGATCTCGATCTCGAGCAGGGGCGTGCCGCCCTCGCCCAGCGTCACCGGATCTTCGTTCGGCTCGACGGGCATGATCTCCCGAAACCGCCACATGCCGCCCTGCCGCCTGGCCCATGCCCGCCGCAGCGCTTCGCCGTCCAGGGCTCCGAGGTCGTACCGGGCCAGCAGCGGCTTTCCGCAGTCCGGGCACACCGTGGCCAGCCCCCGCGCGACGGGTCGCCCGCAGAGACCGCATTCGAGGCGCCAGCTCATACACTTCGCTCCTTTTCTGTCGCCGCCGCGAGCCGAGCCAGGGTGCGCTCCCGTCCGAGCGCATAGGCGACGTCGCCGAGGTCGGGTCCGTGAAGCTGCCCGGTCAGGGCGACCCGGACGGGCGGAAAGAATGTACGCCCCGCGAGCCCGGCGTCGCGCATCGCGCCGCGCAGCGCCGCCGCGAGGGGTTCGGGTCGCCACGCCGTGTCGGCCCACGCGGCGCGGGCGAGGCGGATCGCGGTCGCGGCCGCGGGGTCGGAGAGCAACTCCCGAGCGGCGGATCCGCCGGTCTCCGGCGCGCGGTAGATCGGCTCGACTTCGGACGTGACGTCGGAAAGGAGACGGGTGCGCTTGGCGAAGACCTCCGCTGCTCGACGGAGATCGGCGTCGGTCAGTCCCAGCCCTTCCGCATCGAGCCGCGCCGCCCAATCGCGGGCCAGCCGCTCGGCGGGTTCCGCCCGCAGGTGCTGTCCGGACAGCCAGGTCATCTTTTCCTCGTCCACCTCCGTGTCGGCAGCCCCCAGCCGGTCGAGGTCGATCCGTTCCACGAGCGCCTTCCGGCTCAGGAACTCCTCTCCGTCCTCCGAAGACCACGAGAGGAGCGACAGGTAGTTGACCACCGCGTCCGGATGAAACCCCCGGTCCCGGTAGTCGAGGACCCCCGCGGCCCCGCGTCGCTTGGAGAGCTTCCCTCCCCCCGGGGCGAGGACGGTCGGGATGTGGACGAACTCGGGCGGCCTGACCCCGAAGGCCCGGTACAGGAGAACCTGCTTGGGCGTGTTCGAGAGGTGGCCCACGCCCCGGATCACGTGACTGATCTCCATCTCGATGTCGTCCACCGCGACGGCGAAGTTGTAGGTGGGCCGCCCGTCGCTTCGCACGAGGACGAGGTCTCCCAGGTCGTCCCCGTCGATGGCGAGCGTGCCCTTCAAGAGATCCGAGAACTCTACGGGCCCGGATTCGACGCGAAGCCGGATGGCGGCCTCCCGTCCCTCCGTCTCCTGCCGGCGCGCTTGCTCGGCGGGAAGGTCCCGGCAGCGCGCATCGCGTCCCGTGGGCTCCCCCGCGGCGATCGCGGCCTTCCGCCTCGCCTCGAGTTCGTCCGGCCGGCAGTAACAGCGAAACGCCCTCCCCGATTCCAGCAACTCCGCCGCGCGGGCCCGATGGCGGTCGGCGCGCGCCAACTGGCGGTACGGCGCGAACGGCCCTCCCTCCCGCGGTCCCTCATCCGGGGCGATGCCGAGCCAGTCGAGCGCCTCGTAGATCATCGCCTCCCCCTCCGGCACCGCACGCTCCGTGTCCGTGTCCTCGAGGCGGAGCACAAAGGCGCCCCCGTGCCGTCGAGCGAAGAGCCAATTCAGGATCGCGGTGCGCACGTTGCCCAGGTGAAGGGCTCCCGTCGGGCTCGGGGCGAACCGGGTTCGGACCCGTGCAGTCGAAGCGGCCGGAGGGGTCACGGAGCCTCTTCTTCCGCCTGGAAACCGGCGCAACGCAGCACGGGCAGCGTCGGATAGCGCCGAAAACGCGCGTCCCGGCGCGAGAGCCGGCAGAGGAGGAAGGCGGATCCGCGGTCGCTCTTGATCCAGCGGCGGTGACGGCAGCGCGCGCACAGGCCCGCCGGGGGGCGTCCGCCCCGCATCACGAGGCGGCCCCCCGGGCCGGATCCTCCTCGCGGAGCGCGGCGAGGATCGACGTGGCCGTCGCAGGACCGATCCCCGGCGTGCAGGCGAGCTGGGCGGGCGTGGCCCGACGGATGAGGTCGAGGCTGCCGAATCGCTCCAACAGACGCTGTTCGCGCTCCGGCCCCACCCCCGGGATCTCGCTCAGCCTCGATCTGAGGGCGCGGCGGCGGCGCAGCGTCCGGTTGTACCGGAGGGCAAAGCGATGGGCCTCATCGCGCGCCCGCTGCAGCCAATGCAAACCCGGGTCCGCGCGCGGAAGCCGCAATGGAGTCGGAGTCCCGGGCCGGAATACTTCCTCGTCGCGCTTCGCGAGGGCCACGGTGGGCAGATCGGAGACGCCCGCGCCATCCATGGCCTGCCGCGCGGCCGACAGCTGTCCCCTGCCGCCGTCCACGACGACGAGGTCGGGCAGCGCGCGTCCCTCCCGGACCCGACGGTCGAAGTAGCGCGAGACGATCTCCTGCATCATGGCGTAGTCATCCGTCTGTCCCTCCTCCGAGTCCCGGATTCGGAACTTTCGATACTCATCCTTGTGCGGCCGTCCGTCCCGGAGCCAGACGCAACTCCCGACCGACTCCCGGCCCGCGAGCGTCGACACATCGAAGCAGACGATGTCCCGCGCGGGCGCCTCCAGCGCGAGCACCTCCGCGAGCCGCGCCGCGGCCGACGGCGGTCCCGCCGCCTCGACCCCGGTCTCGGCCTCGTCTCCCCGCTCCAATCGGTCCCGCTCCAGCACGTGTGCCGCGTTTCGGCTCGCGGCACGCGTCAGTTCGAGCCTGGGTCCGCGCGCCGGCACCCGGATGCGAAAGCGGTGGTTGGCGACGCCCGAAAGGTACTCCTCCACGAGGTCCTGCTCGTGGAACGGGTCCGGCACGATCAGCTCCGAGGGGACATCGTCCGCCTGGCGCAGATAGTACCCCTTCACGAGGGCCCCGAGTACGGCTTCGTCCGGTTCGTCCCCGACGTTCGCGAGATAATGGATCCGGCGACCGACTAGCCTTCCCTCCCGCACCCTCAGCACGATGCCGCACACCGCCCCGTCCGCCGGACGGCGCGCGAATCCGATCACGTCACGACTCCCGCCCCGGGGGTCGATCGCGGCCTGCCGGCTCTCCAGCTGATCGAGGCCACGCAGTACGTCCCTCAACTCCCCCGCCCGTTCGTAGTTCAGCGCTTCGGCGGCCTCCGCCATGCGGCGCTCCACCGAGCGCCTGACGGGCCCCGTCCGCCCGCCCAGGATCTCGAGGATTTCGTCGATCATCGTCCGATAGTCCGCTTCGGACTGGAGACCCGCGCACGGCGCCTTGCAACGGCCGATGTGATAATCGAGACAGGGTCTGGGCGGAAGCTCCGCCGGCATCCGGTAATGGCACGACCGCACGGTGTACATCTTCTTGATCGTGCGCAGCGCCCGCCGCATCGCCCCGACGTCGGTGAAGGGCCCCAGGTACCGCGAGCCGTCATCCCTCAGCCGGCGGGTCACGAAGATCCGCGGGAAGGGCTCCGTGACCGTGACCTTGATGTACGGATAGCTCTTGTCGTCGCGGAGCTGGATGTTGAAGCGTGGCCCGAACTCGCGGATGAGATTCCACTCGAGGAGGAGGGCTTCGGCTTCGGAGCGCACGGGGAAGGTCTCGATGCTGTCGATCTCCCGCACCAGGCGGATGACCTTCACGGAGCGGCTCGCCTCGGCGCCGAAATAGGAGGCGACCCGCGACCGGAGCGACTTCGCCTTTCCCACGTAGAGGACTTCGCCCGCGGCATCGCGAAACAGGTACACGCCCGGCTCGTGATCCAGCCCTCGCGCCTGCTCGCGAAGCGCGTCGAGATCCGTCCTTCGCGGTCCCGGCTCCCGGCTCACTCTCCCCCCTCCGCCGGTGGGGGCTCCCCAACGGTCCGGAGCCCCGTCGGGAGCCCCGCGCACCCGGCGTAGCAGAGCCCGCCGGCGACGAGCGCCGCCGCGAGGAGGGTGGCGTCGCCGAGGAATCCGTCCGGGAGGTGGCCCCCGAGCAGGGAGCGCATCACGAGGAAGGCCGCGCTCGCGAGACCGGCGCCGACCGCCATGCGACCGAGCGAACGCCGCACGGGGACGAACCACCCGTCCGCACCCCGCCGGCTCAGCCCTCGCATGAGGAGGACGAGGTTCACCCAGGCCCCGACCGAACTGCCGAAGACGAGGCCGGCCGCCGCGCGCAGCCCGAACCCCCGGTCGTCCATCCACAGCGCCGTCGCGGCTCCGACGAGGATGCCGATCCCCACCCCTGCCATGGCATACTTCACGGGCGTCCGCGTGTCCTGGAGGGCGTGGAACGCGCTCGCGAACAGCTTCGTGAGGCCCGTCGCGACGAGTCCCAGCGCGTACGCGCCCAGGGCCCACCGCACGACCGGCACGTGTTCGGCGTCGAAGGCTCCCCGTTCGTAGATGAGCGAGGTCACGAGGTCCCCGAGCAGGAGGAGCACGGCGACGGATGGAAGAATGAAGTAGGCGACCCGCCGGACGCCGGTGGAGAGATGGGACCGCAGGGCTCCGATCCCCTTCTCGCGGGACATCTCCGGCAGGGCCGCCACGGCCACGGAGGCGCCGAACAGGGCCATCGGCACCATGGCGATGCGCTGGGCGAAGTAGATCCCCGTGAGCGCGCCCTCGGCGAG
This sequence comes from Candidatus Palauibacter soopunensis, assembly GCF_947581735.1. Lineage (NCBI taxonomy): Bacteria > Pseudomonadati > Gemmatimonadota > Gemmatimonadia > Candidatus Palauibacterales > Candidatus Palauibacteraceae > Candidatus Palauibacter > Candidatus Palauibacter soopunensis. The sequence continues at coordinate 276,207 of NZ_CANPVT010000053.1, forward strand.
AAGGCTGGCGATGAACACATCTGTCAGACTCGAGAGCTGAAAGATGCCCTGCCCCGCCGCGACCGGCATCGCGTTGCGCGCGACGCGGCGCGTGGGTTCGAAGCGGAAGTCGATCCGGGGCCGGAGCGTCCCGAGCCGGCGGTACACGGCGGGAAGCTGGATCGCGACCTGCAGCACGCTTCCGATGAGGGTGGACCACGTGAGCACGACGATGAGCGGCCCCCAACCCATCCGCGCTCCCAGCAGGAGGCCGGCGATCTGGGACAGGTTCCAGAGGACGGGCGCGGCGAAGGGGAGGAAGAAACGGCGGTGGCTCGTCAGGATCCCGAGACACCACGCGCCGACGATCATCACCCCCGACATGGGGAAGAGGATGCGGACGAGGCGCGTCGTAAGCGTGCTCAGTTCCGTGTCGTAGCCGGGCGCGAGGATCCCCAGGAGCCAGGGCGCGGCGGCGACGGCCACGGCCACGACGAAGGCGGAGAGGGCGAGGAGGCCGCCCAACACGCCCTGCGCGAGCCTCCGCGCCGCGGCCGTGTCGCCCCGCTCCGTCAGCGAAGAGAACACCGGCACGAAGGAGGCGGAGAGCGCGCCTTCGCTGAGGAGGTTGCGAAAGGCGTTGGGGATCTTGAGCGCGGCCGCGTAGGCGTCCGTGACCGGCCCGACGCCGAAAGTGGCGGCGATGATGACGTCCCGCAGAAACCCGGTGATGCGGCTGGCGAGGATACCGGCGGCGACGCGCGTCGCCGAACGGCCCTGTCCCGGCGCCTTCTCCTCGGTCAGATCAGCGCTCCGCGTCGTTTCCGGCCGGTCGCCCCGCGTCCTGGGCGGGGAGCGCCGGGAGGGCTTCGTCCCCTTCCACGAGCGCGCGCACGAAGGCGGTCTCTTCCCGGATGCCCTCGACCGCCTGCGTCAGGTACTGGATTTCCTGCTCCAGCGCGTCGATGCGCGCGGACTGGTTCGTTCCGGACTCGGTGTTCCCGATTCGACGCGCGAGGGCCTCGGAGAGGGGGGAGTCGATCACGATGGCGAGCACGGGAATGAGGACGATAAGCCCGAGGACGACCATGAAGGCGAAGGTCATCTCGGATCTCCCGTGCCGCTCATTGTCGCGCCCCCCGTGGAAGAACGTCCGCTCGCGGTGTGCCCACCGTGCGCCCCGAAAGACATACCCGCGAACGCCGCAAGCTATCCATCTTCCGCGCGACCCGCCAAGAAGGACGCGACCTGGCGATCGGTCTCGTGCGCCAGCCGCTCCACGAGTCCGGGACCGTAGCGGCAGAGGAAGGAGAGCGGATTCAGCACGCGTTCCTGCGGGCGCCGCCGCGGGAAGAGGTTCGCGCCCGCGCGGCGCACCTGGCCCAGCCGGACGTCGAGCCGTTCCCGGGTCGCGCGGTCCACCTGGCGGGACAGCTCGGAGGCCGCGTCGAGGATACCCTTCCGCATCTTCCCCACCGCCCCTCGCAGTCCCGGCAGGTTATCGGCCACGGCCGCCTCGATCCCGGCCATGCCGGTTTCGGCATCCTCCCGGAAGTGGCCGAACGCCCGCTTCACTGCTTCCGGCCGCGCCTCCCGCGTGAGGCGTTCGACGATCGGCTCCGCCCCCGCAGCGAGATCCTGTGGTGACAGGCCGGTCCGCTCGAGAATCCGTCGCGTCCGCGCCTCGACCAGCGTCCATGCTGCCCGGGGATGGACGGATGGCAGCGGGATATCGAGGGCGCCGAACAGCGGCGGCAGTTGGCTCCAGTACGCGATCTCGCCGGGCCCGAGCACCGTCGCGGCCACGGGAAGCAGGTAGGATTCGAGCGCGGGGCGGGACGCGACGTTCGGCGAAAAGCCTTCGGGCGCGGCCTCCAGTCGTTCGCGCCAGCCCTCAAGGGGTACGGCCCCGCCTCGCCGGACGCGATGTCTCCCGCCGCCCTCGTCGAAGAACAGCGGCAGCGCATCCTCGACGCGCGAGATCGGCGCGTCGAAGCCGGCCGCCTCCAACGCGCGCGCGCCCGCCGCCTCCGCCTCGACGACTCCATCCCAGTCGGAAAGAAGCCGTCGGTAGAGGGGGGCCGCGGCGCGGCAGAGCTCCGGGCGGGCGGAATCGATCCACGCGTATCCCCGATCGCCGAGCACCCCCGCGAGGAACCGGGCGAACGCCTCGGAGACCCGATGTCCCTCGGCATAAGCATCTCGTATCAACTTCAGATAATGTGCCGTAAATTCTGATTCAGGAACGATGTCAGGCAGGGCGTCGAGGACATCCAAGCCAGGGCCGTCGAGGATGTGGGATCCCACGGATTTGCGCTCGCCACCGGCCGGGACGGGGAGTGCGAGGGTCCGCGTGGCGTCCGAACGGTCGAGGATCGTCGTGCTCCCGACTTCGTCCCAGTCGTGGTCGTCCGAAGCGATCCAGAACAGCGGGACGACGGGCGCGCCGAAGGTCTGCTCGAGTTGGGCGGCGAGCGAGATGGCGGTGAGGGCCTTGTAGAGAACGTAGAGGGGTCCGAGGAGGAGGATGGGCTGGTGCCCCGTCGTGACAAAGGTGCCTTGCCCCTGGAGAACGGACTCGAGGCGCGCGCGGACACCGGGCCCGGACACGCCGAAGGACTCGGGTCCAAGCCGGGAGCGGCCGGGGGACGGAGGAGCCGTCTCGGCAAGACGGCTGGAGAGCGGGAGAAAACCGGCGTCTCCCGCGTCCAGGACAGCGTGCGCAATGGAGCCGGGAACGCCCAGGGGCCGTGGGACGATCTCCGGGTTCCCCGCCGGATTCAAAGGGTCCGTCCCATCAGAAGCAGGCGGGGCGAGTCGCCTCGAAACGGCGTCCCGTCATAACTGCCGAAGGTGTTCGTGGCCTCGAGTCCGTGCTCGCGGAGGAGCCCGCGCAGCGCCTCCGGCGAATAGAGGCGCACCCGCTCGTGGTAGACCTCCGGCTCCCCGCCGCCGGTTCCTCCGATCTCGATGCGCTTGAAAACCTGGTCTCCTTCCACCCACCGCGTCTGCCGTACGGGAGTCCCGTTGATCTCGCCCACGGATTCGGGATCGAGGCGGTCGATGACCCACGCCGCGTGCAGATAGTCCATCAGGAAGGGAGCCCCGGGCCGCAGCACCCGCCGGATTTCCCGCAGAACCTCGATGTCTTCCTCCGGCGTGAGAAAGTAGCCGAAGGAGGTGAAGAAGTTCACGAGGCCATCGAACGTCCCGGCGGCGAAGGGGAGCCCGCGCATGTCGGCGCGGATGAGGGATCCGTCCATCCCCGGACGGGTTCGCGCCGCGTCCAGGAGCGGGCCGGAGAGATCGATCCCGACCGCCCGCAGGCCGGCCGCCCGGAGACGCTGCAGGTGGCGGCCCGCGCCGCAGGCGAGGTCGAGCACGCGGGCGCCGGTCGCGAGTCCGGCGCGCTCGCGATAGAGCGCGACCGCTCGGACGGCCTCCTCCTCGTCCCGATGCGGATACAGCTCGAGGTAGGCTCGGCCGAACCAGTCCCTGAACCACTCGGCGGGGGCGCTCATCGGTCCGCTCACGGTTCGCTCAGGGTCCCTTGTGGTACGGTTCGCCACGGAGGATGGTGGCCGCCCGGTAGAGTTGCTCCGTGAGGACGAGTCGGGCGACCTCGTGCGGGAGCGTCATGGCCGAAAGCGCGAGCCGAGCCCGCGCGCGGGCGAGTAGCCCCGGGGCGAGTCCATGCGCCCCTCCGATCGCGAACGCGGCTCCCGGCCGTCCGTAGGTGCGCATGTCGTCGAGGTAGTCCGCGAGGGCCCGCGTCGTCCATCGCTCACCTTCCCGTGTGAGGGCGATGAGGTCCAGTTCGTCCGGGAGGCGCCGCTCGAGGGCCGCCGCCTCCCGCTCCCGCGCCTCCGTGGCGCGCGCATCCGGAAGTCCGGCCGGGTCGACGAGCACGACCTCGAACCGGATGTACCGCCGCAGGCGGTCTTCATACTCGTCCGTCGCCCTTTGTAGAGCGGTGGCCCGGTTCCGTCCGACCGAGGCCACGAGGATCCGTGTCACCTCCCGGCCGCCGGATCACGGTCTTTCCGACCCGATGCCGTATCGAGAATCAGGCGTCTCACGTCTTCCCAGCCGGCCTTCCATGCGAGAGTCTCGGGGAGAACCCAGATCGGCAGGCCCGGGTCGAAGAGCGGGCGGAGTCGGGAGACGTCCTTGCGGGTGGTGAGGACGCCGCCCCGCCCCGCCGCGTCGACCGCGGCCGTCCGCTCTCGCGGCGATGGAATCCCGTGATCGCTCAGCGCGAGTCGCTCCCGAACCGACGCGCACGCGGCGCCGGCCTGCGCGAAGAAGAGATTGGGCTTCATGATCCCGGTCAAGGCGACACGGGGGGCCGGCGACCCGGCCCAACGGCGCGCTCCGGCGCTGGCCGCTTCGAGGGGTCCGTGCCCGAACACGGCCGTCGCCACCGGAACGTTGGGGGCCAGGCTGCCGCAACGGACTCGGAGTTCGCCGTCGAAGCGGGACAGTTCGGCCGTCCAGGGCTCCCGTCCCGTGCAGAGGATCGCGTCCGCGCGGGCGACCGCGCGTTCCCAGCGCTCGCGAAAGGGACCCGCGGGGAGACGCTCACGGTTCGTGCGGCGAAGGGCGTCCCGGTCGAGGACCAGGAGGTCGAGGTCCCGGAAGAGGCGGCGATGCTGAAAGCCATCGTCGACGATGACGACGGTTGCCCCCTCCGCGGCCGCCCGCCGCGCGGACCGGAGCCGGTCCGGGTGACCGCGGATCGACGCTCCCGGCGCTTCGTGCGCGAGCAACTCGAGCTCGTCGGTGTATCCCCGCGCGAGGATGGCCGGCCGGTGCCCGGCCTCCCGAAGCATGCGGGCAATGCAGGCGGCGAGCGGTGTCTTGCCGCTTCCCCCGACCGTGACGCCGCCGACCGAAATCACGGGGATGGCGGCGGAGTGCGTGGCGAGGACCCCGACGTCGTACAGGCGGTGCCGGCCGTCGTGGACGCCGCCGTAGATGCGGGCCAGCCCTCTCATCGGAAGGGCCGCGCGCGGGCGGCGCCACTGCCTGCGGAGGCGGAGTTCGAGCGAGCGCCGCACGGGAGTCTCGCGCTCCGGCCGAGGCGTGCGATCCTGCCCGCCCCCCCTGCGTACGATTCCCGGCGGACGGGTCCAGCGCGCCTCGCGCGCCGCCTGCTCGCAGCGGGCCACCTCGCGTTGAAGTGCCGCCTGGATGTCTCCCGTGTCCGGCGCGTACCCCTCGGCGACCGGAGCGGGCGACACAAACACCGTGGCCCCCGGAGCGGGGATGAGGAAGCGATCCCAGCTCGGGAGCCGCCGGCCCGAAGAGGCCGCGACCCCCACCACCGTCACGGAGCTGTCGGTCAGCGCCGCGATGCGCGCCGCGCCTTCCTTCAGCGATCGGCGGGGGCCGCGCGGTCCATCGCCCGTGAGAATCACGCCGCGCCCCGAAGCGAACGCGCGGGTCAGTTGGCGGAAACCGGCCGAACCGCCCCGCGTGCTCGAACCCCGGGCCACGCGATAACCGAGGCGCCGGAGGACGCGCGAGATGATCTCGCCGTCTCGGTCACGGCTCGCGAGCGTGGCGAGTTCCTGGCCCGCGAAGAGGCAGGTGAGCGGGAGGAGGTGTTCGTGCCAGCACGCGTGGACCTCGTGCTTCAGCCGAGGCCGATACGGCCGGCCGGGGTCATCGGGGTGCCGGAGGCGCCACGTCCGGCTGATCGGAAGCGCGGCCCGCACGAGTCGGACCGCGAGGCCCAGCGGGATGCGGCGGGCGCTCAGCACGGCGTGCCGGGGCAACGCTCGGAATCGGGGTTGGTCAGAAGCTCGATCGCGTGCCTCGCCACGCGCGTCGCGCAGCCGGGGTGGCCGAGCCGCTCGCGAACGACCTCGAAGCCGCGCAACATCTCGCGCCGGGCCGGCGCCTCTTCGTGGAGGAGCGTCTCGAGCGCTGCCGCCGCCCCCTCGGCCGTCAGCCCATCCTGAAGGAACTCCGGCACGACCGGGGCCTCGGCTACGAGATTGACGAGCACGATGGACGGCACGCGCACGAGCCGACGGCCGATGGCCCACTCCACCCTGCCCATGCGGTAGCCCACGACCATCGGCACCCCCGCGAGCGCGAGTTCGAGGGTGATCGTGCCGGACTTCGTGAGGGCAGCCCAGGACCGCGTCGTGGCCTCACGCGCGCCGGCGGTCGGGAATCCCGCTTCGGCATAGAGGGATTCCGGAAGGTGCGGTGGGCGCGCGATGATGAAATCGAGATCCCGGTGCCGCCCCGCGAGTTCCCGCGCCGCCTCCGCGAAGACAGGAAGCATGCACCGGACCTCCTGCTCCCGTGATCCCGGGAAGAGTCCGATCACCCTCCCCGAATCGGATGGGCGGCCCCCCATCGCCACGCCGGACCCGGTCGTCGGGCGGGCCCCCACACCACCGTCGGGAGCGTGCGTCGCGTCGAGCAGGGGATGCCCGACGAAGTCCGTGCGCACGCCGTATCGTGCGAGCAGCGCCGCTTCGAACGGGAGCACGGTGAGGACGCGGTCGCAATCGCGTCGCAGTTTCCTGGCCCGGCCCTCACGCCAGGCCCATACCTGAGGCGCGATGTAGTAGAGGACCCGACGTCCCTGCCGCCGCGCGCTTCGGGCAAGCCGCAGATTCAGTCCCGGGTAGTCGATCGGAAGAAACAGCCGGACATCCTCCGTCACGAAGAGGCGCCGGATCCTGCGCTCCAGTCGAAGGAAGCCCGGCAGACGCCGCAGCACCTCCGTCCCGCCCATGACGGACAACTCGTCCAGCCCGGCGATCCTCGACACGCCGGCCGCGTCCATCTCGCGCCCGCCGATGCCGAACAGCCTCGCCTCGGGCAGCTTCCGGCGGATCTCCCGCGCGACCGCCGCGCCGTGGTGGTCTCCCGAGGATTCGCCGGCGGAGATGAAGACCGCCGGTCGTGGACGTGGGGTCAGGACAGGCGGCCGAGGTAGGCCATCAACAAGAGGACAAGCGCAAGGAGGATGAGGAGAACCAGCGTCCGGGGTCCCCGCTTCACCGCGCCTCCGAGCTTCTTCCGCTCCTCACGAATCTTGAGCAACGACATGTACGAACTCCTCGATTTCGCGGGTGATTCGAATCGCGACTTCCAGTGCCTCCCTGCCCGCGCGACCCGATACCAGGCGGCTCGGGCGTCCCGCGATCGCATCGGCGAAGGCCTCGAGTTCCCGCGCGAGCGCCTCGCCGCCGCGAGCCTCCAGCGGCACGTGCTCCACCAGGGCCTCCACCCCCGTGATTGCGGTCACGGTCCGTGGATCGCGCCGCCTGTAGTGATGTCCCGTTTCGGCCGCCAGGTCCAAGCTGAAGTACCCGGAGCGCTGGAACAACCGCAGCTTTCGCATTGCCTTCAGCGCCACGCGGCTCGCGGTGATGTTCGCCACCGTGCCGTCCTCGAACGACAGGCGGGCGTTGGCGAGGTCGATCCGGGGGGAGATGACGGGCACACCCACCGCCCGCACGTCCGCCAGCGGGGCCTCCGTCAGGGTGAGCACGAGGTCGATGTCGTGAATCATGAGATCCAGGATCACCGTGGTGTCCGCACCCCGGGGCTGAAACGGCGCCATGCGCAGCGACTCGATGAACCGCGGTCGATCCAGCCATGGATCCGCGGCGAGGAGGATGCCGTTGAAGCGCTCGACGTGTCCGACGCCGAGAACGACCCCCCGCTCCTCCGCGAGCGCGAGGATCTCATCCGCTTCGCCGAGGCTCGTGGTGAGCGGTTTCTCGACCAGTACGTGGCAACCCGCCCGGATCGCGGCGGCGGCGGCCTCGTGGTGCGCCACGGTGGGCACCGCGACGACGACGGCTTCGACTCGGTCCAGCAGCGCCTCAGCGTCCGCGAAGGCCGGTACGGACAACGCACCCGCGACCTTGTTCGCCCGCGCGGCCGACCGGTCGTGGACCCCCTCCAACTCGAACGCGTCGCTCTGCGCCAGGAGTCGGGCGTGCTCGGCGCCCAGCTTCCCGACGCCAACGACGCCGGCCGGAATGCGGCTCACACGGCAGACCGGGTCTTCGCCTCTCGCGGCTCCGGCGGGAGGTCGTCGTCCGGTCCGACGCGGGTCGCGGTAACGCCACGTTCGGAATGGAGGATGAACTCCACGAGTTCTCGCACTTCGGGAGTCATGTTCCCCCGCCGCACGCGATCGAGACTCGCCCGGAGCGGGTCACCCGACCGGAAGATCGTCCGGTAGGCGGCCTGCAGGGCACGGATTGCATCCGGCTCGAACCCCCGGCGTTCGAGTCCGATACGGTTGACGCCGTACGTGCGGGTACGGCCTCCCCCCACCAGGGTGTACGGTGCAACGTCCCGCGAGACGCGCGCGCCTCCTCCGACCATTGCGTGCCGGCCGATGCGCGTGAACTGGTGGATCCCCGTCAGCCCTCCGACGATTCCCCAGTCTCCGATCTCGACGTGTCCCCCCATGGTCACGCCGTTCGCGAGTACGACATGATCTCCGATGAGGCAGTCGTGGGCGATGTGCACGTAGGCCATCACGAGCGTGTCCGCCCCGACCGAAGTCAGACCGCTCGCTGCCGTCCCCCGGTTGAGCGTCGTGAACTCGCGGACGACGGTGCGTCGTCCGATCTCCAGGAAGGTGCGTTCACCCGCGTACTTCAGATCCTGCGGGTCCGAGCCCAGGACGGCGCCCTTCGCGATGCGCACATCCTCGGCCACGCGCGTATCCCGTTCGATGAGCACGTGCGGGCCGATCCGGACCCGTTCGCCGACCTCCACGTCGGGGCCGATGACGGTGTACGGCCCCACGGTGGCGCTGGAGGCGATGCTTGCCGACGGATCCACAACCGCCGTCGCGTGGCGTCCCGGTGCGTAACCCGCCGAGGTCACCGGTCCATGACCTGTCCGAGAATCGTGGCCTCCGCCGCGACGCGGCCGTCGACCCGCGCAATCCCTTTCAGCTTCCCGCGCTTGCCTCGCCCCTGAACGAGGTCGAGTTCGAGGATCAACTGGTCTCCGGGGATGACGGGCCGCCGGAACTTCACGCCGTCCACCGACAGGAAGTAGATGACCTTGTCCTCGGGGTCCTGCAGGCCGCTCATCAGGAGGACTCCCCCGCACTGTGCGAGCGCTTCGATGATGAGCACCCCGGGCATCACGGGACGGCCGGGAAAATGCCCGGCGAAGAACGGTTCGTTCGCGCTCACGTTCTTCAGGCCGACGATCCGTTGCCCCGGTTCGATCTCGAGCACCCGGTCCACCAGAAGCATCGGATACCGATGCGGGAGGATGTTCAGTATTTCGGTGATGTCCATCACCCTTCCTCGTTCGTCTCGTTCTGCCTCAATCGTATCCCTGTGTCGTGCCACGGGCTGCCAGTCGGCGGGCGAGTTCCAGATTGCCGTGGTGTCCCGGTCGTTCCGCGACCACATGACATTGCAGTCTCGCGCCCACGAGTGCGAGATCGCCGATGATGTCCAGGATCTTGTGCCGCACGAATTCATCGGGGAAACGGAGTTCCTGCCCGGCTTCGAGTCCGTCCGCGGAGAGGACGAGCGTGTTGTCCCGCGTCGCTCCGAGCGCGAGTCCCCGCTCACGGAGCGCGTCTCCCCATGCGGACAGACCAAAAGTGCGGGCCGGCGCGATCTCCCGTGCGAACGCCACAGGCTCCAGTCGCGCGCTCGCGGACTGCCGCCCGATGAGAGGGTGGTCAAAGTCGATCGTGGCCGAAACCCGCCCGAACTCCGCGGGGAGGACATCGTACCGGGTCCCCCCGGCCTTCAGCTGCAGGGGCCGGCCGATCCGGAGGCACCGTGCCTCGGCTTCCTGCGCGACAGGTCCGGCTTCCAGCAGCCGGTCGCACCAGCCGGCCGCGCTCCCATCGAGAGCGGGCGGTTCGGGCCCGGCAACGTCGATCCAGAGATTGTCGAGCGCCAGCCCGTGCGCCGCGGCGAGGACGTGTTCGGCCGTGCGAATCACGGCGTCGCCCCGCCGGAGAGCGGTCTCGCGGTAGGCGGAGTGCACGGACTCCACCGTGGCCGGTATCTCCGGCGCATCGGGGAGATCCGTGCGACGGAAGCGCAGGCCGCCGTGTTCGGGCGCAGGGCGAAGCCGCACGATGGAGGGCTCGCCCGTGTGTATTCCGTACCCGCGGACCTCCACGGCCCGCGCGATCGTGCGCTGTTTCGCCGTCAAGCGCCTTCTTCGCCCGACCCGTCCCGCCGGATCGCCCGATCGCCCTCGCGGGCACCCAGCCACTGCTCGAGCCGCGTGACGCGATGGAAGAGGTCCGGCAGCCTGCTCAGGTGGGCGGCCTCCTTCAGCCACGACCGTTGGGGCCTGGCCGGCGTCCCTCCCAGCTCCGCTCCGGCGGGCACGTCCTGAACCACGCCCGTCTGGCCCGCGATGCGCGCGCCGGCTCCGATCATCAGGTGGCCCGCCACGCCGGCCTGGCCGCCGAGGTGCGTTCCGGCGCCGATGTCGCAGCTCCCCGCGATGCCGACGTGCGCCGCGATGAGGCAATCGCTCCCGATCCGTACGTTGTGCCCCACGTGCACGAGGTTGTCGAGCTTGGTCCGGTCGCCGATCCGTGTATCGTCGAGCGCGCCGCGGTCGATCGTGCAGTTCGCTCCGATCTCGACGTCGGCTCCGATCACGCAGCCGCCGATCTGCGGCACCTTGTGCGCCCCGCTCGGCCCCGGCACGTACCCGAAGCCATCCGTTCCGATGCGCGCGCCGGCGTGCACGCGCACCCGGTCGCCCATCTCGACCCCGTGGAGGACGGAGACGGCGTGGTCGAGCCGGCAGTCGACCCCGATCCGGACTCCGCGGCCGATCAGCGTCCCCGGCCCCACCCACGTCCCACGGCCGATCCGGGCCCCGTCCTCCACCACGACGCCGGGGCCGAGCGACACCCCCTCGCCGATTCGCGCCCCCTCGTCGACGCGGGCCGACGGGTGGATCCCCGGCGGCGGCGAGGGCTCCGGATGGAACAGCCGCACGATCCTGGCGAAGGACAGATGGGGATCATCGACCTTCAGGACGCTGAACCGAACGTCGCTCGGCTCGAAGCTGCGCGGGGTCAGCACCGCCCCCGCCCGCGTCCCGTGTACGGCCTCCCGCATGGCTTCGCGGGCAAAGAAGGCCAGGTCTTCGGGGCCGGCGACGTCGAGCGAGGCGACTCCGCTCAGCCGGCGGTCGGGATCACCCAGGACATCCGCGCCCACGCGACGAGCGAGATCGGAGACCGTGAACGTCGTCATTCGCGGAACGGGTCGGGCCCCGCGCCGGCTGCTAGCTACCGGGCAGGGCCGAGAGGGCGGCGAGGTCCACCCCGAGACGCTCGAGCACCGCGGTCGTGATGTCGAGGGAGGTGTCCGCCGCCACCACGCCCGCGGCGATGTCGAGCACGATCGAGTAGCTGCGTTCCGCGCGGATCTCCTCGATCACCTCGTTCACGCGCACCACGATCGGTTCGAGCAGCTCTGCGCGACGCCGATCGAGTTCCACGTTCAGTTCCTGCTGCCGCCCTGCCGCCTCCTGCTGCTTGTTGCGGATCTCCTGCTCCTTCTGCTGGCGTCCCGCCGGGTCGAGCAGTGACTGCTGCTGCTGGTACGCCGCAATGAGAGAGTCGATCTCCGCCGCAAAAACCTCAAGTTCGCCCTCGAACTCGAGGGACAGGCGCTGAAACGCGGCGCCCGCCGAATCGGCGCCGGGTGCGACGGGAAGGATGGCCTGCGTGTTCACGTAGACGATCGGCGTCCCCTCAGGGGGCAGCGGGATGGCTTCCAGCGTCGCCGGCGCCCCCGGCTGCTCCTGACCGGCCAGAGGGCCCGCGATCAGCGAGCCAAGCGCCAGCGCGCGCATCACGGCCGGCCTTGCGCCCCCGTGGATCCAGTTCATGTCGGTATCCCTCTCGGTTCAGAACACACGTCCGAACTTGAAGTGCAGTTGCCAACCCGGATCCGGCCGGCCCAGGACATCGCGCCGATCGAATCCGTATGCGTAGTCGAGACCTAGGGGACCGAACGGCGTCACGAGACTCGCGCCGATCCCCGCCCCTACCAGAAGGTCCGTCGGGTTGAGCTGGCTCGCGTCCAGCCAGACGTTTCCGGCGTCCATGAAAGCACTCATGAAGATGCTGCTCGTAAGCTTGATCCCGAAAGTCACCCCGGTCCGGAAGAACGATTCCCCCACGCGGTCGAGGTCGCTGAAGGGGGCGTTGTCCGGGATGTGCCCCGACGGAGTTACGGAAGCCTCGTCGTATCCTCGTAACTGGATCCCCGCCTGTGTGCCCCCCGCATAGTAGCGTTCGGTGAAGAACGGATTCCGGCCCAGGATGAGCCCGGCCTCGAAGCTGAGGCCGAAGGTGAGTTCGATGGGCGGACTCGTGCTCCCGGGGCCCCCGCCGAGCCGACCCACCGGCACGAACCACTCGCTCGTCAAATCGAGCTTCTGGTAGTTCCCATCGCCTCCGAGGAAGCCGCCCGTCTGCCGGAACGCGAGCTGGTTCCGGGCGCCGGCCGTCGCGAATAGCGGGTTGTTCCGGCTATCCTGGACCAGGCGCCCGGAAAGCGTCGATCGCACGCCGGAGAAGAGCGAGAATCGCCGCCCGATCACGTTCGTCGTGTCCAGCCCCCGCACGTCGTCGTCGAAGATCGAGTAGCCCACGAACACGCGCGTGTTCCGTATCCCGAAGATGGGGATGCCGACTTCCGTCAGGCCGCCCGTCTGGCGGCGGTCTCCGAGGCTGAAGCCGGTGAACTGGTCGCGCGAACTCCGCAGCGTGACGTTGGCGGAGTAGTGGCTTCCGAAGAGTTCCGGATCGGAGTAGCTGATATCGGCGTCCCGCTGCCGGCGGCCGAAGATCCAGCGTAAGCTTCCCGTCTTCGCGAGCCCGAAGAGGTTCGGCTGCGAATAGCCGATGAACCCCGCGAGCCCCGTGTAGCCGGACGCGGTGATCCCGAAGTTCAGCGTCCCCGTCTGCTTCTCCTGGACGCGCAGCGAGATGTCGATGTCCCCGTCCGGGCGCGGGCGGATGTTGATCGCCTCATCCGGCGGCAGCGGCTCGAAGAAGTTCAACCCCTGGATGTTCTGGAACGACTGGATCAGGCGTTCCTGCGAGTACACGTCACCGGGGAAGATGAGCAGGCGGTTCCGAATCACGCGGTCATGCGTGGCCGTGTTCCCCTCGATCGCGATCTCCCGGATATAGCTTCGCGCGCCTTCCTGGATGACGAGATGGGCCGTGACGCGGGGCGCCTCGCCTTCGGGGACGTCCACGCGCCGCACATCCGGCGTGACGCGGGACCCGAGGTATCCGTTGTTCCGGTAGAGGTCTCCGAGGTCCGCCGGCGAAGCGTAGAAGGCGGTGAAGTTGAAGGGAGGATACGCCTCGTCCCCTTCGGCCTCGTGCTGGTCGCGGCGCACGATCGGCTCGATCGTCGCGAGCGGAAACGCGCGGTTGCCCGTGATCCTCAGATCCTCGAGCAGGTACTGGGCGCCCTCCGCGACGCGGATCTCGATCCGGCCCTTCCCGGTCACGCGGTCCGAGATGACCGTGTCCCCGAGCACCTCGAAGTCGAGATAGCCGTGCGAGCGGTAGAAGTCCGGGAGGCGCTCCGTCAGGTCGCGCCGGAATTCGTCCCTCTTGAGTTCACCGGAATCGAACCAGAAGAACCCCTCCTCATCCGTGGCCATCGCCGCCCGGAGTTCGCCGTCCGTGAACGCTTCGTTCCCCGCGAATGTGATCGCCGTGATCCCGAGCCGCGGCCCTTCGTCGACGTCGAACACAACGAGAAGGTCCGGAGGAAACGCCGGGTCAGGGCGGATGAGCGTATCCACGCTCGCGGTCGGAAACCCTTCGTTCGACAACAGTTCGAGCATTGTGACGCGCGCGCGCCCGATGCGACTGGGGTCGAGCGGACTGTTGCTTGTGAGGCCGACGGTGTCGCGGATGACGTCTTCGTCCACCCGTTCCAGCCCGCGGAACGCGTACTGCGTGATGTAGGGCCGTTCCTCCACGCGGATGTAGAAGACGCCGCGCTCGGGATCGTCCGACTCCGCCACCCCGATCTCGACATCGGAGAAGTCCCCGGAACTGAAGAGGCGGCGGATCGCGTCCTGGATCTGGGGTTGGCGCACGACGTTGCCCGGGCGGAGGCCGCTGCGGGTGATGATGATGTTCGCGGAGTGGCGTTGATTCCCCACCACCACGACCGAATCGACACGGACGGACGACTGGTCGAGCTGAATCTGCGCCGAGGCCGGCTCCGCGGCGGCGAGCCCGAGGATCAGGCCTGTCAGCACCAGTCCGCCCGCCGCGCTGGCAGGCGGCCGCCGGCGGTTCATTTCGCCGAAGAAGTCGTGGGCGTGGCGAACACCAGGCTGTCCTCATCTTCGGCGATATCCACGCGGATCTGATCGCCGGGCTCGAAATCGGCCATCAGGATCCGCTCGGAGAGCGCATCCTCGACGTGCCGCTGAATCGTCCGCTTGAGCGGGCGGGCCCCGAACTTCTCATCATAGCCGCGGTCCACCAGGAACCGGATCGCGGCTTCGGTAAGTTCGAGTTCGAGCCTTTCCTCCGCGAGGCGCTTCTGCACCTCCCGGAGCTGGATATGCACGATCTCTCCCAGCTGCTCTTTCGACAGCGGGTGGAAGACGATCGTCTCTTCGACCCGGTTCAGGAATTCGGGCGTGAACACGCGTTCGATCTCATCCGAGACGCGCTCCCGGATCTGGTCGTAGTCGATCCCGCTCGCATCTTCCGTGAAGCCCACGCGGGTCGAGCTTCCGATGTCACGGCTCCCGACGTTCGAGGTCATGATGACGACGGTGTTCTTGAAGTCGATGACCCGGCCGTAGTTGTCCGTCAGCCGGCCCTCGTCGAGGACCTGGAGCAGGATGTTGAAGACGTCGGGATGCGCTTTCTCGATCTCGTCGAGCAGGACGACGCTGTACGGCCGTCGACGGATGGCCTTCGTGAGGGCGCCGGAGTCCTCGTAGCCGACGTAGCCCGGCGGCGCACCGATGAGACGGCTCACGGAGAATTTCTCCATGTACTCCGACATGTCGACGCGTACGAGCGCGCTTTCCTCCGCGAAGAGGAAGCGCGCCAGAGCCCGAGCCAGTTCGGTTTTCCCCACCCCCGTCGGACCGCAGAAGATGAAGCTCCCGATGGGCCGGTCGGGATCCTTGAGGCCCGCCCGCCCGCGGCGAATGGCGCGACTCACCGCCTCGATCGCCTCATCCTGCCCGACGACGCTCTCGTGCAGTTCGTCCTCCATGCGGAGCAGGCGATCCGTCTCCGCCTCCCTCAGCCGCGTCACGGGAATCCCCGTCCAGCGGCCCACGATGAAGGCGATATCCTCCTCGTCGACCGTGGGTCGGAACTCGGCCCGCGCCCGCTCCCATTCGTCCCGCCGGCGCTTGATCTCCTCCTGGACCTCTTTCTCGCGGTCCCTCAGGTAGGCGGCACGCTCGAAGTCCTGGTCGCTGATCGCGGCGTCCTTCCACTCCGCGAGTTCCTCGAGCTTCGTGTGGAACTCCTGCACCTCGGCGGGCGGCACCTGAGCGGCGAGCCTCGACCGGGCGCCGGCTTCGTCGATCACGTCGATGGCCTTGTCGGGGAGGAAGCGGTCCGTGATGTAGCGTTCCGCCAGCCGGGCGGCCGCGGAGAGCGATGCATCCGGGATCTCCACGTTGTGATGGTCCTCGTAGTACTTCCGCAGACCCTGGAGGATCTCGACGGTCTCATCGATGGTCGGAGCTTCGACGATCACGGTCTGGAAGCGACGTTCCAGCGCGCCGTCCTTCTCGATGTACTTCCGGTATTCATTCAGCGTGGAGGCGCCCACGCACTGAAGCTCCCCCCGCGAGAGGGCCGGCTTGAGCATGTTCGACGCATCGATCGCACCTTCCGCCGCGCCCGCGCCGACGAGCGTGTGCAATTCGTCGATGAAGAGGATGACGCCCTTCGCCTGCGAGGTCTCGTTGACGATCGCCTTGAGACGCTCCTCGAACTGACCCCGGTACTTGGTGCCGGCGATGACCGCGGCCATATCGAGCGCGAGGACCCGGTGCCGCTTCAGGCTATCGGGCACGTCGCCCCGCTGGATCGCCTGGGCAAGCCCTTCGACGATCGCCGTCTTGCCCACCCCCGGCTCGCCGATGAGTACGGGGTTGTTCTTCTTGCGGCGCGAGAGGACCTCCATCATGCGCTCGATCTCGCCCAGCCGGCCGATCGTCGGATCGAGCTTGCCCTGCTTTGCGAGTTGCGTGAGATCGCGGCAGAAATGGTCCAGCGCCGGGGTTTTCGACTTCTTGTCCCCCTTCGTGCCCGACGCACTCGAGGGATCGGAAACGGAGGCCGCGGCGGGCGCACCGCCGGCCGGCATATCCGTCCCGAGCAGCTTCAGCGTCTCGGCCCGCGCGCTGTCGAGTCCGATTCCGGCCTCTCCGAGCACCTTCGCCGCGAGCCCCTTCTCCTGGCGGAGGAGACCGAGCAGCAGGTGCTCCGTGCCCACGTAGGTGTGGTTGAGTTCCTCCGTTTCGGCCATCGCGTGCTCGAGCACGTTCTTCGCCTGCGTCGTGTAGGGGAGTTCGCCGATCGACGAACTGCTCTTCCCCGTCCGGATGTTCCCTTCCACGAGCTGCTTCAACTCGTCGAGATCGGCCGAGAGGTTGGCCAGAACCGCGGCCGCGACGCCTTCGCCTTCACGAATCAGGCCGAGGAGGATGTGCTCCGTGCCCACGTAATCGTGCTTGAGGCGGATGGCCTCCTCGCGCGCCATGGCGAGCACTTTCCGAACACGATCCGTGAAGTTGTAGTTCATCCGAGTCTCATGTGGCGTCGACCTGACGGTCGGCAGCGTGACTATCCCGCGCCATTCAGGGCTCTTCGAACGTAGCTCGCGCGGAACGCGTCCGCATCCGCCTCGTCGAGCCGGCGCCCCGCCGCGCGCGCGAGATGTGCGGTCTGGGCGTGGATCATCATGCGGCTGATCACGTCTACCCGGGGTGTTTTTAGAAGTTTCAGCGAGATGCCGAGCCGGACCCCGGAGAGGAGGTTCATCATCTCTTCGAAGGGCAGACTCCTTGCGTGACACAGGATCCCGTAGGCTCGCCAGACCTTGTCCTCGAGCACGTTCGGCGCCTCGCGCAGCAGCACGGCCCGCGCCTGCTTCTCGTATCCGATGACGCGGCCGACCAGGCGTTCGAGCTGGTCGATCAGATCCTCCTCCGTCTTGCCCAGTGTCGTCTGATTCGAGATCTGAAACAGGTTTCCCACGATCCTCGAACCCTCTCCGTATAGACCCCGATAGGTGACGCCGAGTTGCCCCATCCCCTCCAGCACCTTGCGGATCTGACGGGTGAGGACGAGACCGGGCAGATGGATGAAGACGGAAGCCCGCAGCCCGGTTCCTACATTGGTCGGACACGAGGTCAGGAAGCCGAACTCCTGATGGAAGGCGTACGGGAGACGTGCGCCGATCTCCTCGTCGAGCTGATCGAGGTCTCGCCAGGCGGCCGCGAGCTGGAAACCCCCGCGCAGCGTCTGCAGCCGGAGGTGATCCTCTTCGTTCACCATCATCCCGAGCGCGCGCGTCCGGGAAAGGGCAAGACCCGAGCCGCGACGCGGTCCGGTTTCGGGCCCGCCGATGAGTTCCTTGCTTACGAGGCGCCGCTCGAGCAGGAGGAGGCGATCGACCGGGTCGAGACGGGAGATCTCCCAGAAATCGACCTCTTCGAGCACGCCCGCCGCATCCGTCGCCGCCCGCGCCTTCTCGAGCAGGGCTTCTCGCTCGTCGCCGGTCGCGTGCGCGGAGAACGAGTAACCCTGGAGGTTGCGGGCGAGGCGTACGCGACTCGAGACGACGATATCGCCATCGGGGCCCTCTTCATCCAACCAGTCGAGACCGTGAGTTCCAATGGGCGGCGCGGCCGCCGGCCCGTTCGTCACGAGACCTCCGTCAGCGCGTGGATCGCGTCTCTGAGGTCCGCCGCGGATTCGAAATCCTCGATCTCCACGGCGCGCTCAAGCCGTCTCCTTAGGGTGGAGAGGCGGACCTGCTCCGGGTCCGCGTCGGGGGCCGTACTCACGTACACCTTCCCCATGTGCTGCGAAGAGCCGTGCACGCGGCGGAGGAGCGCGCGGAGCTGGCGGTGGAACTGCGCGTAGCACTGCGGACAACCCAGCCTCCCCGATTTGCGGAAGTCGCCTGCGCCGGTGCCGCAGTATTCGCAAGCCTCGCCGGACTCGTCGAACAGGTTGTCCCCGGCGCTCCCGCCGAGGTGCGCGAGCAGATCCGCCATGGGCGCGGATCCGCCGCCGGCCGCCACACCCTTCAACGTCGCGCAGGTCGAGCAGAGATTGAGCGTGCGCATCTCGTCGTTCTCAATCTCGGTAAGGGTGATCTTCGCCTTGCGCTCTCCGCAGTTTTCGCAGTCCATCCCGTTTCTCCGTTACCTCGCCCGGCGCTTCATCGCGCCGCGACGAGTCCGCCGCTCTCGATGCGGAGCACCCGACTCGCGCGTCCCGCCAGTTCGCGGCTGTGCGTCACGACGACCAGAGCCGCGCCGTGCCCGTCCACCAGCTCGAACAGCAGATCGTGCAGGCGCAGCGTCGCCTCCGCGTCCAGGTTTCCGGACGGCTCGTCCGCCAACACGAGCGGGGGCGCGTTCGCCAGCGCCCGCGCCACCGCGACCCGCTGCTGTTCGCCGCCGGAGAGCCGGCGCGGCCGGTGGCTCGCCCGTTCCGACAGCCCGACTTGAGCCAGCAGTTCGGCGGCCCGGTCGCGGGCTTCCTCCCGCGATGCCCCGGCGATCAACCGCGGCAGCATCACGTTCTCCAGCGCCGTGAAGTCGCGCAGCAGGTGATGGAACTGAAACACGAAGCCGACGAACCGGTTCCTCAACTCGGCCAGCCGCTCCCCCTCCAGTTCCGACACCCGCTCGCCCCCGAGCCAGACATCTCCCTCCGTCGGCCGGTCGAGGGCGCCGAGCAAATGTAGCAGCGTGGACTTCCCCGACCCACTCGGACCCACGATCGCGAGGGCGTCCCCCGGGGCCACGGTCAGGTCGATCGCCTTCAGGACGGGGAGGAGGCCGCCATCCGGGCTCGGAAAGGTCCGCTCGAGTCCCACCGCCCGCACCGCGGCCGGCGGGACTCCCCCGCGCTCCGCCGTCATTCGTGCCGGATGGCGTCGACCGGCGCGAGCGCCGCGGCCTTTCGCGCCGGATAGATCGTGGCCAGGTAGGAGATGAGCAGCGAGCCGACGACAATCAGCGTGACATCGAGGGGCGCGAGCGAGATCGGCAGCCGGTCGATGAAGTAGACATCGCTCGGGAGCGTGATGAACTCGTAGCGGGTCAGCGCCCAGGCCAGGATGGCCCCGAGGACGGCCCCGAGCGTTGTGCCCACGACGCCGATGAACAGCCCCATGTTGGTGAATACTCTTCCGACGCCCCGGGCCGTCACCCCCATCGAGCGGAGGATCCCGATCTCGCGCGTCCGGTCGGCGACCATCATCACGAGCGTCGAGACGATGTTGAAGGAAGCGACGAGGACGATGAGGATGAGGACGACGGCCATGCCGAGCTTCTCGAGGCGCAGCGCGGAGAAGAGGCTCCGGTTGAGTTCCTGCCAGCCCTCCACGCGGTAGGGCCAGCCGAGCGCCTCCTCCAGCCGCGCGGACACTTCCGTCGCCTGCCACGGGTCGCTCACATCGAACTCGATGCCGGTTACGGCGTCGCCGAGCCCGAACAGGGCCTGCGCCTCGGCGAGCGGGGCCATCGCAAGCTCGTCGTCGTACTGGTAGAGCCCCGTCTGGAAGATCCCCGTGACCTCGAAGCGCCGCAGCGAGGCCGAGAGCCCCGCGGCCGACAGCGTCGCGTCCCGGGTGGACAGCGCGACGATGACCTTGCCCTGGTAGAGACCCATCTTCTGTGCGAGACCGCGCCCCACCACGATGCCCGGGTTCCCGGATTCGGTCGCGCCAAAGGGCGGCTCCCCGATGATGAGGTGCTCCATGAGCCCGGCGATCCGCATCCCGTCCGGGTCGTCCGGGATCCCGCGCAGGACGATGGATTCGTTGTAACGGTCGCCCTGCTGGGTGAGGATGACGTGGTTGAAGGCGAACGGAGAGGCCGCGACCACGTCGTCATCCTGCCGGACCCGGTCGAGGACCGTCTCCCAGTCGGCCATCTGGAAGCCGCTGTCGAGTTCCATCACGTGCGCGTGCGGACCGCCGCTGAGGATTCGGTCCCTCAGGCTCTCCTGGAGACCGTTGAGGACGCCGATGACGACGATGAGGGCCATCACGCCGACGGCCACGCCTCCCACGGCGAGACTGGATATGAAGGCGACGAGCCTGGAGTCCTCTTCGTCCACGGTGCCGGTGCCCGCGAGGGGACGCCACGGCCGGCCGAGGAAGCGGCCCAAGGCGCGGAAGCCCCCGAAGACGGACATGCGGCGCCCGGTCCCGCGCAGGTAGCGCCGGGCGACGAACCGCTCGAAGCGGCCCCGCCCTCCGCTCACGAGCGTCCCTCCTCAGGACGGAGGATGGGAAAGAGGACGACGTCGCGGATCGAAGTCTGTCCCGTCATCAGCATGACGAGGCGGTCGACCCCGAGCCCGAACCCGCCCGTGGGAGGCAGCCCGTATTCCAGCGCCCGCACGTAGTCCTCATCGATCTCCATCGCCTCCTGGTCCCCCGCCTCCCTCAGCCGTTGCTGCGCCGCGAACCGGTTCCACTGGTCCGCCGGGTCGTTGAGTTCGCTGAATGCGTTCACGAGTTCGAAGCCGCACGCGATGACCTCGAATCGCTCCGCGAACTCCGGCTCGCCCCGCTTCGGTTTCGCGAGCGGGCTCATGTCGATCGGGTGACCGTACACGAAGACCGGGTCCGTGATCCGGCCTTCTACCAGGTCCGAGAACAGGGCGTCCAGCATCTGCACGCGGGAGAGTTCGTCCGCATCGGTGCGCCCGGTCTCCCTTGCCAGGGCGCGAAGGTCCTCGTCCTCCGCCTTCCGCGGATCGAGTCCGGTGGCCTCCGCGAACGCCTCATCCCAGCGGATCCGGGTCCAGGGCGCGGCGAGGTCGACGACCGCCCCATCGTACTCGAAGCGCGTCGTCCCCATCACTTCGCGCGCGACGTCGCCGATCATCGTCTCGGTGAGGCTCATCACGTCCTCGTAGTCGGCGAACGCGAAGTACAGCTCGAGCATCGTGAACTCGGGGTTGTGCGTGCGGTCGATCCCCTCGTTGCGGAAGTCGTGTCCGATCTCGTACACCCGGTCGAGATTCCCGACGATGAGCCGCTTCAGGTAAAGTTCATCCGCGATCCGCAGGAACATCTTCCGGTCGAGCCGGTGGTGGTGCGTGGAGAACGGCCGCGCGAGGGCGCCCCCGTAGAGCGGCTGCAGGATCGGAGTCTCCACTTCGAGGAAGCCGCGCGCGTCGAGCCAGCGGCGGAGCTCCGTGACGACCCTGCCCCGGATCCGGAACACCTCGCGGACCTCCGGGTTCACCGCCAGGTCCGCATACCGCTGCCGGTAGCGCGAGGCCTGATCACTGAATCCGCTGTGCACGACGCGCCGCCCATCCTCGGCGACCTCCTCCTTCCCGAACGGGAGCGGACGGAGCGTCTTGGTCAGGAGGACGAGGGACTCCGCGCGAACCGTGACCTCGCCGCGCCGGGTCCGAAAGACGGTCCCCTCGACCCCGACCCAGTCCCCGAGGTCGAGCAGATCCACGAGCGCCGAACCCTCGTCGCCCAGGAGGTTGCGCCGCAGATGGATCTGCAGCCGCCCGTCGCGGTCGCCGATGTGCGCGAAGGCGCTCCCTCCCAGATCGCGGTAGGAGAGGATGCGGCCGGCAACCCGGACACCTTCGAGTTCGGGAGGATCCCCGCCGTCCGTTGCCGCTTGAGCCGCGGCCTCCGCCTCCTCGAACGCCGCGAAGGCCTCGCGCAGTTCGTGGGAACGGTCGAAGGCGCGGCCGTAGGGGTCGACGCCGAGTTCGCGCAGCCGGGCAAGTTTCGCGAAGCGGTCCCTTACGGGCTTCGGCCGCTCCTCCGACCCGTACCAGCAGGAGGTACAGATGCCGTCCCGGAGTCCCGGGGGTTCGGAGCCGCAGGAAGGACAGTTCATGCGCCCGTCCTGCCGGATTCCTGGAGAAACGCCTGGATGAACCCGTCGATCTCGCCGTCCAGCACGGCGTCGACGTTGCCGACCTCGAGATTCGTCCGGTGGTCCTTGACCATCTTGTAGGGCTGCAGGACGTAGGACCGGATCTGTCGCCCCCACTCGATCCGCGTCTTGGCCCCCTCCAGTTCGGCCCGGCGCGCCTCCCGTTCCTCGACGGCCCGCTGGTAGAGGGCGGCCTGCAGCATCTTCATCGCCTTGGACTTGTTCTTGTGCTGGCTGCGCTCCTGCTGGCACGAGACGACGATGCCCGTCGGGAGGTGCGTGATCCGCACCGCGGAGTCCGTCTTGTTCACGTGCTGGCCGCCCGCCCCGGACGCGCGGAAGGTGTCGACCCTGAGATCCTCGTCGTTGACCTCGATCTCGATGTCCTCATCCACGACCGGGTAGACGAAGACGGAGGCGAACGAGGTGTGGCGGCGCCCCTGCGAGTCGAAGGGGGAGATGCGCACAAGGCGGTGGACACCCCGTTCGGCCGAAAGATACCCGTAGGCGAACTGTCCTTCCACATCGAGCGTGGCCGACTTGATCCCCGCTTCCTCGGCCGGAAGGAGATCCATGACCTCGACATCGTAGTCGTGCTGTTCGGCCCAGCGCAGGTACATGCGCATGAGCATCTCCGCCCAGTCCTGCGACTCGGTCCCGCCGGCGCCCGGGTTGATCGTGACGAGCGCGCTGCGGTGGGCGTCCTCCCCGCGCAGCATGTTCCGCGACTCCAGGCGAGCGGCCTCCATCTCCGCCCGCTCGAGTCCCGCTTCGAGTTCCGCCTGCAGCTCGGCGTCGTCCTCGTCCTCGAGCAGAAGCGCCATCTCGAACAGATCGTCCACCCGGGCGGAGCAGTCCGCCCATGGACGGGTCCAACCCTTGAGAAGGTTCGCCTCGCCGATGACCTCTTTCGCGCCGTCGCGGTCGTTCCAGAAGTCGGGGGCCGCCATCTTCTTTTCGAGTTCCGCGATGCGGATCAGCTTCGCGGAGATCTCAAAGATACCCCCGTAGCTCATCGAGCCGGCTGCGCAGCGCCTCCGCACGCTCTTTCTGTCTCACCAACTCCGTCATTCCGGCTCCAGTCCCTCCGTGCGACGCCAGGTCCGTATGGGGTGTGATGGCGTGGTGTCTCCGAACCACGCTGGGCGTAAATAGACCACGTTTCCCCGCGGAAGGCGAACTTTCGAGAGCCGCGTTACACGAGGTCGAAATCGACCCGGCGTGCCTCGCGATCCACGCGGACGACCTGAACCCCCACCGGGTCCCCGAGCCGGTAGCTCCTTCGCGTCCGCCGGCCCCGGAGGGCGTGCTTCTTCCGGTCGTGTACGTAGTGGTCCCCCGCGAGGCGGCTTACATGGACGAGCCCTTCGATGTCATACGCGTCGAGCCGGACGAAGAAGCCGAAGCGGGCTGTGGCGCTGATCGTCCCGTCGAAGTGGTCGCCCACATGCCGTTCCATGAACTCGACCTTCTTGAGTTCCACCGAGTCCCGCTCCGCCCGGGCCGCGTTCTCCTCGCGTGCCGAGGCGTGCCGGGCGGTCGCCGAGAGCCAGTCGCGGCTGATGTCGCGAACGCTGCCCGCCTCCGTCAGCCAGCGCGCCAGTTGCCGGTGGACGACGAGGTCCGGATACCGCCGGATGGGCGAGGTGAAGTGGAGGTACGCCGGCGAAGCGAGGCCGTAATGGCCCTCGTTGCGCGTCTCGTAGCGGGCCTTGGCGAGACTCCGCAGCACCTGGACCGAGATGATCGGCTCCTCCACCCTGCCCTTCACCGCGTCGAGCAGCCGCTGGAAGTCGCGCGGGCGCGGATTCCGCTCCGGGAAGGAGAGCCCGAATTCGCCGGCGAGGAGGCGCAGCGTGTCGAGCTTCTCCGGGTTCGGTTCCTCGTGTATGCGGTAGAGTACCGGAACCGCCTCCTCGATCGCCCACCTCGCCACCGCTTCGTTCGCGGCGATCATCAGATCTTCGATCAGCCGGTGCGAGTCGAGCCGCTCGCGCCGCCGCACGTCGACGGGAGCCCCCCCTTCGTCGAGTACGACCCGGGACTCCGGCAGGTCGAAGTCGAGGCTGCCCCGTGCCCTGCGCCGCCGACGGAAGCTTCGGCTCACCTCCAGCAACGCCCGAAGATCTTCGGACAGGCCCGGATCCCGCTCCGTCGCCGGAGTGTTCCTGCCGTCGATCGCGTGCTGCGCCTCTTCGTAGGAGAGCCGGTGGACGCTTCGGATGACGGCCCGGGCGAGGCGCGTCCCGTGGTGCGCTCCCCGGCGATCGACGGTGAGGAAAGCGGCCAGCGTGAGCCGATCTTCGCCGGGCACGAGCGAGCAGAGGTCGCTCGACAGCGCGTGGGGCAGCATGGGCAGCACGCGATCCACGAGGTAGACGCTCGTGCCGCGCTCCCAGGCTTCCGTGTCGAGCCCATCGCCCTCGCGCACATAGTGAGATACGTCCGCGATGTGAATTCCGATCCGCGCCCCGCCCCCCGCGAGCCGCTCGATGGAGATCGCGTCATCGTGGTCGCGCGCGTCTCCGGGATCGATCGTGATTACGCGGTCACTCCGACAATCCTCGCGCCCGGCGAGATCGGCCGCCCGGATCCCCCGCGCGGCCAGCGCCACCGCCGCCTTCTCGACAGCTTCAGGGAACGCATCCGGGATCCCGTATGCCGCCTGGATCGCGAGCACCGCCACGGCGGGATCCCCGGACGGCCCGAGCACGCGCTCGACGCGCCCCGCGGGGCCCGGACCCTCTTCCCCCCAATCCGTGACCTCGACGACCACGAGGTCGCCGGACTCGGCCTCTCCGCGCTCGCGCGCCGGGATGAACACGTCGATCCCGAGCTTCGGCTGGGTCGTGCCGAGCCACCCGTGCCCGCGTTCGCCGTGGAAGACGCCGACAACGTGCGACCGAGCGCGGTCGAGGACCTCGATGATGCTTCCCCGGGGTCCGCGCCGTCCGCGGTCTTCGATCCTCACCGTCACGCGGTCGCCGTCCACGGCCGTACCGAGATCCCGGGCGCGGACGAAGATGTCCTCGTCCCCCTCGTCCGGAATGACGAAGGCCGCGCCGCTCTCGATCCGTTGCAACCGTCCGCTGACTCGCCGGCCACCTCGCGATCGGCGGGGGCCCCGGGATCGGCGGCGGCCCCGGTCGCGCCCGCGGGGGGTCAGAGAGGCTTCGCCTCGTCGATGAGCATGATCGGAATCCCGTCGTCGACTTCGTATCTCAGACGACAGGCGTGGCACAGGAGCGCTTCTTCACCGTCGCCCAGCCGGTATTCCAGCTCGCCCTTGCACTTGGGGCAGGCGAGGATCTCGAGCAGTCTTTCGTCGAGGGGCATCAGTTCTCCTGCGCGGGAACCCGGAAACCGAGCACCCTAAGATGGTGTGTTTTCTTCCGCCAGTTCGGGAGGACCTTAACGCGGAGCCGGAGGTAGACCCGCCGGCCGAGGAAGCGTTCGATCTTCAGGCGGGAGCGGGTCCCGAGCTTCCGGATCGTCCTTCCGCCCGCTCCCACGACGATGCCCTTCTGGGATTCCTTCTCCACATGGATCAGGGCCTCGATGTATGTTGGCCTGCCCCCCTTCCGCTCGCGGAATTCCTCGATCCGGATGGCCACCGCGTACGGTACTTCGTCCGCCAGTTCCTCCAGACACGTTTCCCGGATCATCTCGGCGACGAAGTGTCGTTCCGGCGCGTCGGAGAGTTCGTCCACGGGATACAGGGGCGGCGACTCCGGCAGTAGCGCGGACAGGGCTTCGAGCAGCTTCGGGACTCCCTGCTTCTTCGTCGCGCACGTCCCGTACACGCCATCCCAGTGGCCGCTCGCGAATCGGGCCCGAAGCTCCTCCCGGCCCGACGTCTCGACCCGGTCGATCTTGTTGAGGCAGAGGATCTTCGGAATACGGATCGAGTGCGCGAACTCGCCGGCCCAGTCGAGGCTGGGTGCGAACCCCGCGTCCGCCACGGCGAGCACGAGATCCGCGTCTTCCAGCGCCGAAAGCGCCTCTTCCCTCATCGATCGATGCAGCGTGTAGCGCGGCTCGAGGAGACCGGGCGTGTCGATGAAGACGGCCTGTGAGGCGTCGTCGGAGTAGATCCCGAGGAGTCGTCGCTGCGTCGTCTGGGCCCTCGGCGTCACAGCCGCGAGCCGCTCTCCGAGGAAGGCGTTGAGCAGCGTGGACTTTCCGACGTTGGGAAGTCCGACGATGGCGACGAAACCGGCCCTGAACGTCATGGACGGACCACGGGTTGGAGCAGGCCGGCGATGGCGCCGGAAGGTTGAACAAGAAGGTGAGTGACTTGCAGGAGGTCCAGGTGCGCCTTTCTCATCGAAAGGACATCTCCCTAGAAAGGAGGTGATCCAGCCGCAGGTTCCCCTACGGCTACCTTGTTACGACTTAGCGCCAGTCACTGAGTTTACCTTCGACGGCTCCCTCCCGAAGGTTAGGCCACCGGCTTCGGGTACCCCCAGCTTCCATCGCTTGACGGGCGGTGTGTACAAGGCCCGGGAACGTATTCACCGTAGTATGGCTGACCTACGATTACTAGCGATTCCGGCTTCATGGAGTCGAGTTGCAGACTCCAATCCGAACT